>NZ_BIMR01000181.1 GCF_004306155.1 Cellulomonas biazotea
GGTCGCGGCGCCCGCGTTCCGTACCGTGCACCCATGAGCGCCGTCGCCGCCGCGCGAGCCCCGCAGGCCCCGCACGCCCCGCGCGTGCGGGGCTCACGCGCGCTCCTGCTCACCGCGGGGATCGTCGGCGCCGCGCTGCTGCTGGTCCTCGCGGTCGGGCTGAGCATGGCCGTCGGCGCGAAGCCCGTCCCGCTCGGCGACGTGTGGTCCGCCCTGCGCCACCCCGACGACTCCTACGTCTCGACGGTCGTCGCGTCGCGCATCCCGCGCACGCAGCTCGGGGTCATCGTCGGCGCCGCGCTGGCCGTCGCGGGCGTCGTCATCCAGGGCCTCACCCGCAACCCGCTCGGCGACCCCGGCCTGCTCGGCGTCAACGCCGGGGCGTCGGCGTCGGTCGTCCTCGCCATCGCGCTGCTCGGTCCCGCCGTCGGGCGGTCCGTGTGGGCGGCGATCCCCGGCGCGCTGCTCGCAGCGGTCGCCGTCTACCTCATCGGCTCCGGCGGACGACGCGCCACGCCCGTGCGGCTCGTCCTCGCCGGGGCGGCCGTGTCGGCGGTGCTCGTGGCGCTCGTCGAGGCGGTCTCGCTCACGCAGCCCCAGGTCTTCGACTCCTACCGCGTGTGGGTCGTCGGGTCGCTCGCGGGACGGTCCCCGGAGGTCGTCGGGCAGGTCCTGCCGTTCGTCGTCGCCGGGGTGCTCCTCGCCCTGCTGCTCGCCCGGCAGCTCAACGCGCTCGCGCTCGGCGACGAGTCCGCGACGTCGCTCGGGCTGCACGCCGGACGCACGCGGCTGCTCGGCGGGCTCGCCGCGACCGTCCTGTGCGCCGCGGCCGTCGCCGCGGTCGGCCCGATCGCGTTCGTCGGCCTCGCGGTGCCGCACGTCGTCCGGTCGTTCACCGGGTCCGACCATCGCTGGATGCTCCCGTACTGCGCCCTGCTCGGCCCGGTGCTGCTGCTCGCGTCCGACGTCGTCGGGCGCGTCGTCGCCCGCCCCGGCGAGCTCATGGTCGGCGCCGTCACCGCGTTCGTCGGCGCACCGTTCCTCATCGCGGCCGTGCGGCGCGGGCGGGTCGGCGTCTGATGCTCCAGGGCCGCCCGCCCCGCACCCTGCGCCTCGGACCCGAGGGGCGCGGCGTCGTCCTGCTGTGGCGGCCGCGGCCCGTCGTCGTGTGCGTCGTCGTCCTGGCCGTCGCCGTCGTCGCCGGCGTCGTGACGATCACCGCGGGCCGCCTCGGCATCCCCCTCGCCGAGCTGCCCGACGTCCTCGCCGGGAACGGGTCGCGGATCCAGGAGTGGGCGCTGTTCACGACGCGCCTGCCCCGGCTCGCCGTCGCCGCGCTCGCGGGCGCCGCGTTCGCCGTGTCCGGCGCGCTGTTCCAGTCCGTGACGCGCAACCCGCTCGGCAGCCCCGACGTCATCGGGCTCGGTGCGGGCGCCGCCGCCGGAGCCGCCGCGGCCGGTCTCGTCTGGCCCGGCACGATGCCCGTCCCCGCCGGCGCGGTCGTCGGCGCGGTCGTGGCCGTCGTCGCCGTCTGGCTCGGCACCGGGCGCGGCTTCTCCGCCCCGCACCGGATGGTCGTCGCCGGCATCGCGGTCGGGGCCATGGCGATCTCGTTCGTCCAGCTCGCGCTCGCCAAGGCCGCCCGGGAAGAGGCGCAGGAGGTCGCGATCTGGATCAACGGGTCCCTCGTCGCCCGCACGTGGTCCGACGCCGCGCTGATCGGCGTCGCCGTCCTGCTCCTGCTGCCCGCGGCGCTCGCGCTCACCCGCCCGCTGCAGCTCGTCGAGATGGGCGACGAGGCCGCGACCGCCGTCGGTGTCCGGCCCGGCCGGGTGCGGACCGTCGCCGTCGTCGTCGGCGTCCTCGCGACCGCCGCAGCCGTCGCCGTGTGCGGGCCCATCGCGTTCGTCGCGCTCACCGCACCGCAGATCGCCCGACGGCTCACCCGGTCCACCGGCCCCGGCGTCGTCGCCGCCGCGTGCACCGGCGCCGCCGTCCTCGTCGTCGCCGACCTGCTCGCGCAGCACGCGATCCCGGGCCAGCAGTTCCCCGTCGGTGTCGTCACCGCCGCGCTCGGCGGCGTCTACCTCGCGTTCCTGCTGGTCCGCGAGTGGAGGAGGAGTGCCGCATGAGCACCGCACCCGCCGTCCCCCCGGTCGTCCCGACCGTCGCCCCGCTCGCGGCGCAGGGCCTGACCCTCGCGTACGACCAGCTCGTCGTCGCGCGCGACCTGTCCGTCGAGGTCCCGCGCGCGTCGTTCACCGTCATCATCGGCCCCAACGGGTGCGGCAAGTCGACCCTGCTGCGCGCCCTCGCCCGGACCCTCAAGCCGCGCGCCGGCCAGGTGCTCCTGGAGGGCCAGCCCCTCGACCGGCTGCGCGGCAAGGACGTCGCGCGCCGCCTCGCGCTGCTCCCGCAGAGCCCGCTCGCGCCCGAGTCCATCACCGTCGGCGACCTCGTCGCGCGCGGCCGCTACCCGCACCAGGGGCTGCTGCGGCAGTGGTCGCCCGCCGACGCCCGCGCCGTCGCTGCCGCCCTCGACGCCACCGAGGTCGCCGACCTGCGCGACCGGTACGTCGCCGACCTGTCCGGCGGGCAGCGGCAGCGCGTGTGGCTCGCGATGGCCCTCGCGCAGGAGACCGACCTGCTGCTCCTCGACGAGCCGACCACGTACCTCGACATCGCCCACCAGGTCGAGGTCATGGACCTGTGCGCGCGGCTGCACGAGGAGGGCCGCACGCTCGTCGCCGTCCTGCACGACCTCAACCAGGCGGCCCGGTACGCCACGCACCTCGTCGCGATGCGGGAGGGCCGGGTCGTCGCCGAGGGGCCGCCCGCCGACGTCGTCACGGTGGACCTCGTGCGCGAGGTCTTCGGGCTCGCGTGCCGGGTGGTCCCGGACCCCGAGTCGGGTACCCCGATGGTCGTCCCGCTGCGCCGGGCGACGCCCACTGCCTGACGGCCGCCGGACGTCGCACTCGCCGCCCGACCGCACAGGCTCGCGACGCGGTCGGGGCGGGCGCCCGTCACGGACCTCGCACCGGTGCGCCGGACCGGACGTCGGCGCGCCGGCGCGAGGGGGTCAGACGACGATGTCGGACGGCTCGGTGAGCGGGACCCACGCCTTCTCGCCGAACGCCCGCGTCGGCGGCAGCACGTCCGCGGCGACCGCGGGCCCGAGGTCGAGCCCGGTGAGCTCCGCGACCTGCGACACCGGCACCTGGAAGGTGCGGAACGGCCCGAGCGGAGGCGGTGCGTCGGCGTCGCGGGCCGAGCGCAGCGCCTCGTCGAGGTCGAGCCCCGCGAGCAGCGGCGACTGGTCGACGAGGAACGCGGCGGCCGCGAGCCGCAGCGGCGGCGCCTCGGCGTCGCCGGCGCCGTCCGTCGTCGCGCCCGCGGTCGTGCCCGTCCGGTCCGTCGTGCCCGTCCCGTCCGTCGGGGCGGTGTCCGGCGTCGCCCACACCGCGACCTTCCAGAAGTGCCGCGGCACCCCGACGCCCCGGTAGACGGGGTCGTCGTCGCGGAGCACCGGCCCGGTGAAGACGCTGACCCGCTGCCGCCACGTCTCGGCGTAGCGCAGCACGTGGTCCTCGAGCCCGACCCACAGCTGCTTGCCCTGGTTGAAGTCGTCGACCTGCGGCGCCGCGTTCGTGTAGAGGAACGTGTCGACGTTGGCCTGCTGCGCGACGTCCACGGGGCCCCACACGGGGTCGGCGCGCCGGACCAGGTGGCCGCGGTCGAGGCGGTTGTTCCGGTAGACCTCCGGCCCGGCCTGCCGGTCGACGGGGACCCGCGGGTCGAGGAGCCACGTGTCCTCGCGCGGCAGGTCCTTGAGCTGCGAGCCGTCGATGTTGACCGCGGTCGCGGCTGCCAGCTTGTGCCGGGTGTCGAACAGCACCGTGAAGTGCGTCGACGGGAGGTCCTCGACCGGCCGGGGTGTCCCCGGCAGCGGTAGCGGAGGTCCCAGGAAGAGCGCGTCGTAACCCTCGGTGTGATCCATGCCGCCCCCTACGGTGCTCACATGGCGACGGTAGCGGCGGTCTTCGCGTGAGCGACATCGGAAACGGGACAAATCACCCCCTGCTGCTGCGTGGCGCCCGACGGCTCGGGGACGCCGTCACGGTCGACGTGCTGGTCCGGGACGGGCGGGTCGCCGCGCTCGGGCCGGACCTCGCGGACGTCGCCGGACCGCGCGCCGAGCACGTCCCGCTCGACGGGCGGACGGTGATGCCCGGCCTGTGGGACGCGCACGTCCACCTCACGCAGTGGGCGCTCGCCCGGCAGCGGCTCGACCTCGCGGGCGCGACGTCCGCCGCGCACGCCGTGACGCTCGTCCGCGCACGCCTCGACGCGGGCCTGCCGCCCGCCGGCACGCCGCTGGTCGGCTTCGGGTTCCGGGACGGGCTGTGGCCCGACGCGCCGACGTCCGCCCTGCTCGACGCGGCCGTCGGCGACGTCCCCGTCGTCCTCGTGTCGGGCGACCTGCACTGCGCGTGGCTCTCGACGGCCGGGCTGCGGCTGCTCGGCGTCGGCGCGCACCCCACGGGGCTGCTGCGCGAGGGGGAGTGGCTGCCGCTGCAGGGCGTGGTCGACCACGTGAGCGACGACGTCGCCGACGCGCTCGTCCACGACGCTGCCGTGCACGCCGCGTCGCTCGGGGTCGTCGGGGTCGTCGACCTGGAGATCGCCGACAACCTCTACGTGTGGCGCCGCCGCGCCGCCGCACGGCCCGGCGTCGTGCGGGTCCGCGCGGGCGTGTGGGAGGACTGGCTCGACCGCGTCGTGCACGACGACCTGCACACGGGAGACCGGGTTGCCGGCCTCGTCGAGCAGGGGCCGCTCAAGGTCATCACCGACGGCTCGCTCAACACGCGCACGGCCTACTGCCACGACGCGTACCCCGGCACGACGGACCACGGGGTCCTCGCCGTCCCGCCCGAGCGGCTCGTGCCGCTCATGTCGTCCGCGCACGCACACGGGCTGCGCTGTGCGATCCACGCGATCGGCGACGCCGCCAACGCGCTCGCCCTCGACGCGTTCGCCACCACCGGGGCGGCGGGGTCCGTCGAGCACGCGCAGCTCCTCACCGACGACGACGTCGCCCGGTTCGCCGCGCTCGGCGTCGTCGCGAGCGTGCAGCCCGAGCACGCCATGGACGACCGGGACGTCGCCGACCGGCACTGGGCGGGCCGCACCGGCCGTGCGTTCCCGTACGGCGCGCTGCACGCGGCCGGGGTGCGCCTCGCTCTCGGCTCCGACGCGCCCGTCGCCCCCCTCGACCCGTGGACCGCGATCGACGCTGCCGTGTGGCGCGCGCGCGACGGCCGCGACGCCTGGCACCCCGAGCAGCGCCTGGACCTGACCGCGGCGCTCGCGGCCTCGGTCGACGGACGGCCCTTGAGCCTGCGTGTCGGCGACCCGGCCGACCTGGCCGTCCTCGACGACGACCCGCTCACGCGCGGCACGACCCCGGGCGCGCTGCGCTCGACCCCTGTCGCGGGCGCCCTCGTGGCGGGCACCTGGACCCACCACACCCTCTGACCCACCACCCCCTCCGACCCACCCCGCGGGGCCACCGGCCCGCGCGCCGAGGTCGTCAGTCCCGGTCGAGGTCGTCAGTCGTGGTCGAGATCGTCAGCTGGAACGCGCGAGCTCGACCACAGGTGACGACCTCGCGGTAGACATCTCCCGTGACGACGCCCCCGACCCGCCCGACGAGACCGCCCTGGCGCGTCGTGCTGGCGTACCGCCTCCGTGGTCGCCGCCCCGTGGCGCGCTACGACGACTGGCTGCGGCGCGACATCGACGGGTTCTGGTACCCGCTGCGTGCCGAGGCGCCCGCCCAGGCGGTGGTCGTGCTCCTGCTGCTGGTGGTGGGCCTGCTCGCGGACACGCTGGGCGTCCACGTCCCGATGGACGTCATCTTCGGCGCCTTGTCCTTCGCGCTGGTCCTGGCCGTGGCGGCGGTCGTGCGACGCGCGCAGATGCGCGAGTGCGAGCGTCAGGACCTGCTCGGCGACACCCCGGACGTCGGGCGGTTCCGCCCGTACGTCCACCTCGACGCTCACCCGCGGCCCGGCTCGGCACCGGCGTCCACCCCTCGGTGGCGGGGATCGTGGCGCGGCGGGGGTCGGTAGGATCGCCCCGACCCCCACCGCCGCGCGAACAACAGGAGCACACCCGTGGGACGAGTCGTCGTCGACGTCATGCCGAAGCCCGAGATCCTCGACCCGCAGGGCAAGGCCGTGGCGGGTGCGCTGCCCCGGCTCGGCTTCGGCCAGTTCGCGTCGGTCCGGCAGGGCAAGCGGTTCGAGCTCGAGGTCGACGGGCCGGTGACCGACGAGGTCCTCGCGGCCGCCCGCGCCGCCGGTGAGCAGGTGCTGTCCAACCCGGTGATCGAGGACGTCGTCGCCGTGTACGAGGACACCGAGGTCCCGGCCCGATGAGCCGCATCGGCGTCGTCACCTTCCCGGGCACCCTCGACGACCGCGACGCCGCCCGTGCGGTGCGCCTCGCCGGCGGCGAGCCCGTCGCGCTGTGGCACGCCGACGCCGACCTGCACGGGGTCGACGCGGTCGTCCTGCCCGGCGGTTTCTCCTACGGCGACTACCTGCGTGCGGGCGCCATCAGCCGGTTCGCGCCGGTCATGGGGGAGGTCGTCGACGCCGCCCGCGGCGGCCTGCCGGTGCTCGGCATCTGCAACGGCTTCCAGGTCCTCACCGAGGCGCACCTGCTGCCGGGCTCGATGATCAAGAACGACCACCTGCACTTCGTGTGCCGGGAGCAGGTCCTGTCGGTCGAGCGGGCGGACACGCCCTGGACCCGTGACTACGCGGCGGGCGAGCACATCACGATCCCGCTGAAGAACCAGGACGGCCAGTACGTCGCCGACGAGCGCACGCTCGACGAGCTCGAGGGCGAGGGCCGCGTCGTCTTCCGCTACGAGGGCTGGAACCCGAACGGGTCGCGCCGCGGCATCGCGGGCATCAGCAATGCCGCGGGCAACGTCGTCGGGCTCATGCCGCACCCGGAGCACGCGGTCGAGGCGGGCTTCGGTCCCGACGGCCCGAAGGGTCCGCGCACCGGCACGGACGGCCTGCGCTTCTTCACGTCGGTGCTCAAGGCGCTCGTCTCCTGATGACGCAGGCGGACGCCCCGACCGTCGAGGTCGACGTCGTCGGCTGGGACGACCCGGACGTCGTGCGGCTGCGCGACGCGCAGCAGGCCGAGCTGCGCGAGCGGTACGGCGAGGACGACATCGGCCACGAGATGACGGGCGACGACATCGTCGCGGTCGTCCGGGTGCGCGTCGACGGCGAGGCCGTCGCGATCGGTGCGCTGCGGGACCTCGACGAGGACGCCGCCTACGACGACGTGTCGCCCGGCACGGGCGAGATCAAGCGCATGTACGTCGAGCCGGCGCACCGCGGCCGCGGCTACTCGCGCCTGGTCCTCACCGAGCTCGAGCGCCTCGCGACGGCCCGCGACTGGCGGGTGCTCCTGCTGGAGACGGGTCCGCTCCAGCCGGACGCGATCGGCCTGTACCTGCGGGCGGGGTACTTCCCGGTCGAGAACTACGGCGAGTACGTCGGGGTCGTCGACTCGCGCTGCTTCGCGAAGTGGCTGGTCCCGGTGCCCGGTGCTCCCCGCCAGGAGCGGGCGACCGGACGCGTCGAGCTCGTCCGGGTGCCGTGGCAGGACCCGCGGGCGGTCGCGCTGCGCCGCGCGATGCACGAGTTCAACTGCCAGCGGTACCCGGAGCTGATCCCGGTGTTCGACGCGGCCGGCGGCTTCGACGGTGACGACGCGCAGCAGGGCGTCGGGGTGGTCACGGCGACGCTCGCCCTCCTCGACGGCGAGCCGGTCGGGCACGTCGCGCTGCGGGCCGCCCGCGACGGCTACCCGGACGGGTCGGGCGAGGTCAAGAAGCTCTACGTCGACGGCGTCGCCCGCGGCGCCGGGGTCGGCCGCGTGCTCATGGAGGCGGTCGAGGCGGACGCGCGCGAGGCCGGCATGTCGTCCCTGCTGCTGCAGACCGGTGTCCGCCAGCCCGAGGCCGTCGCCCTGTACGTGTCGCTCGGCTACCGACCGGTCGTGCCGTTCGGCCCGTACGCGGGCGACCTGCTGTCGCTCTGCTTCGGCAAGGCGCTCTGACGGCGGGTCCGGGGCGGTCGTGACGATCCGCGTCGGCACGTCCGGCTGGTCGTACGACCACTGGGAGCACGTGCTGTACCCGCCGGGCCTGCCGCCCGCGGACCGGCTCGCGCGGTACGCGGCCGAGTTCGACACCGTCGAGCTCAACGCGTCGTTCTACCGGTGGCCGCGGGACGCGACGTTCGCGTCGTGGAACCGGCGGCTGCCGGAGGGCTTCACGATGTCCGTCAAGGCGTCGCGCGGCCTCACGCACGCGAAGCGGCTGTACGCGCCGGAGGCGTGGTCCGAGCGGATGTCCCGCTCCTGGCACGCGCTGCGCGACCGGCGCGAGGTGCTGCTCGTGCAGCTGCCGCCGGACATGCCGCGGGACGACGCGCGGCTCGACTGGTTCCTCGGGTCGCTGCCGTGGTGGCTGCGGGTGGCCGTCGAGCTGCGGCATCCGTCGTGGCAGGACGACGCGGTCTTCGACCTGCTGGAGCGGCACGGTGCCGCGGCCTGCGTCATGAGCGGCGCGGGGCTGCCGTGCGTCCTGCGCGCGACCGCGCCCGTCGTCTACGTCCGGCTGCACGGCCCCGACCAGCGGTGGCTGTACGGCGGCTCGTACTCCGACGACGACCTGCGCTGGTGGGCAGACCGGGTGCGTGAGTGGGACGCGCAGGGCCGTGACGTGCTCGTCTACCTCAACAACGACGGCGACGGGAACGCGGTCCGCAACGCCCGGACGCTGCGGTGGATGCTCGGCGCCTGACGGGCTCTCACCCGCCGCCCGGGCGTCCGGTGCCCGGACAGGGGTGGTGCGCGGGGCAACCACGTGGTTAGCCTGCCCCCATGTCCTCGATCCGGGTGTGTTGTCGCTGAGCTGACGACCCCGCGCGCCTGCGGCCCGACGGCCCTCGCTGCGCACCCCGTTCGACCCGAGGACTCCCACCATGGCTCAGCACGTCCTGACGCACCCCCACGCGCACCGGCAGACCCGGCGCACGGCCCGTCGCACCGCCGCTGACGCGGCCCGCGCGCCCCGTTCCGCCGACGAGGTCGCCACCCTCACGCCCTGGACGACCACGACCGAACCCGCCGCCGATGTGCCCGTCGTCATCGAGGTCGTGGGCGCCCCGCTCCGCACCGCCGCCGACGGTCGCGACCACGACCGCCCCCGTGCCGAGGTGGTCGTCGCGAGCGCCGCGCTCGACGACGTCGAGCTGCTGCGCTCCGCGGCGCGCGCCGACACCGTCCGGATCCGCTTCTCCGCCGCGCTGCCGAACGCGACGGCTGTCCGCACGCTGGTCGCGGTCCTCGAGGGGCACGTGCTCGCCGTCGGACGCCGGCGCGAGGACGTGCGGCTGGTCCTCGAGGTCGAGACCGTCGTCGCCCGCGACGAGGCCGACGCCGCCCGCCGCCGGTCGTGGCTCGCGCACGTCGAGGCGTTCGCGGGGGCGTCCTGGGCGCCGTCGGCGTCGTGGGTCGTCGCACCCCGCGAGCGGGTCGTCGCGGACGGCGTCGCCCTGGCCCGGCACACGGGGGTGGACGTCGTGGCGCTCGCGCTGGTCGGGTCGTCGCGCGGCCACGCCGAGCAGCTCAGCGCAGCCGCGCTCGCGGCCTAGGTCCCGTCGCCGTCAGGCGAGCTCGCGGAGCGGTTGCGTGCGGTCGCCGCCGACGTCGCCCGTGTTGGTCGTGCCGACCTTCTCGACGAGCAGCGCCTGCACGACCCCGTGGGCGAGCGGGCAGTGCTCGACACCACGCGGCACGACGAACGCATCGAGCGGGCCGAGCCGGACGTCGCCGTCCCGGAGCTGGATCGTCAGGTCGCCGGAGACGACGACGAACAGCTCGTCGGTGTCGGGGTGGGTGTGCCACACGAACTCACCCTCGAGCGTCACGACCTTGACGTCGTGGTCGTTGAGGGTGACGAGGCGGTGCGGCTGGTAGCGGCCGGGCAGGCCGTCGAGCGCGGTCCGGACGTTGCGGACGCCGTCGGTCGTCGTCATGCCCCGACGGTAGGGGTGCCGCGATCGCGCGCGACACCCCCTGCCGTCGGTCGAGCGGCCGGGGTCAGCGGCCGAGCCGCTGCCACCGCCGCACGGCCAGCGTCCCGAACACCGCCACCAGCACGACCGGCCAGACGACCGCGAGCAGCGTCGCGTGGTCCGCCGCCCAGCCGCTCGCCGCGACCGTCGGGTTGCCGAACAGGTCGCGCGTCGCGGCGATGGTCGCCGTGATGGGGTTCCACGCGGTGACGGCCTCGAGCCATGCCGGCATCGTCGAGATCGGCACGAACGCGTTGGACAGGAACGCGAACGGCCACACGAGGATCTGCACGGCCGTCACACCGCCCTGCCCGCGGAACAGCAGCCCGAGCCAGATGCCGAGCCACAGGAACGCGAACCGCAGCAGGAGCAGCAGCCCGACGGCCGCGAGGGCAGGCCCGGCGCCGTGGTGCCAGCGCCACCCGACGGCGACGCCCGCGACGAGCAGGACGACGAGACCCACGGTCGAGGACAGCATGTCGGCGACCGCGCGCCCGAGGAGCACGGCGGACCGCGACATCGGGAGCGACCGGAACCGGTCCGTGACGCCGCGCTGCACGTCCTGCGACACGGCGGTCATCGTCGACTCCAGCCCGAAGGCCATCGTCACGGCGAGCATGCCGGGGAACAGGAACTCGATGTAGCCGCCGGGGACGTCGATCGCGCCGCCGAGCAGGTACCCGAACATGAGCAGCAGCAGGATCGGGAACGCGAGCCCGATGACGAGGTCCCACGGCTGGCGGCGCCAGTGGCCGAGGTCGCGCAGGGTGACCGCCCAGGCGTCGCGCAGCGCCCAGGTCGGGCCGCCCGCGGACGGGACGGCGGCGACGGGACGGGTGGTGGTGGCGGTGGTCATCGTGCGGCCTCCTCGGTGACGGCGCTGGTGGCGGTGCGGGCGGTGCCGGGGGTGCCGGTCGAGGCGGCGGTGTCGGGCGGCGCGCCGGTGAGGTGCAGGAACGCCTCGTCCAGGGTCGGCCGGCGCAGCACGACGTCGTCGACGCCGACGCCCTGGTCGTCGAGGGTCCGGACGACGTGGGTGAGCGCGGCGACGCGGTCCGTGACGGTCGCGGTGACCCGCCGGGTGGCGACGTCGGTCTCGATGTCGGTGCCGACGGCGTCGAGCGCGGCCTGCGCGGCGGGCAGGTCGGCCTCGTGGCGGACGACGACGTCGAGCCGGTCCTGCCCGATGGACGCCTTGAGCTCGTCGGGCGTGCCGCGCGCGGCGAGCCGGCCCTGGGACAGGACGCTGACCTGCGAGGCGAGCTGGTCGACCTCCTCGAGGTACTGCGTCGTGAGCAGGACGGCGGTGCCGGCGTCGACGAGCGTCCGGACGGCCCGCCAGACCTCGCGGCGCCCGCCGGGGTCGAGCCCGGTGGTGGGCTCGTCGAGGAGCAGGACCTGCGGGTCGAGCACGAGACCGGCGGCGAGGTCGAGTCGGCGTCGCATGCCGCCCGAGTAGGTGCCGACGGGCCGGTCGGCGGCGTCGGTGAGGTCGAACCGGTCGAGGAGCTCGTCGGCGCGGCGGCGGGCGGCGCGCGCGGCGAGGTGGGAGAGGCGTCCGAACAGGACGAGGTTGTCGCGGCCGCCGAGGATCTCGTCGACGGCGGCGTGCTGCCCGACGAGGCCGAGCCGGCGGCGGGCCTCGGTGGCGTGGCGGACGACGTCGTGGCCGGCGACGTGCGCGGTGCCGCCGTGCGGCTCGAGCAGCGTGGCGACGATGCGGACGGTCGTGGTCTTGCCGGCGCCGTTGGGGCCGAGCAGCGCGTGCACGGTGCCGGGCTCGACGTCGAGGTCGAGGCCGTCGAGCACGGTGGTGGTGCCGTAGCGGCGGGTGAGCCCGCGGATGCGGACCGCGGGTCCGGCGGGGTCGGTGATGTCGGCGGTGTCGGGGTGGTCGTGGGGTCGGCTGGCGACGGGCATGGGTGGACTCCTCCTCGTGGCGCGCTTACCGTACAGCGTACGACAAGAACGCGCGGACGTCTGCGGTTGTTCCCGGCAGGGAAGATGGACCCATGAGCGAGCTGACCGGCACCGGCGACCCGGCGCGCAGCATGGCGCTGCTGTGGCGTACCGCCGAGCCCGCCGCCCCGCGCGGACGCGGCGCTGCCGCCGGGCTGTCCGTCGACCGCGTCGTCGCGGCGGCCCTCGCGCTCGCCGACACCGAGGGGCTCACCGCGC
>NZ_BIMR01000182.1 GCF_004306155.1 Cellulomonas biazotea
ATGAGCAACCGACACACGAAACAGCCCCCGAAAGGGCCAATCAGATTCGGCTGTCAAGAGGACACGCATCCCACGGGGTGGAACACGCCTCCTCGATCTCAACCAAGACCCACCACACTCACGTGCGATGAACCATCTTGGCATCGACTACTTGGCACACTGTTGAGTTCTCAAGGAACAGACGCGCATCCCTTCAGATCTTTCGATCTGGCCGGAGGCAACCGTTCAAACTTAGCGGACCGGGTCTTCCTCGTCAACCTGCCCTGTCCGGGCCGATCGATCGGGGTGGAACCTCGTTCCAGGTCCGGGCACTCGTGTCGGCCGGTGAGAGTCTCACCAGCTCGGAGTATCCGGGGTATCGCTCGGGGGACCAGCCACCGGGATCGTTCCTCGGTGTCCGTTCCTCCCTGCCGGGCGACATCGAGAACATTACGCAGCGCTGGGACGGAAGAGCAAATCCGCGTCCGGTGACCCCCGTCACCCCGGCCGCACCGAGCGGTCCGCAGCGGCCGTTCGGTGCCCTGACCTGCACGAACGCCCTCCCGCGGCCGCGTCGGGCGGCTGCTGGAGGGCGTTCGGGGTACCGGACGGGCCGGGCACCGGGTCGGCGCGGACGGCCGGCGCGTGTCAGTACAGGGCGCTGGCCATCGCGCGACGGGCCGCGACCACGCGGGGGTCGTCGCCCCCGATCACCTCGAACAGGTCGACGAGCCGCTGGCGGACGCGCTCGCGCTCGTCGCCGGCGGTCTGGCGCAGCACGTCGACCAGCCGGGCGAACGCGTCCTCGACCTGACCGCCGAGCACGTCGAGGTCCGCGACCGCGAGCTGGGCGTCCACGTCACCGGGCCGGTCGGCGGCTGCCGTGCGTGCGGCCCGCAGGTCGAGGTCGCGCGTGCGGTCGAGCAGACCGACCTGCGCGAGGCCGGCCCGAGCCAGGGTGTCGCGCGGGTTCTCCTGGAGCGCCTGCTCGTAGGCCGCGCGCGCCGCGTCGAGGTCGTCCGCCTCGATCGCGTCGTACGCCGCCTGGTGCAGCGGGGGCAGGTCGGGCTCCGGCTCGGCCTCGGGCTCCCCCTCGGTCGCCGGCGTGACACGGCCCGTGATGCCGTTCGCCTCCGCGGCCGCGAGCACCTGGTCCAGCACGGCCCGCACCTGGTCGCGCGGGTACGCCCCCTGGAACAGCGGCAGCGGCTGGCCCGCGAGGACCGCCACGACCGTCGGCACCGACTGGGCCTGGAACGCGGCGGCCACCTGCGGGTTCGCGTCGGCGTCGATCCGGGCGAGCAGCCAGCGGCCGGCGTCCTCCTCGGCGAGCGCCGCCAGGTCGGCCGCGACGCCCGTGCTCACCTCGCTCCACGGTGCCCACAGCACCACGACCACCGGGTGCTGAGTGGAGCGCTGGACGACGTCGCCGAACGACGCCTCGTCGACGTCGACCACGTAGGCGCTCGGTCGGTCGAGGCCACCCGGCGAACCCGGCGCCGGTGTGGTCCGGGCGAGACCGGACAGGTCGACGGCGCCGCGGACGTCGAGACGGGGACGGGGACCGGTGGGCTGGGTCATGCGGGTCATCCTTCGTGCCGGGCGACGCGGAGGCGGCGCCGTAGCGGGTCGGTCGCGGGTCGGTCGTCGTGCTGCTCGGTCTCGCTGGTCCGTCCGGACGGCCGCTCTCGCCGGACCGGCAGTCCGTGCCGGTCGCGGACGACCGGCCTGCCCATCGAACCAGTCCGCGGGACCGGTCGGTGACCGGGCGGGACGGTCAGGAGGCGCTGGCGGCGGTGACGGCGTGCTCGGCCGCCAGCACCTGGATCGGCGCCCCGCTGTCCGCGGGTGGGACGTACATGACGAGCACGTCGGTGAACGTGCGGGCGAACGCGGTGCCGGCGCTGTCCGTGCCCGCGAGGGCAGCGTAGAACGGGTCGGTGATCGGGATCGTCCCACCGGACACCGTCAGCGTCACGGTGGACACCGTCGTCATCTCGCCCACCACGATCGCCCCGCCGTCGACCGTCGCCAGCGCGACGACCGGGGCCGGCGCGGGGGTGTAGGTCTCCGTCGCCGTCCCGGCCGCCTCCACGCCGGCGGCGGTCGCCGCCCGGGCGGCCTCGATCCCCGCCCGGAAGGCGTCCGGCGCGAACGACGCGGCGAACGCCGAGGCGTCGCCGTTCGCGAGCACGTCCGCGTACTGGAGCATCGCGTCGACCGGGGTCGCCACGAGGCCCGTCACGTCGGGCGCGAGCACCGCGCTGCCGGTCTCGGGCGACGCGGTCGCGGGCATCTGGATGCCCTGCCCCATGCGGGCCCAGCCCCACAGCTTGTACTGCTCGCGGGGAGCGGCCTGCTGCAGGACGAGGATGCGCGGGGCCTGCAGGTCGTCGGGCTGCTCCGTCACCACGAGCTGCGTGCGCGGCCACGCCGTCGTCTGCGGGACCACGAGCGCCTGCTCGGCCGTCGGCAGCACCGTGGGGAGCTTCGCGTTGGCGGTCGCCGACGCGCGCCTGTACTCCGCGGTCCGGGTCGCCAGGGCGGGTCCGGTCACCCGGGGCGCGAGGGCGGCGGGGTCCAGCACCGCGTCGGCCGCGGCCAGCACCGCCCCGACGTCCGTGAGGACGTCCGTCGACTGCCCGACGGTCGTCGCCGCAGGTGCGACGGCGGGAGCGGGCTCGGGCGACGGCTCCGGCAGCGGGGCCGCGCACCCGGCGAGGAGCACGAGCCCGACGAGGGCGGGCAGGAAGCGGCGGGCGGTCATCGGCCCTCCTCCTCGGTGCGGTCGTCGGTCGTCTCGATCGGTGGCAGGCCCCATGCCCGCCGCCACGCGTCGCCCCGGGAGCCCGGCGGGGTCGCCGTCGGGTCGTCGGGACGGGCCGCGTTCTCGCCCGTGGGCGGGAGCCACGCCGGCCGCGGGTGGGCGGACGGGGCGTCGGGGGCCGTGGGCGACCCCGCGCGGGACGGCTGGCCGGGCGC
>NZ_BIMR01000183.1 GCF_004306155.1 Cellulomonas biazotea
GCTCGGGAACAGGTGGTGCTCGATCTGGTGGTTCAGGCCGCCCATGAACAGGTCGACGAACCGCCCGCCGCGCACGTTGCGGCTCATGAGCACCTGGCGGCGCAGGAAGTCGATCCGGGCGTCGCGAGGCACCAGCGGCATGCCCTTGTGGTTCGGCGCGAACACCGCCCCCATGTAGAGCCCGAACAGGCCGAGCTGCACCGCGAGGAACGCGAACGCCATGCCGACCGGCAGCAGCCAGAACACGACCCCGACGTACCCGCCGAGGCGCAGGGTGACGAACGCGATCTCCACCGGGCGACGCTTCACCGGACCACGACCGAAGATCGTCTTGACCCCGGACACGTGCAGGTTGAGGCCCTCCAGCAGCAGCAGCGGGAAGAACAGCCACCCCTGCCGCTGCGTCAGCCAGCCCTTGAGCCCCGTCCGCGGCGCCTTCAGGTCCTCGGTGTGGAACACGATGACGTCCGTCGCGATGTCCGGGTCGGCGCCCACCTGGTTGGGTTTCGCGTGGTGCCGCGAGTGCTTGTGCTGCCACCAGCCGTAGCTCATCCCCGCGTACAGGTTCGCGATCACCAGGCTCGACCAGTCGTTCCACCGGCCCGACTCGAAGATCTGCCGGTGCGCCGCGTCGTGCCCCAGGAACATCACCTGCCCCAGCAGGACCGCCACGACCGCCGCCGTCACCAGCTGCCACCACGACGGCCCGATCAGGACGAACGCCGTGAACGTCAGCCCCAGCAACGCC
>NZ_BIMR01000184.1 GCF_004306155.1 Cellulomonas biazotea
TCCGACGACACACCGACACGACCCCGTCATGACGCCCTCCCGACCAGCGGGAGAGGGCGTCATGACGGGGTCGTCGTGGGTGCGGGACGTGTGCGGGACGGGACGCGACGGGACGGGGTTCAGCCGGACGCGCAGGAGGTCAGCGCGTGCCGCCGTGTGAGACGTGCACGACGAGCAGGGCGGTCGCGACGAGCGGCGCTCAGCTCCCGCCGCCGTCGATGCCCCCGCCGCCGTCGAACCCGCCGAAGCCCCCGTCGAACCCGCTGCCGATGCCGTGGCCGCTGTCGAAGCCGCTCGCGGCGACGCCGAAGCCGAGGTCGCCGGGGATCGGGTCGTCGGGCGCCACCCACGGGTCCGGACGTCCGCCGGTCGCGTCGGCCGTGGTACCGCCCGCGAGGACGACCCCGGCCGCGGTCGTCGCCTGCAGGTCGTGGTCCAGCCGCAGCCAGTCGAACAAGCCCATCGCGCGCTCCTCGTCGTCGAGACCGTCACCGGTGGGCGACCGACCCCGCGGGGTCGGTCGCGTGCGTCCGTGCGAGACGTGACCCCAGCAGCGTCCCACCGCGCCGTGCGCGGCGGAAGGAGCCGTCGCCCCCCACCGCCTCACGACGACAGGCGCGGTGGGGGCGACGGGGGAGGACGACGACCTCGGCGGTCGGTCGCCTCAGACGTCGTCGGGCGACCAGGTCCCGTCCGCGGGCATCCAGCACAGGCAGAACGGGTGCCCGGCCGGGTCGGCGTAGACGACGTAGCCGCCGGGCTCGGTGAGGTCGGCGGGCTGCAGCACGCGTGCGCCGAGCGCGACGGCCCGGGCGTGCGCCTCGGCGATGTCGTCGACGTACAGGTCGAGGTGCAGCTGCTGCGGTGCGCCGTCGGGCCAGTCGGGGGCGACCAGGTCCGGGGCGTGCTGGATGCCGAGCCGCTGCTCGCCGTCGACGAGGACGGCGTGCCAGCCGTGCTCGTCCTTGGGGTCGACGGTCCCGTCGAGCAGCCCCGCCCAGAAGGTGCTCTCGGCGGCGAGGTCGGGGGCGTCGAGCACGACCATCTGATGAAGGATCCTCATGCCGCGGATGCTGCCACTCGGCGGCGACGCGCTGACCAGGACTTCTGTCCTCATCGTGGGCCGTCGCCGCCGGCCGCGACCCGACCGCCGTGCGGCGGACGTCGAGCGCCGGGCGCTCCCTCAGTACCCGCCGCCCCCGCCGCCGTCGCCCCCGCCTCCGAACCCACCGCCGTCGAACCCGCCGAAGCCGCCGAACCCGCCCCCGTCGTGCCCGCCGTGGCTGCCGCCGTGGTGACCGCCGTCGAACCAGCCGGAGAACCAGCCGCCGTGGGTGGGCGTCGGGTCGGGGACGGGGCCGACCGGCTCCGGGCCGCCGTCGGGCGTCGACCCGCTGTCGCCGACCGGGACCAGCGGGGCCGTCGCCGCCGCCGCCGCGTACCTGTCGCGCCTGCGCCATCCGAACATGTCGCCCTCCTCACCACGGGCCCGGCGTGCCGGGCGGACGGTGCCCGCGGGTCCGGCGTGCTGCCGGTGCGGGGTCGTGACACGCGCAGCATGGCACGCGGAGTTGACCGGAGGGAAGGCCCAACTTTGCCCTGGCTTGACCTATGACAGGGTCAGCCCTTGCGTGCGCGCTCCATCGGGATAATCCACGGCCCGTCCTGCGCGATCGCGACGCGGGCGTTCGTCTCGGTGTAGCCGAGCGCGGAGTAGTACTCGACGTTCGGGGGCTGCGTCGTCTCCAGGTAGCCGGGCTCGGCGCCCGCGTCGATGAGCTCGAAGACGCGCGCCATGAGCCGCTTGCCGCGGCCCGCGCGCTGCAGGTCGGGGCGGACGCCGAGGGCCTCGACGTACCAGGCGTCGGCGGGGACGCCCTCGGCCGTGGCGTCACCGAACTTGATGAGGCCGAGCGAGTGCGTGCGGGTCCGCACCGCGATCGCGACGATCCGCAGCGCCTGCCGCCACCAGCGGCCGGTCGTCATCGGGTACGTGCCCGGTGCGTACAGGGCGACCGCGCCGGTGACGACGCCGTCGAGCTTCGTCACGTAGGTGTGCCCGTGCGCGAGGGCGTCGGACAGCGTCATGCGGTACAGCGCCCGGAGCTCGCGCTCCCGCCGGGAGTCGACGGGGAACAGGTGCCGGAAGCCCGGGTCGTCGGCCAGCGCCGCGGCCAGGACGGCCGCCGCGGCGGGGAGGTCGGCCCGCGTGAGCGGGACGACGACGTCGGGGGGCGCCGGCCGGGAGGCAGGCGGCTCGGACGGGGTCGCTGCCATGCCGCGCATCCTGACCGGGACATGCGTCCAGTTGCAACCTGTCCGTCCCGGTCCTGGATGCGCCGAGCGGGTGAAAAACCAGGTCAGCCCTGGACGATCGTCCCGGCGACGTCCTCGCGCGGGACGGCCACCGTGACCGCGATCGCGGCGTCCGGCGCGGCCTCGACCTCGACGACGTGCTCGACGCCCAGGTCGACCGGGTCGCCGATCGTCACGCTCGCGACGCCCTCCCCGGCGGTCGTCGAGCCGCACGGGACGCCGCCGGACCACGTGCCGTCCAGGTAGACGCGCGCCACGTCCCGTCCGGTGCACGACACGTAGACGCGGATCCGCGCCGGCGGGTGGTCCTGCGTCGGCAGGACCAGGCGGACGCGCTCACGCCACGCCGCCTGGCCGAGCACCTCGTCGGTCACGTCGTGCGCGGCGAGCAGGTCCTGCGGGTCGGGGCCGCCGCGACGAGAGAAGGCCAGCGCGCCGGCCGCGACCGCCACGGCGACGACCGCGACCACCGCCACGACGACGCGCCCGCGCCGACGGGGCGCACCCCTGCGGTGCGACGGGGTGCCCGTCGGGTCGTCCTCGCCGTCCACCATCGCGTCCCCTTCGCCGCCACGGACCGACCGTCGTCGGCCGTGGCGATGCTAGGGCGCAGAAGGCGACATTTCACGCAGAACGGCGAAACCGCCCGCGTCGACCCGGCCGTCCGACGTCCGCCCGGCGAGCACGTCGCCCGGCGGCAGGTCGACGGGGGACGTCGAGTGGTTGAGCACGAACAGCCACGACCGGCCGTCGTCGGCGCGGCGCCTCGTCACCTCGACGCCGGCCGGCAGCCCGTCGAGCACCGGGTCCACCCCGGCCTCGACCAGCAGCGCCTCGGTCAGCGCGCCGAGCGCCGCGTCGTCGAGCCGCGTCGCGAGGTACCAGGCCGCACCGTCGCCCACGGCACGCCGCGTCAGCGCCGGACCCCCCGCGAGGTCGCCGTCGGCGAAGGTCCGCACGACCTCGGTCCCGGGAGCCGCGTGGACCTTCTCCGACCAGACGTCGGCCGTCGCACCGTCGTCGAGCGTGAGGGTCTCGCCCTCCTGCAGCGCCCACAGCTCCTCGGTGCGCACGCCCAGCAGGTCGCGGAACGCGCCCGGGTAGCCGCCGAGCCGCACGTGGTCGTGCTCGTCGACGATTCCCGAGAAGTACGTGACCAGCACCGTCGCGCCCGCCGCCGCCGCGGCGGCGATGTTCGCGGCGTCCGCGTCGGTCACCAGGTACAGCGTCGGGACGACGACCAGCCGGTAGCGCGACAGGTCCGCGGACGGCCGCACGACGTCGACGGACACGTGCCGCTCCCACAGCGCGCGGTAGTGCGCGAGCATCCGCTCCTGGTACGACACGTCGGTCGAGGGGTGGGAGTCGAGCTCCGCGCCCCACCACGCCGGGTAGTCCCAGACGAGCGCGACGTCCGACTGCACGCGCGAGCCGCGGACCTCGCCGATCGCCCGCAGCGCCTCGCCGAGCTCGACCGTCCCGCGCCACACGTCGGTGTCCGTCCCGGCGTGCGGCAGCATCGCCGAGTGGTACTTCTCGGAGCCCGCCGCCGACTGCCGCCACTGGAAGAACATCACCGCGTCCGCACCGTGCGCGACGTGCGACAGCGAGTGCCGCAGCATCTCCCCGGGGCGCTTGGAGCGGTTGCGCGGCTGCCAGTTCACCGCCGACGTCGAGTGCTCCATGAGCATCCACGGGGCGCCGCCCGCGACGCCGCGCGACAGGTCGGCGCTGAGCGCGAGCTCGACGTGCGCGTCCGGTCGCGCCGCGATCGTGTAGTGGTCGTTCGCGACGACGTCGAGGTCGTCGGACCAGGAGAAGTAGTCCATCCACTTCGTCGCCGTCGACATCATGAGGTTCGTCGTCGTCGGCACGTGCGGCGTGACCTCGCGCAGCACGTCGCGCAACGCCCGGTAGTGCACCAGCAGCTCGTCGGAGGAGTACCGCGCGAAGTCGAGCTGCTGCGTCGGGTTGAGGCTCGTCGGGGCGGCGCGCGGCGGCAGGACCTCGTCGAACGTGTCGTACCGCTGCGACCAGAACGCGGTGCCCCACGCCGCGTTCAGCGCGTCGACCGTCCCGTACCGGTCCTCGAGCCAGCGCCGGAACGCCGCCGCCGCGTCGTCGGAGAAGTCGTGCGGCACGTGGCAGCCGAGCTCGTTGTCGACGTGCCACAGCGCGAGCGCCGGGTGGTTCCCGTACCGCTCGGCCATGAGGCGCGTCATCCGCACCGCGTAGTCGCGCCACACCGGCGACGACACCCGGTACGCCTGCCGGCTGCCCGCCTGCAGCACCGTCCCGTCCGCCGTCACGGGCAGCAGCTCGGGGTGCAGGCGCGTCAGCCACGGGGGCGGGCTCGCCGTCGCCGTCGCGAGCGCGACCTTGATCCCCGCCGCCGCGAGGCGGTCGAGCACGTCGTCCAGCCACCCGAAGTCGTGCACGCCCGGCCGCGGCTCGAGCTGCGCCCAGGAGAAGATGCCGACGCTCACGAGCGTGACCCCCGCCTGGACCATGAGGTCGACGTCCTCGACGCGCGTCGCGAGCGGCCACTGCTCCGGGTTGTAGTCGCCGCCGTAGGCGATGCCGTCGACGCCGAGGGGCCAGGGGGCGTTCGTCATGAGGATCCTCGCTGGTGGTGCGGTCGGGGTGCAGCGTGCGGTGGTGCGGGTGCGGGTGCGGGTGCGGGTCGTGCGGGGGTGCGGGCGGTGCGGACGCGGGGTCAGGGCACGCGGCGCAGGTCCAGGTCGACGGGCTCGTCGCGGTCGCACACGAGGTGCCCGTCCACGACGCGCGCGACGGCGACCTGCACGACCGCGCGACGGGTGGCGGGCGTGTCGCCCTCGGCCGCCCCTCCCACGGGCTCGTCGTCGGGGTGGGCGGGCTCGTGCGCGAGGTCCTGGGCGGCGTCGAGAGCGGAGTCGAGGGCCGCGTCGTGGGCCTCGTCGAGCGCCCGCCCCTCGGTCGAGAACGGCGAGACGGCGTGCGTGAAGTAGAAGACCCACGCGACGGGCTCGCCGTCCGCGTCGGCGCCGACGACGACGTCCGCGTGGTGCCCGATCGACCCGTCGGACGGGCGCGTGCCCGGGCGGTCGAGGACGTGACCGTCGAACGTCCAGGTCTCCAGGTCGTCGGACCGGTGGACGGCCTGCCCGCGCCACTCGTCGACGAGCATCCAGTGCCAGCCGCCGAGCGTGAACACGTTCGGCCCCTCGTGCGGGCGACCCGTGACCGCGGGGCGCGACGGCCCCCACGTGAGCAGGTCGGGGGAGTCCGCGCACCACGTCGTCGAGTCCGCGGCCTCGTCCTTGAACCACATCCGGTACCCGCCCGACGGCAGCGGAGCGACGCACGCGTCGATCACCCGGTCCGAGGACAGCGGCACGACGCCGACGTACTCCCAGGTCACGAGGTCGTCGGACACGTGGTGCAGGACGTGCCGCGCGTGCCCCTCCCAGCGGTCGGGGACGCCCGTGATGTAGCTGACGAACATGTGGAACCGGCCCTCGGCGTGCACGACCTCGGGCGCCCACAGCGTGTTCCGGCCGGGGTGCGGGTCGAGGCCCTCGACGACGCCGCGGTGCGTCCACGTGAGGCCGCCGTCGTCCGACGTCGCCACGGTGATGTCGGTGCCGTGCACCCAGGTGACGCCCGGGCCGGGGTCGTCGGGGCGGCGCTGGGTCGCGAACAGCCACCACGTGCCGTCGGGGCCGCGGACGACGGTCGGGTCGGTGGGGGCGCCGAGCGGGTCGACGTAGAGGGGCGCGGGGGCGACGCGGGGGTGCGACGTCGCCGCGGAGGTCCCGACTCCACCGACCCCGACGACTCCGCCGACGCCGCCGACGCCGTCGTCCGGCGAGGCCGGGCTCACGCGCCCCCGTCCGGCCGCTCGCCCGCGACGACGCCCTGCGCGTCGACGTCCCGCAGGTCCTCGACACCGTGCAGGAACCCGTCCCGCAGCGCGCTGCCGGGGGCCAGGTCGGCCTTCGTGACGGGCCGCCCGAGCGACGCCGACGCGTAGATCGCGGTGACGAGCTCGAGCGACCGGTGCGGGTCGGCGGCGACCGGCGGCAGCGGGGCGCCGGTGCGCAAGGCCTCGTAGACCGCGCGCAGCAGGGGCGTGTGGCCGCTGGGCTCGTCGTCGGCGGGCAGCGTCCAGGACGCGGGGGCGGGCTCGGGCGTGCCGCCGGTGACGAGCGGGGCGGGCGTGAGCCGCCAGGACCGGGCGTCGTGCCCGTACAGGTGCTCGACCTCGACGGTGCCGAGCGTCGTGTCGACGCGCACGTAGGAGGTCTGCCGCGGGGAGAGGGACGTCGTGAGGACGGAGACGACCGCGCCGTTCGCGAAGCGGACGACGGCGGTGGAGGTGTCCTCGGTCTCGACGTCGCGGGCCAGCCGGAACGCGCGGGCGTCGACCTCGGCCCACTCGCCGAGCAGGAACGCGAGCAGGTCGAGCTGGTGGATGCCGAGCCCGAGCAGCGGGCCGCCGCCCTCGGTGGCCCACTTCCCGCGCCACGGCACGGCGTAGTAGTCCTCCTGGCGGCGGTACCAGAGCGTGTGGCAGACGCCGACGAGCGGGCGCCCGAGCTCGCCGTCGGCGAGGAGCCGCTGCACGTGCCCGACGGCGGTGCCGGTGCGCTGCTGGAAGACGACCGCGTACTGCCGGCCGACCTCCTCGGCGACGTCGAGCACGGCGTCGAGGTCGGCGAGCGACAGGACGGGCGGCTTCTCGCAGACGACGTGCGCCCCGGCGCGCAGGGCGGCGACGGCCTGCTCGCGGTGCAGGCCGGGCGGGGTGCACAGGTGGACGACGTCGACGGGCTGCGCGGCGAGCAGGTCGGCGAGGGTGTCGTACCGCCCGTCGATGCCGTACCGGTCGGCGAAGGTGTCCCTGACCTGCGGGTTCGGGTCGGCGACGGCGACGGTGACGACGCCCGGGTCGGTGGCGAGGACCTGCTGGTGGGCGTGCGCGATGGCGCCGGTGCCGACGATCGCGACGCGCAGCGGGGGAGTCGTCGCGGTCACCGGGGTGGCCTGCTCGTCGGTCACGTGCGCTCCTTCGCGAACGGGCGCACGTCGTCGACCGCGACCGAGGAGATGTCGTCGAACGGGGACGTCGCGTCGAGCAGCACGACGTCGACGCCCCGGTCGCGCACGGCGAGCAGCGCGTCGATCGACCCGGCGGACGGCGTGACCATGACGCCCTGCACGCCGTGCTCCTCGAAGAGGCGCAGGTACCGGGCCTCGCGCTCGGGGTCCTCGTCGGACGACGACAGCATGAGCGTGTAGTCCTCGGCGGCGAGCCGGTCCTCGACGCCGCGGGCGACCTCGGTGAAGAACGGGTTCGCGATGTCGAGCACGATCGCGCCGACGGTCTGGATCGTGCCGGCGCGCAGCTGGCGGGCGGAGGCGTTGCGGACGAACTGCAGCTCGTCGATCGCGGCCTGGACGCGGTCGCGCGTCGCGGGGGTGACCTGGTCGGGCCGGTTGAGGACGTTGGAGACGGTGCCGACGCTGACCCCCGCGCGCTTGGCGACGTCGGTGATGGACGGACGGCGTTCCGCACGTCCCCGGGTCGTCGCCATCCGTGGTCCTCCCTCGAGCGCCCTTGCGTCGTGCCGATGCTAACGGCACCCCCCGACCTGCCCCCGGAGGTGCCCACCGCGTCTCACCGTCGCGCGCGGCCTGTCGTCCGGACGTGCGGGGACCGGCGGGCGAGCGGGTGAGCTGCGCCGCGGCGGCGCGGGGGTGACCGGCGGCGGGAGGCGGGTCGGCGGGCGTCGTGCCGCAGTACGCTGAGGCTCGGGAAAGGGCTTGCCGAAGTTGTCGGGTCCCCGGTCTTGACTCCGCCGGGTCCCCTTCCTAGAGTTCCAGACGATGAATCGTTTCAACGACGCGACGATCGAAGGGGGCAGGCCATGACCCGCGTCTGCTTCGTCTCCCGGGTCCGCCCGGACCGCCTCGACGAGTACCGCGCCCGGCACGCCGCCGTGTGGCCCGAGATGCTCGAGGCGCTCCGCGACACCGGGTGGCGCGACTACTCGCTGTACCTCGCCCCCGACGGCCTGCTCGTCGGCCACCTCGAGACCGACGACTACGCCGCCGCGCAGGAGGCGATGACGCGCACCGCCGTCAACCCGCGCTGGCAGGCCGAGATGGCCGAGTTCTTCGTCACCGACGGCAACCCCGACGAGGGGTTCCAGGTGCTCGACGAGGTCTTCCACCTGGAGGACCAGCTCCGCGCCGCGGGCCTGCCGACCACGCCCCCGTCGCCGACCCCGCCTGCTCCGCACCCGAACGCCGCCGACGACGCCCCGCGCCCCACCGCCACCGACCCCGCCCCCCTGGAGGACCTCGCATGAGCCCCACCCCCGAGGCCCTCGCCGCCGCGCGCAGCGCCCTCGCCCAGCAGACGATCGAGCTCCCGTCGTGGGCGTTCGGCAACTCCGGCACCCGGTTCAAGGTGTTCGGCCAGGCCGGCGTCCCGCGCGACCCGTTCGAGAAGCTCGCCGACGCCGCCCAGGTGCACCGGTACACCGGGGTCGCGCCGCGCGTCAGCCTGCACATCCCGTGGGACCTCGTCGACGACTACGACGCGCTCGCCCGGCACGCCAAGGACCTCGGCGTCCAGATCGGCGCGATCAACTCGAACCTGTTCCAGGACGACGACTACATGCTCGGCTCCCTGACCCACCCGGACGCCCGGGTGCGCGCCAAGGCCGTGCAGCACCACGTTCAGTGCGTCGACGTCATGCGCGCCACAGGCTCGACGGACCTCAAGCTGTGGCTGCCCGACGGCCTCAACTACCCCGGCCAGGACTCGATCCGGGCGCGGCAGGACCGCCTCGCGGAGTCGCTGCAGGAGATCTACGCGGCGCTCGACCCCGAGCACCGGCTGATCCTCGAGTACAAGTTCTTCGAGCCGGCCTTCTACTCGACCGACATCCCGGACTGGGGCACGTCGCTGCTGCACTGCCTCGCGCTCGGCGAGCGGGCCATGGTCGTGCTCGACACGGGCCACCACGCGCCCGGGACCAACATCGAGTTCATCGTCGCGCAGCTCCTGCGGCACGGGCGGCTCGGGGCGTTCGACTTCAACAGCCGGTTCTACGCCGACGACGACCTCATGGTGGGGGCGGCCGACCCGTTCCAGCTGTTCCGGATCATGCACGAGATCGTCCAGTCCGGGGCGCTCGCGCCCGACAGCGGCGTGAACTTCATGCTCGACCAGTGCCACAACATCGAGCCGAAGATCCCCGGTCAGATCCGGTCCGTCATGAACGTGCAGGAGGCGACGGCCAAGGCGCTGCTCGTCGACACCGCCGCGCTGACGGCCGCCCAGCAGTCGGGTGACGTGCTCGGCGCGAACGGCGTGCTCATGGACGCGTACAACACCGACGTGCGGCCGCTGCTGGCCGACCTGCGGGTCGAGCAGGGGCTCGACGCCGACCCGATGGGCGCGTTCGCGCGGTCGGGGTACACCGAGACGATCGTGGCCGAGCGTGTCGGTGGCACGCAGGCCGGATGGGGAGCCTGACGACCATGACCGACGCGACGACGCACCACGCCGCGGCCGACCTGATCGCCCGTTCCAACCGCCTGGGCTCCGACCCGCGGGTGACCAACTACGCCGGCGGGAACACCTCCGCCAAGGGGGTGGCGACGGACCCGGTCACGGGCCAGGACGTCGAGCTCCTGTGGGTCAAGGGCTCCGGGGGCGACCTCGGGACGCTCACCGAGAAGAACCTGGCCGTCCTGCGCCTCGACCGGCTCCGCGCGCTCGTCGACGTCTACCCGGGCGTGGACCGCGAGGACGAGATGGTCGCGGCGTTCGACTACTGCCTGCACGGCAAGGGCGGTGCGGCGCCGTCGATCGACACCGCGATGCACGGGCTGGTCGACGCGCTGCACGTCGACCACCTGCACCCCGACGCGGGCATCGCCGTCGCGACGGCCGCCGACGGCGAGGCGCTGACGCACGAGATCTTCGGCGACTCCGTCGTGTGGGTGCCGTGGCGCCGGCCGGGCTTCCAGCTCGGCCTCGACATCGCCGAGATCAAGGAGAAGAACCCGCAGGCCATCGGCTGCGTGCTCGGCGGCCACGGCATCACCGCGTGGGGCGACACGTCCGACCAGGCCGAGGAGCGGTCCCTGGCGATCATCCGCGCCGCGGAGGCGTTCATCGAGGAGCGCACGGCGGCCCTGGCCGCCGAGGGCGGGCACCCGTTCGGCGCGGTCGTCGACGGGTTCGAGGCGCTGCCGGAGGCCGAGCGCCGGGAGCGGGCCGCCGCGCTCGCGCCCGTCATCCGCGGTCTCGCGTCGGCCGACCGCCCGCAGGTCGGGCACTTCACCGACTCCGACGTCGTGCTCGACTTCCTGTCCCGCGAGCGCCTCGCGCCGCTCGCCGCGCTCGGCACGTCGTGCCCCGACCACTTCCTGCGGACCAAGGTGTCGCCGCTGGTCGTCGACCTGCCCGCGACCGCGCCCGTCGAGGACGTGGTCGCACGCCTGCACGCGCTGCACGCCGAGTACCGCGAGGCGTACCAGGCGTACTACGACCGGCATGCCGACGCGTCCTCCCCGGCGATCCGCGGTGCCGACCCGGCGATCGTCCTGGTCCCGGGCGTGGGCATGTTCTCGTTCGGCAAGGACAAGCAGACCGCGCGTGTCGCGGGCGAGTTCTACGTCAACGCGATCAACGTCATGCGCGGCGCGGAGGCGATCTCGACCTACGCCCCGATCGACGAGTCGGAGAAGTTCCGCATCGAGTACTGGGCGCTCGAGGAGGCCAAGCTGGCGCGCATGCCCGCGCCCAAGCCGCTGGCCACCCGCGTCGCGCTCGTGACCGGCGCCGGGTCGGGGATCGGGCGGGCCATCGCCGAGCGGCTCGCCGCCGAGGGCGCGTGCGTCGTGATCGCCGACCTCAACCTCGCGGGGGCTGCCGAGGTCGCGGAGGCGCTCGGCGGGCCCGACGTCGCGGTCGCCGTCGAGGCCGACGTGACGTCCGAGGAGGCCGTCGCGGCGCTCGTCCGCGAGACCGTCCTGGCGTTCGGTGGCGTCGACCTCGTCGTCAACAACGCGGGTCTGTCGATCAGCAAGCCGCTGCTGGAGACGACTGTCCGCGACTGGGACCTGCAGCACGACGTCATGGCCCGCGGCTCGTTCCTCGTCGCCCGCGAGGCCGCGCGCGCCATGATCGCCCAGGGACTGGGCGGCGACATCGTCTACATCGCGTCGAAGAACTCGCTGTTCGCCGGCCCGAACAACATCGCCTACTCCGCGACCAAGGCCGACCAGGCCCACCAGGTCCGGCTGCTCGCGGCCGAGCTCGGCGAGCACGGCATCCGCGTCAACGGCGTCAACCCCGACGGCGTCGTGCGCGGGTCCGGCATCTTCGCCGGCGGCTGGGGCGCCAAGCGGGCCGCGGTCTACGGCGTGCCCGAGTCCGAGCTCGGCGCCTACTACGCGCAGCGCACCCTCCTGAAGAAGGAGGTCCTGCCCGAGCACGTCGCCGCCGCGGTGTTCGCCCTCACCGGCCCCGACCTGGTCCAGACGACCGGCCTGCACGTCCCGGTCGACTCGGGCGTGGCGGCGGCGTTCCTGCGATGACGCCCCCCGCCCGCCCGGCCCGCCG
>NZ_BIMR01000185.1 GCF_004306155.1 Cellulomonas biazotea
CCCCTCACCCCACCCCTCACCCCGCCCATCCCCACTGCCCGCGAGTTCGCCGGTCCCGGTCGAGGTCGTCGGCTGTAGCCGCCGAGCTCGGCACGAATCGGCGAACTCGGGGGCAGGATGCAGGCGGCAGGCAGCGGGCGGCAGGGGGCAGGCGCAGGCGGTGGGTCGGCGGCCGGGCCCGCGGGTCAGGCGAGGGCGGTCAGGAGGGTCGCGAGGTTGGTGCGGAGGGTCGTGCGGTAGTCGTCCAGCCAGTCGCCCTCGAAGGCGCGCGGCACGATCTCGGTCAGCAGGATGAGCGTGAGGAACGTCCGGTAGAGGGCGAGGCGCGCCTGCGCGGACGGGCTGCTCACGTCGAGGCCGCCCGGGACGACCGTCGCGTACCCGGCGAGCACGCGCGGGTTCACGGGCCCGGTCGTCATGCAGTCGGCGCCGACGACCTCGTGCAGCGGGTCGCCCCAGAAGGCGCGCTCGGGGTCGATGACGCCGACGATCTCGCCGGTCGCGGCGTCGACGAACAGGTTGCCGGGCCACAGGTCGGTGTGGACGAGGACGGGTCGGGTGACGTCGGCCAGGGCGGCGGCGTGCCGGCGCAGGGCGGCGCGGACCTCGTCGGCGGGCAGCTCGACGCCCCAGCGCGGGGCGTCGGTGAGGACGGTCTCGACCATGCGCCCGAACGTCTCGGGCCACGTGTCGCCGACGAGCCCGGTCGCGGCGTTGGGGTACCCGAACCCCTGACCGGCGGGTGCGGGGAGCAGGGTGTGCAGCCGCGCCATGTACGCGCCGAGCTCCTCCTCGGCGCGCGCGAGGCGTGGGTCGTCGTCGACGGGTCCGAAGCCCGCGTCGGTGAGCGGGACGCCGTCGAGGTGGCTGACGACGAGCGCGTCGGACGGGAGCGTCGTCCGCGTGAAGTCGGTGAGCAGGACGCGTGGCATGAGCAGCGCGGGGTGCTCCTGCGCGAGGCCGTAGACGTGTGCCTCGGACCGGACGAGGTCGAGCTCGTAGCTGAGCAGCTTCTCGGTGGCGGTGGGTGCGGTCTTGACGATGACGCGTGTCTCGTCGGCGAGCGTCACGCGGTAGCTCGTCGCGAACATGCCGCCGGTGAGCCGCTCTGCGTGCTCGACGGCGCCGAGGGGTGCGAGCACGGTGCGCAGCGCGTCGAGCGGTACGTCGGTGCTGGTGAGGGGTGTCTCGTCGGCGAGCGTCACGACGCGCAGGCTACTGCGCCGCACGGCCCGCCCGGGCGGGACGGAGGGCCCTGCGGGTGTCGAAAGTCCGGCCTCGGGTAACGGCCCGCGCGGGGGACGCAGCGCGGGAGTGCTGGCTGCGGACGGTGGGGCGAGCCGGCACGGCGGGCCGCGGACGGTGCCGCGACCCGGTGCGGGGCCGGGTCGTCAGCCCTCCTCGGTCACGCCCGTCGGTCGCGGCGGGGCGGCGTCCGTGTCGGCCGGTGCGGTCCGCTGCTGCGGCACGGTGCTGCGCGGGTCGACGCATTCGGCGAGCTCGCACGCGGCGACGGTCGCGCCTGCGGTGGGTGACGGCGACTCGTCCTCGACGGCGCGGGCGACGCGGTCGGTGACGGCGTCGGGCCGGGGGCGCAGCGTGCGGTACGCGGCGAGGGTCGCGACGAGCGCGAGCGCGGCGGACGCGATGACGACGAGGAAGCCGCCGTGGGAGCCGTCGGCGTCGATGCGCGCCCCGGCGATGGACGACCCGAACGAGACGCCGACGCCGAGCGAGGTGCCGACCCAGGTGAGGCCCTCGGTGAGCCGTGCGGGGGCGACGAGCTGCTGGACGAGGGCGTTGCCGTTGATGAGCGTGGGGGCGATCGCGAAGCCCGTGACGAACATGACGGCGGCGAGGACGACGAGGTTGGTCGCGACGACGAAGAAGCAGACGCCGACGGCGAGCACGACGACGCCGATCGCGAACCGCTGGTGCAGGGGCCGGACCCAGTGCCGGGTGCCGTAGAGCAGCCCGGAGATCAGGGAGCCGAAGGCGAAGACGGCGAGGATGACGCCGGCGATGCCGGTGTTCCCGGACTCCTCGGCGAAGGCGACGGTGGACACGTCGGTGGCGCCGAAGATCGCGCCCATGGCGACGAAGACGAGCGCGAGGACGACCATGCCGGGCGCGGCGAGGACGGACCCGCGGACCTTCTCGCCCTTGGCGACGGTGGGGGCGGGCTCGGTGGTGCGCAGCGCGAGGAACCAGTAGCCGCCGACGACGAGGGCGACGAGCGGGACGACGAGCCCGGCGGCGGGGTCGACGCTGGTCGCGAGCAGGGTGGCGAGGACGGGGCCGACGATGAAGACGAACTCGTCGATGGTCGACTCGAGCGCGTACGCGGTGTGCATGGGGCGGGGGTCGCCGCCGAGGACGCCGGACCAGCGGGCGCGCACGAGCGACCCGAACGACCCGACGGCGGCGCCGGTCACGGCGGCGGCGACGTAGAGCAGCCAGGGGCTGGTGTCGGCGCGGGCGGCGACGACGAGGGTGACGAGCCCGACGGACGCGACGGCGACGGCGGGGCGCATGACGCGGGCCTGCCCGTGCCGGTCGACGAGCCGCGCGAGCTGCGGTGAGCACAGGGCCTGCGCGACGACGTAGACGGCGGAGACGCGGCCGGCGAGCCCGTAGGAGCCGTAGAGCGCGGAGATCATGAGGACGATGCCGATGCCGATCATCGACATCTGGAGGCGGGCGACCATCCCGGCGGCGGAGAACGCCAGGGCCCCCGGGCGCGACAGGATCTCGCGGTACGGCTGGAGCATGCCGCCAGTCTCGCACCGCCCGCCGACGCGGGCCCGGGGGCTTCCCGTGGCGTGCCGCGTGCCGCACCATCGACGCATGACGGACGTGCTGGTCAGCGACGCGCCGCAGGCGCACCGGTTCGAGGCCCGTGACGAGGCGGGCGAGCTGCTGGGGATCGCGGCGTACGACGTGGTGGGCCGGACGGTCGTGTTCACGCACACGGAGGTGGACCCGCGGGCCGAGGGGCGCGGGGTGGCGTCGACGCTCGTGCGCGCGGCGCTGGACTCGGTGCGGGAGGCGCACGGGGACGTCGTGGCGCTGTGCCCGTACGTGAAGGCGTGGCTGGCGCGGCACCCGGACTACCAGGACCTGGTGCACCGGCCCGCGTAGCACGACAGGTTGCGCAGAGCAACTTCAGTTAATTCTGCGTGAACTTGCCCTGGGCAATCTGGGACGGAACCGGACATCCGGGAAGCGCATCCCGTGGTCGCGGTCACATTTGGACAACCGTTCGTCTTAATACGCCTTTACTGCCTGGTACGTTCGATTTACCGAGATCGCCGGGTCTGTCTCCGGCCACGACCGCCCGACGGTCTCGCCGTGCGCCTCCAGCAGAACAGGGGGCGGTTGCGCACGTCACACGCAGGTAATCACGCCTGTCCGTGGACCAACGACGCGTACCGACGACTCACCAGTTGCCCGGGACGACGTCCATCGCTGCATCGCCAAAGCCGCCGGTCAGCCAGTCATCACCACTGCTCACGATCAGGCGGTCAGGCCATTGTTCGTATTCGTACTGCAGCTTCGTCACATGTTCGAAGGCCAATCAGAGTTCTATCTCTTCGCGGTCTTCTCGACCATCATCTGGGCGTTGTGGCTGCTCAAGGTGCTGTTGTCGCGCCGCTACAGGCCGTACACCGGTGAGTTCCACGGGACGACCTCGGTCGTCATCCCGGTGGTCGACGAGCCGCTCGACCTCTTCCACGACGTCCTCTCACGGATCGTCGGTCAGCAGCCCGACGAGGTCATCGTCGTCATCAACGGCAAGCGGAACCCCGGCCTCGAGCGCGTGAGCGAGGAGTTCGCCCCGCTCGTCCGCTGGGTCCACACCCCGATCCCGGGCAAGCGCAACGCCGTCAAGATCGGCACCGAGATGTCGCACGGCGAGATCACCGTCCTCGTCGACTCCGACACCGTGTGGACCGACGGCACGCTCCCCGAGCTCGTCAAGCCGTTCGCGGACCCCGCGGTCGGCGGCGTCACCACCCGCCAGCGCATCCTCGACCCCGAGCGGTCCTGGATCACCCGCTGGGCGGACTGGCTCGAGAACTCCCGCGCCCTCTACTCGATGCCCGCGCAGTCCGCGCTGGGCCAGGTCGGCTGCCTGCCGGGCCGCACCATCGCGTTCCGCCGGCACATCCTCATCGACGTCATGGACGACTTCATGAACCAGAAGTTCATGGGCGTCTTCCTCGAGGTCTCGGACGACCGCACCCTGACGAACCTCACGCTCAAGGCGGGCTACAAGTCCGTCTACCAGTACACGAGCCTCGTCTACACCGACGCGCCCCTGGAGATCCGCAAGCTGTTCAAGCAGCAGCTCCGCTGGGCCCGCGGCAGCCAGTACAACACCCTGCGGATGCTGCCCTGGATGATGGGCCACGCCCCCGTGCTGGCCGTCTTCTTCGTCATGGACATCGTCCTGCCGTTCCTGCTCTTCGGGACGATCGCCGGCTGGATCTACCGGGCGATCTCCGGGACCGGCATCAACCTGTACCAGGCGATCCTCGAGACCTACACCGGGCTCGAGGGCTGGGTCTGGGTCGTCGCGACGATGATCGTCTCGTCCGTCCTGTCGATGGCGATCCGCCAGATCCGCCACCTGCACGAGAAGCCCTCGGACTTCCTGCGGCTGCCGGTCTTCATCATCGTCTCGACGTTCTTCCTCATGCCGATCCGCCTCCTCGGCTTCCTGCGGATGGCCCACGCCAGCGGCTGGGGCACCCGTGCGGGCGCCTACGCCGGCGGCGACCTCATGCAGGAGCTCGAGCAGACGCCCGACGGGCCCGTCGACCTCGTCGACCGTCCCGCGCCCGACGGCGTCGTCCCGACCCAGCGGTCGGCCGACGACGGCACCGTCCTCACCCAGGCGCCGGCCCCGGCGCGCGTCCGCCGCGCCACCGCGGCCCCCGCGCCCGCCCGTCGTCGCCGTCTCAACCCGCTGGCCGGCATCCCCTACGTGATCGCCCTGGCCGTCTTCGCCCTGGAGGCACTCGTCTATGTCTGAGCACACCGCACACGGGTGGTGGGCCCGGGCGATCCGGCCCTCACCGCGCAAGCGCCTCGCGGCCGCCGGGATCGCGCTCGCGCTCGTCGCCGTCACCGTCGGGGTCTGGCTGTCGCCGTCCGTCGACACCGTCGTCCCCACCATGGCCAGCGCGCAGGAGCTCAAGCTCTCCGCCGAGAACGAGAAGCTCCGCAACTCGCTCGAGGCCCGCGAGCAGGAGGTCGCCGACCTCGAGCGCTCGCAGCGCAAGGCCGCCGCCGAGCGCAAGGCCGCCGCCGAGCGGGGCTCGGCCAAGGCCGCGGAGGAGAAGGCAGCCGCCGACGCCGCCGCCGCCCAGAAGGCCGCGGAGGAGCAGGCGGCCGCCCAGGCCGCCACCGCAGCCAAGGTCGCCGCCGAGAAGAAGGCTGCCGCCGACCGCGGCAAGGCCCGGGACCGTGCCGAGCAGGCCGAGGCCGCGCTCGCCCGGGCCCGCGCCAACGCCTCGACGCCCACGACCTCCGCCCCCGCGGAGATGCCCGCGGTCAAGCCGACGGCGCCGTCCCTCGACGCGCTCCGCGCGCCCACCGCACGGCAGCTCGGGCTCTACACGCCCCAGTCGCCGTTCAGCTGGGCCGAGCACGACGCGGTCGCCGCGAAGATCGGCGCGCAGCCGAACATCGTCGGCTACTTCCAGGGCTGGGACGGGCCGTTCCGCGCGGACGCCGTCACCCGCTCCTGGGCCAAGGGCGCCATGCCGATGATCACCTGGGAGTCCCGCGCGCTCGCCACGGCGAACGACGTCGTCGAGGAGCCCGAGTGGTCGCTGCCGGAGATCATCAACGGCCGGTACGACGACTACCTGCGGCAGTACGCCGCCGACGTCACCGCCACCGGCCTGCCCGTCGCGATCCGTCTCGACCACGAGATGAACGCGTCCTGGTACCCGTGGAACGAGCAGGGCTCGGGCGGGAAGTCCGTCAACGGCAACAGCCCCGGCGACTACGTGACGATGTGGCGCCACGTGCACGACATCTTCGAGGCCGCCGGCGCCAACCAGTACGTCCTGTGGGTGTGGGCGCCGAACATCGTCAACAACCTGCCGGCCGCGAACCAGTCGCTGGAGTACACCACGAGCCTCTACCCGGGTGACGAGTACGTCGACTGGGTCGGCCTGTCCGGCTACTACCGGCCCCCGTACCGCGAGGGCCAGACGCCGACGTTCGCGTGGACGTTCGACACCTCCCTCAACCAGCTCCGTGCCATCACGGACAAGCCGATCTTCCTCGCCGAGATCGGTGCCTCCGAGACGGGCGGCCAGAAGGCCGCCTGGATCACGGACCTGTTCGACGCCCTGGCCAAGCCGGAGAACGCCGACGTCGTCGGCTTCGCCTGGTTCAACCACGCCGTCACCACGATCAGCCAGGGCGAGCGCATCACGAACGACTGGCGCGTCGAGTCGCGCGCCGACTCGCTCGCCGCCTTCGTCGAGGGTCTGCACGACCCCGCCGACGGCTTCGCCCTCACCGGTGGTGCGTCGTGAACCGCGCGACCGCCACCGCCAACCCCCGTCGAGCCAGGAGAAACGACATGACCGAGCAGCACACCGACGACCTCGCGGTCACGGACCTCTTCCCGCGGCGCATCTTCGACGCCGACGCCCCCACGCCGCGCATCAGCGTCCTCGGCACGGGCTACCTCGGTGCGACGCACGCCGTCGCCATGGCCCAGCTCGGCATGGAGGTCGTCGGTGTCGACACCGACCCGAACAAGGTCGCCGCGCTCCAGGCCGGCAAGGTGCCGTTCTACGAGCCCGGGCTGCCCGAGCTCCTCGAGGAGCAGCTCGCCACCGGTCGCCTGCGCTTCACGACCGACGTCGCCGAGGCCGTGGCCTGGGCGGACGTGCACTTCGTGTGCGTCGGGACGCCGCAGACCAAGACGAGCCACGCGGCGGACCTGCGGTTCGTCGAGGCCGCCACGACCGCGATCGCCGAGAACCTCTCGCACGACGCGCTGATCGTCGGCAAGTCCACCGTGCCCGTCGGCACCGGCGCCCGGCTGCGCTCGCTCGTCGCGTCGAAGGCCCGCAAGGACGTCCGTGTCGAGCTCGTCTGGAACCCCGAGTTCCTCCGCGAGGGCAAGGCCGTCGCCGACACCCTGCACCCCGACCGCATCGTCATGGGCGGCACGACCCCCGAGTCGGAGGCGCTGCTGCGCCGCGTCTACGCGACGCCCATCGCCGAGGGCTCGCCCGTCGTCGTCTGCGACCTGCCGACCGCGGAGCTCGTCAAGGTGAGCGCCAACGCGTTCCTCGCCACGAAGATCTCGTTCATCAACGCGATCGCGTCGGTGTGCGAGGCGGCGGACGCCGACGTGACCGTCCTGGCCGACGCCCTCGGCCACGACGTCCGCATCGGCCGCCAGTTCCTCGACGCCGGCCTCGGCTTCGGCGGCGGCTGCCTGCCCAAGGACATCCGGGCCCTCATGCACCGCGCCAACGAGCTCGGTGCGCACCAGGCCTCGGCCCTGCTCCAGCAGGTCGACGAGATCAACATGGGCCAGCGCGGCCGCGTCATCGAGCTCGCGCTCGAGGCGTGCGGCGGGTCCGTGCTGAACCGCCGCGTCGGCGTCCTCGGGGCGGCCTTCAAGCCGCACACCGACGACGTGCGCGACTCCCCGGCTCTCAACGTCGCCGCGGCCCTGCACCTGCGCGGCGCGCAGGTCACCGTGTACGACCCCCAGGCCGGTGACACCGCCCGCGCGTCCTTCCCGACGCTCGGCTACGCCACGTCGGCCGACGAGGCCGTCGAGGGTGCGGACGTCGTCCTCGTCCTCACCGAGTGGGACGAGTTCGTCGGCGCCGAGCCCGCGCGCCTCGCCTCCCTCACCCAGAACGCGAACGTCATCGACGCGCGCGGCAAGCTCGACCCGCAGCGCTGGCAGCAGGCCGGCTGGTCCTTCCGGGGCCTCGGCCGGACCGCCGCCTGACGGGTCGTCCGACCGGCCCGTCCGCAGCGGGCCGGCCGGC
>NZ_BIMR01000186.1 GCF_004306155.1 Cellulomonas biazotea
CGACCCGCCCCCGGACCTGGCGCGTATCCCGGTGCGGTCCCGCCGCACGGGCCGCCGCCCCCGGCGGGCCCGCGCCCTCCGCAGCAGACCGGCGCGCCGGTCCGTCCGCCGCTCACCGAGCTGCGGACGCCGCTCGGCTGGGTGATCGCCGCCGTCATCCTCTTCTGGCCGACCGCGATCGTCGCGCTCCTCGCGTCGCACCGCGCCGCGCGTGCGGTCGGTGCGGGCGACGTCGAGGGCGCCCGACGCGAGTCCGCGTCCGCGCGGCGGTGGGGCATCGCGAGCGTGTGCGTCGGCGCGGCACTCATCGTCCTGTCGGTCCTCGCGTCCATCGCGTGGCTCGTCGTCGCCGCGGTCGTCGTGCGCGAGAACGGCGGCGACTGGGACTGGGACCGCGGGCCGGGCTGGAGCGACAGCGCGCCGTTCGGGCACCGTGACGACCTGCCGGGCATGCCCGACGACATGCCCGGCCAGCAGGACCGGGGCCGCTCCGACTCCGGCGGCTCCGACTCCTGACCGCGGGTCGGACTACTTCGCGGCGCCCTGCAGCGACCCGGTGACGAGCTCGCCGTCGGTGTCGAGGACGCACTGCACGACCCGGTCGTCGAGCGCCGCCCAGCCCTCCTCGGTCGGCGTCAGGCTCCACTGGTAGTAGACCGAGTCGTCGTAGGGGATCCCGACGAACGTCTCGAACTGCGCGGCGCAGAACTCGTCGCCCTGCGCCTGGAGCGCGTCGGCGCCCGGGAACTCGCCGGCGGGCAGCTCGGTCTCGGCGTAGACCTCGCCGTCGTGCGGCTCCGAGCACGGGACGACGGGGAGCGACTCGGTGAGCGCGCCTTCCTCGCCGACGGCGCTCCCGTTGAGGCAGTCGCCCACCTCGACGGTGAACACGTCCGCGTCGGCGGCCTCGGTGACCTCGCCGCCGGGCGACTCGCGGGGCGCCTCCGCCGGGCTGTCGAGGGCTCCGCACCCGGTCAGGGCGAGCACGAGCAGGCCCGGCACGGCCAGCGCGGCCGCGCGGCGGGCCGTCGTGGAGGGTCGACGGGTCGTGGGCAGCATGGCGGGTCGCTTTCTCGGGGTGGGTTCCGCGGCGGCGTCGGCGCCGCCCGGGGCATCACGCGGGGCGTGGTGACGAGCTCAGGCGCGATCCTATGCCGCACCGGGGACGTCCCCCGGCGACCGTCGGACGACGCTGGGACGCTGTCAGGCCGGACCCTCCGCGTCGTCCTCGTGCAGGGCCTCGACCCGGATCGGCGTCGACTCCCCGAGGATGCGCTCGAGCTGGCGGGCGCACTGCACGCGCACGTACCCGACGAGGGCGAGCGACAGGGCGAGGGCGATCACGACGCCCTTGCCGAGCAGCGACGGGACGGTGACCGCGACCATCACGGCCGGCAGGCACAGGACCAGCGAGAAGTAGCCGGTCACCCAGTGCCGGTCCTTGCGGAGCGACAGCTCGCCGCGCAGCGTCAGGGTGGGCACGGGTCTCATCTCCCGTTCATCGGTCGTCAACCCGCGGGACGTGAGAGGTCGAGCGCCTCGACGGCCCGAGATCACCCGGCACGGTGGAGGACGGCGGTCCCCGCGAGGGCCAGCATCAGGACTGCTCGCCTGCGTCGACGACCGCCGTGCCCCGGCGCGCCGGGCGGGTGCGCGGGACGGGTGCGGGACCCGTCGTCCGGTGCAGGGGGAGGTCGGAGATGAGCGCGGTCCGAGTCTCAGGTGCGTCCCGGCGACGCGCGGCCGTCGTCGTCCTGGCAGCGGCGCTGCTCGTCGGCGTCGTCGGTGGCTGCGGACCCGGCGACGACGACCAGGACGCCCCGACGGACGTCGAGCGGGCCGAGCGGGAGGTCGCCGCGCGAGAGGAGGCGCTCGCCGAGGCGCACGCCCGCGAGTCGGAGGCGTCGCTCGAGCTCTGCACCGCCGCAGTCGACTACGTGACCGCGCTCGACCGGTACGGCGACGTCCTCACCGACACCGCGCCGACGGTCGGGGACGTCGTCGCGGGCGGCAGCGACCTGCAAGAGCCGCGCGACGACGTCCTGACGGCCGGGGAGTCCGCGCAGGAGGCGCGTCGCGCCACCGTCGAGGCCCAGCTCGCGCTCGACGAGGCCGTCGCGAACCTCGCCGCCCTGCAGCAGGCCGCGGGCGAGGACGTCGAGATCCCCGAGGTCACGCCCGGGACGCCCGAGCCGCTCGCCGACGCCGACGACGTCGGCCGGGTCCGACAGGCCGACGCGGAGTTCACCGCCGCGCAGGAGGGCATCGACGCCGACACCCCGCTGGTGCAGGCGACGCAGCAGTTCAACGCCGCCGCGGTCGCCCTGGAGATGGCCTGGCTGCGGCTCGTCGGCGGGTCCGGGTGCCTGGACGACGAACGGCTCGCGGAGGCGCAGGCGACCGCCGCCGCGTACACGCTCGCGCTGCAGCAGTCGCTCACCGACGCCGGCTACGACCCCGGGCCGGTCGACGGCGTCTACGGGCCGCAGACCGTCGCCGCCGTCGAGGCGCTGCAGGAGGCGCACGGGCTGCCCGTCACCGGGACCGTCGACAAGGCCACCGACGCCGCGCTGCAGGCCGACCTGGCCGCGAAGGGCGGCGCCGCCGCGCAGTCGGCGCTCGTCTCGACGACCGCGCTGCAGCAGACGCTGCACCTCGCGGGCTACTGGGACGGACCCGTCGACGGGCAGTGGACCCCCGAGCTCACGACGGCCGTCATGACGTTCCAGACCGACCTCGGGGTTCCGGCGACGGGGACCGTCGACGCGGCGACCGTGGCGGCGTTCGACGCGGCACTCGCGGCGAGCCGAGCGCCCGCGCCGACCGAGGAGCCCGAGCCGGGACCGGAGGAGTCCGAGGAGGGCGACGCCTGACCGCCGGCGTCGGCGAGGCCGTCGGACGTCGCCGGCCCCAGGACGACGCCGGCCCCAGGACGACGCGGCCGGCGCTTCTGCCTGGCTGGCGGGGCCGTTGTCACCGCCCGGCTGACGCGGCCGCCCCGAGGACCAGGTCGCGCACCGTGCGGCCGACGACCGACTCCTCCTGCGGGACGCCCGGGTCCTGCGCGAGCAGCACGGCACCCGCGCGGCCCGCGCTCAGGTCGGCGAGGGCCTTCGCCTGGAAGCCGACGCCCCAGCCCTGCGTCATGACGCGCCGCGCACCGGCCTCGCCGCCGACGAACACGCCGAGCCCGACGCCCGTGCCGTCCCGGTCGTCGAGCATCTGCGCGGCCGACGCCGGGTCGAGGAGCGTCGCGCCGTCGTCGCCGCGCCACGCGCGCAGCAGGTCCGCGAGCAGCACGGCGACGTCGTCGGGCGTCGACCACAGCCCCGACGCCGCCGGCCCGGCGTAGTGCACGCGGGTGCCCTCGACGCGGCGTCCGTCGGCGTGGTGACCCGCGCTCGCGGAGGCGGCGACCCGCGTCAGCGTCGCGGTCCGGCCGGCGGAGGCGGTCCGCTCGCCCGACCAGAACGTCGTCGCCGTCAGGCCGAGCGGCTCGACGACCGTCCAGTGCATGGCGTCCGCGAAGGCCTCGCCGGTGACGACCTCGACCGCGCGCTCCACCAGGCAGAAGCCCGCGTCGGAGTAGGCGAACGCCTCGCCGGGCGGTGTCGTGACGCGCACCGGGCCGTCGTGGTGGCGGGTGCGGCCCGCGACGACGTCGGATGTCGAGGGCGCGCGCCGTGGCGAGGGCTCGAACGACCCCGGGGCGTCGACGACGCCGCCGTGGTGCGACAGGAGCTGGCGCAGCGTCGGGCCGGGCAGCCCCGCGGCGACCTCGACGTCGACGACCGACCGCACGTCCGCGTCGAGGTCCAGCAGGCCGTCGCGCGCGAGCCGCAGGACGCCGACGGCCGTCAGTGCCTTCGCGGCCGAGCAGAGGTGGAACGGGGTCGTCGCGTCCGCCGGGCGGCCCGTGACGACGTCCGCGAGCCCGTCGGCGGTGACGACGGGGGAGCGGTCGACGGTCACCGTGACCGTCGCGATCGCGGGGGCCGTCGGGTCGTCGGTGCGGGTCCTGCTGCTGGTCATCGCGTCGTCCACGCCGAGAAGACAACCACCGCCCACCGACACACCCGCCCGCCCGCCGAGTCGGCCGCATCGCCGCCTGCCGAGGGGCCGTCGAGGTCGCTGGTCCGTGCCGAGATCGTCAGCTCCAGCCGGCGAACTCGGCCGCGACTGACGAACTCGGCGGGGGGGGG
>NZ_BIMR01000187.1 GCF_004306155.1 Cellulomonas biazotea
CGTGCGACCTGGGCGGAGACCCGGTCGCACGCCCGCGGTGACGACGCGCGCGTCAGCGCGCGGCAGACCCCTCGACATAGTCGGAGTCCGACGGCTTGACCCACGCGAACAGCTTGCGCAGCTCGCGGCCGACCGGCTCGATCGGGTGGTTCTGGCCCTTGTCGCGCAGCTCCTTGAACTCCGGCGCGCCGGCGTCCTGGTCGTCGATGAAGCGCTTGGCGAAGGCACCGTTCTGGATGTCCGCGAGCACGGCCTGCATGTTCGCCTTGACGTCCGGCGTGATGACGCGCGGGCCCGAGACGTAGTCGCCGTACTCGGCCGTGTCGGACACCGACCAGCGCTGCTTGGTGATGCCGCCCTCGAAGATGAGGTCGACGATGAGCTTGAGCTCGTGCAGCACCTCGAAGTACGCGACCTCGGGCTGGTAGCCGGCCTCGGTCAGCGTCTCGAAGCCGTACTGGATGAGCTGCGACACGCCACCGCACAGGACGGCCTGCTCGCCGAACAGGTCGGTCTCCGTCTCCTCGGTGAAGGTCGTCTTGATGCCCGCGGCGCGCAGGCCGCCGATGCCCTTGGCGTAGGACAGCGCGAGCTTCCACGCGTCGCCCGACGCGTCCTGCTCGACGGCCACGATGACCGGCACGCCACGGCCGTCCGCGTACTCGCGGCGCACCAGGTGGCCCGGGCCCTTGGGGGCGACCATGAGGACGTCGTGCCCGGCGGCCGGCTTGATGTAGCCGAAGCGGATGTTGAAGCCGTGGCCGAAGACGAGCGCGGCGCCGTCCTTGAGGTTCGGCTCGATCTCGTCGCGGTAGACGATCCGCTGGACCTGGTCGGGCGCCAGGATGACGACGACGTCGGCGTCGCGGACGGCGTCGGCGACGGTCGCGACCTTGAGGCCCTCGTTCTCGGCCTTGGCGCGCGACGCCGAGCCCTCGCGGAGGCCCACGGTCACGTCGACGCCGGAGTCGCGCAGGTTGAGCGAGTGCGCGTGCCCCTGGCTGCCGTAGCCGATGACGGCGACCTTCTTGGACTGGATGACCGACAGGTCGGCGTCGTCGTCGTAGAACAGCTCAGCCACGGTGGATCTCCTCAGGTGATGGGGTGGTGCGAAGAACGGTCGGGTGGGTGGTTCAGGCGGAGCGCGAGACGCGCTCGAGCGCCCGGTCCGTGATCGAGCGCGAGCCGCGGCCGATGGCGACCGTGCCGGACTGCACGATCTCACGGATGCCGAACGGCTCCAGGGCGGTCAGGAGGGCGCCGAGCTTGCCCGGGCTGCCGGTCGCCTCGATGACGACGGAGTCGGGCACGACGTCCACGACGTGCGCCCGGAACAGCTGGACGACCTCGAGGACCGACGTGCGCTGCGCGGTGTCGGCCTTGACCTTGACGAGCAGCAGCTCGCGCTGCACCGAGGATGCGTCCTCGAGCTCGACGATCTTGATGACGTTGATGAGCTTGTTGAGCTGCTTCGTCACCTGCTCGAGCGGGAGCTCGTCGACGTCGACGACGACGGTGATGCGCGAGATCTCCTCGTGCTCCGTCGGGCCCACGGCGAGCGAGTGGATGTTGAACGAGCGGCGGGCGAACAGCCCCGCGACGCGCGTCAGGACGCCGGGCTTGTTCTCCACGAGGACGGAGAGGGTGTGGCGGCTCATCGGGTCAGTCCTCTCGGTCCCACGCGGGGCTGATGCCGCGGGCGTACTGGATGTCGTCGTTGCTCACGCCGGCGGCGACCATCGGCCACACCATGGCGTCGCGCGAGACGGTGAAGTCCACGACGACCGGCTGGTCGTCGATCTCCAGCGCCCGCTTGATCGTCGCGTCCACGTCCGCCTGCGTCTCGCAGCGCAGCCCCACGCAGCCGTAGGCGTCGGCGAGCTTGACGAAGTCGGGCACGCGCACGGTGCCGTGACCGGTGTGCAGGTCGGTGTTCGAGTACCGCGACTCGTAGAACAGCGTCTGCCACTGCCGGACCATGCCGAGCGACGAGTTGTTGATGATCGCGACCTTGATCGGGATGTCGTTGATCGTGCAGGTGGCGAGCTCCTGGTTGGTCATCTGGAAGCAGCCGTCGCCGTCGATCGCCCACACGGTGCGGTCGGGCTGGCCGACCTTCGCGCCCATCGCGGCGGGCACCGAGTAGCCCATGGTGCCGAGGCCGCCGGAGTTGAGCCACGAGTTCGGGCGCTGGTACTTGATGAACTGCGCGGCCCACATCTGGTGCTGGCCGACGCCCGCCGCGTAGATCGCCTCCGGGCCGGACAGCTCGCCGATGCGCGCGATGACGTGCTGCGGCGCGAGGTGGCCGTCGGACGGCTCGTCGTAGCCCAGCGGGAACGTCTCGCGCCACGCGTCGAGCTGCTTCCACCACGCCTCGAGGTCGGGCTTGCCGTGCTGGCCGTGCTCGCGCTCGAGCTCCGGGAGCAGGTCGGCGAGGACCTCGCGCAGGTCGCCCACGATGGGGACGTCGACCGCGCGGTTCTTGCCGATCTCGGCGGGGTCGATGTCGGCGTGCACGATCGTCGCGTTCGGGGCGAAGCTCGAGAGCTGCCCCGTGACGCGGTCGTCGAACCGCGCACCGAGGGCCACGACCAGGTCGGCCTTCTGCAGTGCCGCCACCGCGGCCACGGTGCCGTGCATGCCGGGCATGCCCAGGTGCTGCGGGTGCGCGTCGGGCAGCGCGCCGCGGGCCATGAGCGTCGTGACGGCCGGCGCACCGGACGCGTCGACGAGTGCGCGCAGCTCGGCGGCCGCACCGGCGCGGATCACGCCGCCGCCGACGTACAGCACGGGCCGGCGGGACGTCGCGATGAGGCGCGCGGCCTCGCGGATCTGCTTGGCGTGCGGCTTCGTCACCGGGTGGTAGCCGGGCAGCGTGACGTCCTGCGGCCAGCTGAACGTCGTCTGGGCCTGCATCGCGGACTTCGCGATGTCGACCAGGACCGGACCGGGCCGCCCGCTCGCGGCGATGTGGAACGCCTCGGCGATGACGCGCGGGATGTCGTCGGGGTTCGTCACGAGGTAGTTGTGCTTGGTGACCGGCAGGGTGATGCCGACGATGTCGGCCTCCTGGAAGGCGTCGGTGCCGATGAGCGACGCGCCGACCTGGCCGGTGATCGCGACGAGCGGCACGGAGTCCATGTGCGCGTCGGCGATCGGCGTGACGAGGTTCGTCGCGCCGGGGCCCGAGGTCGCCATGCACACACCCACGCGCCCGGTGGCGGAGGCGTACCCGGCGGCGGCGTGCCCGCCGCCCTGCTCGTGCCGCACGAGGATGTGCCGCACCTTCGCGGAGTCCATCAGCGGGTCGTACGTGGGCAGGATCGCGCCGCCCGGGATGCCGAACACGACCTCGACGCCCTGCTCCTCGAGCGAGCGGACGATCGACTGCGCGCCGGTGACCTTCTCGACGGTGCCGGCCCCGGCCGGGACGACGCGGTCGCGGTCCGCTCGGGCGTGGGCCACGACCGCGGGGCTGGCCTGCGGGGCGGGCGGCGCGGGCGTACGCGGCGGTGCCGGGTGAGGACCCTGGACCATCGTTGTCTCCCTGGGTGGTGCGGGTGGGCGGTACGGGTGGTGCGTCGTGCGGGACGTCGTGCCGGAACACAGAAAAACCCCTCGGGCCCCGGGTGAGACGGGACGAGGGGTGCGCGCGCGGGACGAGACCTGTGCGGTGGCCTCAGCCGGCGCGCTCAGGAAGTACTACGAGGAGGATCGTCTGCACGCGAGCGACCCTACGCCTCCGTCGGTTGGCTGTCACGCCGTCTCACATCGTGGTTCACGTGTCCACGCCTCGGATGCGGCGGAAGGGACAGATCCCTCCGCCGCACCACCCGCGTGGCCCCGGGACCGCGTCAGCAGGTCGTCCCCGTGACGCACCACTGGTGCCCCACGTCGACGACCAGCCGGGAGCCGGCACCCGGACCGGCGAGCACGAAGGCCCGGAACGGCAGCCGTGCCCGCACACCGAGCCCGATCGTCGTCACACCCTCGAACGAACCGGCGAACACGACGTCACGGAACGTCCGGTACGACGACGTGTTGACGAGCCGGCCGCCATCACCGATGAACCACGCGTCGGTCGGGACGACGCCCGCCTGCGCGACGACCTGCAGCCGCGCACCGCCGCGCACGGCGACCGGGAAGCCCGAGCCGTCCTGCGTGACCACGTCGACGTACCGCACCGACCAGCCCGCCAACGGCGCGTCGATGTCGAGCACGAGACGGTCGTAGCAGTCGTGCCGGCCGGCGCGCACGTTCGTCACCTGGCCGTTGGGGTAGCCGAAGACCGACTTCGGGCCGGAGCCCCAGACCTGGCCGCAGTACGGGGCTGCGGAGGCGGCAGGGGCGGAGAGCAGGTGCAGACCTGCCAGGAGGAGAAGCACGAGTCCGAACGTCGCGGACCGTCTCATGTGGCACCACCTAGGGGAGCAGGGAACCCGCAGAGGTGCGGTCACCGGTCCCGTGGCGTCCTCGCCACCGGGCCGGCGCCGGGACGTGCCCGCCGCGGGGCCGCGGTCGGGCGGGCGATGGCGCTGAGCCCATACCGGAAGGAGCGCGGCGGTCGCCCCCAGATACCCGCCGGGTCAGGCGACCGGGTCCGGCTCCGGGTCGAAGTCGAACGCCGGCAGGCCGTCGATGCTCGTCCGGTTCTTCAGCCGCCGGTACGCCGCCTGCCCGTCCGCGCCCTTGCGGTCCATGTACGGCGGCAGCAGGTCCCGCTCCCCCACGTAGTCCATGAACGGCACGCCGTAGCCGCACGAGTCGGAGACCCGGTCCACGTCCACCACGACGACCGCCCGGGCGCCGCGCGTCTCGTCGAACAGCGCCGCGAGCTCCGCGAAGCCGTCGTCGTACAGCGTGACGAACCGGCCGCGGCCGTGCAGCCGCACGATGTTCGGCGGGCCGTCGAACGCGCAGAACATCACCGTGATCCGGCCGTTCTCCCGCAGGTGCGCGATCGTCTCCGCGCCGCTGGCCGTGAGGTCGAGGTACGCGACCGTGCGGTCGTCCAGCACGACGAACGACCCCGCGACGCCCTTGGGCGACAGGTTCACGTGGCCCTGGTCGCCGCTCGGCGCCGTCGCCACGAAGAACACGTGCTGCGCCAGGAGGAAGGACCGCATCCGGTCGTCGATCCGCTCGTGCACCTTGCCCATGCGCCCACCTCCGCGTCGTGCCGTCCGGGACACGCTAGCCCGGCCCGGTACCGCGCCGACCAGGCGTTCCGCGGACCGTCACGCGCCCGGCAGGATGCCTCGCTCGATCGCGACCGTGACCGCCCGCGTGCGGTCGTCCACGCCGAGCTTCGCGAACGCGCGCAGCAGGTGCGTCTTGACCGTCGCCTCCGTGATGAACAGCTCGCGGCCGATGCCCGCGTTGGACAGCCCCCGCGCGACGCCCGCGAGGACCTCCTGCTCGCGGGCCGTCAGCCGCTCGGCGTCGCCGTCGCGCAGCTGCTGCACGAGCCGGCGGGCGACCGACGGCGACAGCGCCGACTCACCGCGCGCCGCCGCACGCACCCCGGCGACGAGCTGGTCGCGCGGGGTGTCCTTGAGCAGGTACCCGGTGGCCCCCGCCTCGACCGCGCGCAGGATGTCGGTGTCCGTCTCGTACGTCGTCAGCACCAGGACGCGGACGCCCGGCCGCTCGCCCGTGATGAGAGCGGTCGCCGCCGCGCCGTCGAGGACCGGCATGCGCAGGTCCATGAGCACGATGTCGGGGACGAGCTCGGCAACCAGGGCGACGGCCTGCGCGCCGTCGGCCGCCTCGCCGACGACCTCGAGGTCCGGCTCGAGCGCGAGCATGCCCGCGAGGCCCGAGCGGACGACCGGGTGGTCGTCCGCCAGCAGCACCCGGATCGTCATGACCGCTCCCCCGTCTCGTCGTCGTCCCGCACTGCGTTCGCCGGCACTGCGCTCGCCGGCACAGCGCTCGCCGGACCTGCACCCGCCGGCAGCGTCATGAGCACGCGCGTCCCGCCGCCGGGTGCGGCGACCACCTCCAGCGAGCCGCCGCCCGCGTCCGCGCGCTCGCGCATGCCGCGCAGGCCGACGCCCTCGACGACGTCCGACGGCAGCCCGCGGCCGTCGTCCGCGACCTCCAGGCGGACGTCGCGCGCGTCGCGGGCCACCGAGAGCCGCACGTGGCGCGCGCCCGCGTGCTTGCGCACGTTCGCCAGGGCCTCCTGCGCCGCGCGCAGCAGCACGACGGACTGCTCCGGCCCCACGGCCCCCAGTGCGTCGAGCCCGGCGACCTCCACGCGGACGCGGGTCTCGGACTCGAACCGTGCGCCGAGCCGGGTCAGCGCGTCAGCGAGCGAGCCGCTCTCGAGCTCGGGCGGGCCGAACGCCGCGACGAGCGCGCGCGCCTGCGCGAGGTTGTCCCGCGCGACCGCCTCGATCTGGTCGAGCCGGTCGGCCGCGGACCCCGTGCGGTCGAGCGCGAGCTCCGCGGATGCGGCCTGCGCGAGCATGACGACGCTCGTGAACCCCTGCGCGAGCGTGTCGTGGATCTCCTGCGCGAGGCGCGCCCGCTCCTCCAGCACGCCCGCCGCGTGGTGCGTCGAGGCGAGCTCCGCCTGCGCCGCACCGAGCTGCTCGACGAGGTGCTGGCGCTGCTCGCTCTGCTCCGACATCCACGTGATCCACAGCCCGAGCGCGATCGCGAAGACGAGGCCCGTCCCGGCGCCCCCGACGAGCTCCGCGACGCCCTGCGCGTCCGCGACGCGGCCGGGGTCGCGCGCGAGCATCGCGCCGACGAACGCGAGCGTGAGCGCGACGCTCCACAGGACGCCCTCGAGGCGCGTGACCGCGAAGTACCAGATCTGGGAGTAGCCGACGAAGAGCAGCACCGCGCCCAGCTCGGACAGGCCGAGCTCCAGGACGACGACCGCGACGAGCACCGCCAGGTAGGGGCGCGTGAGCCGCACGTCGCCGCGCAGCGCCCCGCGACGGGCCAGCGCCAGGTACGCGACCACGAGCGCGACCAGCCCCACGACCGCCACGACCGCGTCACGGGCGTTCGCGACCTCGACGGCGATCGACACGCCGGCCACCGCGGTCATCGCGTAGAAGACGACGTCCCACCCGCGCAGCGACCGGACCCAGAACTCCCACCGGTCGGCGGACGGGGCTCTCACTCGGCCGTGCATGTCGCCGAGCCTGCCATGCGGGCGGCCGTCGACGGGACGCACCGCGACGGGCAGGATGCCCGCATGGGAACGACCGAGCGGGCGGACGGGCGACCTCGACGGCGACGCGGACCGGGTCGCCGGCTCGTGGACGGGACCGTCACCGCGCTGGTCCGCCTCGGGGCCGGTCCCCGCGGCACCGTCCTGCTGACCGTGCCGGGCCGCGCGTCGGGCGTCCCGCGGACGACGCCCGTCACCCTGGTGGAGGACGCGGGCACCCGCTGGCTCGTCGCGCCGTACGGGCCGGTCGCGTGGGTGCACAACGTGCGGGCTGCGGGAGCCGTCGACGTGCGGCGCGGGCGCCGGCGCGAGCGGCTGACCGTCGAGGAGGTCGACGCCGCGACCGGCGCACCCGTGCTCCGGCAGTACCTGCGCGAGGTCGCCGTCGTGCGGCGCGTCTTCGACGTCTCGCCCGACGACCCGGTCGACGCGTTCGTGCCGCTGGTCGCGACGCACCCCGTCTTCCGGCTGCGACCGGCCTGACCGCGCGCCCGGGCCAGGCCGGTCCCTCGCGGGACGGCCCGGCCGGGGTCGGGTGCGGTCGTCACGACGGCATGGCCCTCGTCAGCAGTCATCACGACGGCAACAGGCTCGTCAGCCGTCGTCACGACGGCGCCACCGGAACGACCGGGCCCCGACGACCAGCCCGCCGACGAGCCACGCCCCGAGGACCAGCGCGGTCGTCACGAGCTCCGCGTCGCCCGTGACCTGCGGCGGCAGGAACACCGCCTGCATGCCCTCGACGAGCCACCGCAGCGGGAAGACCGACGCGACCTGCTGCATCCACGACGGCAGGCTGTCCCACGCGAAGAAGACGCCCGAGATGAACTGCAGGATGAGGACGATCGGCGTCACGACCGCGCTGGCCGAGCGGCCCGAGCGCGGCACCGACGAGAACGCCACGCCGCACACCGCGCCGGCGGCCGTGCCGAGCAGGTAGACCCACGCGAACGTCGCCCACGTGGAGACGTCCGACGGCATCGGCACGTCGAACGCCGTCGCGGCGAACACGAGCAGGATCGCGGTCTGCGCCAGCCCGGTGCCCAGCACCTGCCCGATCTTGCCGACGAAGAACGCCGACGCGGGCAGCGGGGTGCCGCGCAGCCGCTTGAGCCCGCCCTCGTCGCGCTCGACGGAGATCGCGATCGCGAGCGCCTGGAAGCTCGACAGCATGACGCCCGTCGCGATCATGCCCGGCAGGAAGTACTGCGCGAACGGGATCTCGACGTCGCCCGCCGGCACGGTCGCGCCGTCCTGCCCGAAGACCGCCGCGAAGATCCCCATCATGATGACGGGGTACGCGAAGATGAACACGACCGCGTCGCGCTCCCGGAAGAACACCCGCACCTCGTAGCGCGCGCGCTCGAGCCCCAGGGCCAGCGGCCCGGGCAGCCGCCGCGCGGTGGCCGTGGTGGGGGCCGTCGTGGTGGTCATCGCAGCGCCTCCTGCTTCGCGTCGGTGGGCTCGCCGGCGGGCGCGGTCGCGCCCTGCAGCAGGCCCAGGTACACGTCCTCGAGCGTCGGCCGCAGGACCTGCAGCTCGGGGACCTCGTCGAACCTCGCGGCCAGCTCGGCCACGGTGCGGGTGGGCGTGTCCGTCCTGACCTCGCGCACGGCACCGTCCTCGACCCACCGCACGACGGCCTGGCGGGCACCGCGCCCACCCAGGTCGTCGGGGGTGCCCTCGGCGACCACGCGCCCGTCGGCGACCACGACGACCCGGTCGGCGAGCCGCTCGGCCTCCTCCAGGTAGTGGGTGGTCAGCAGGATCGTCGTGCCGTCCGTGCGGAGGCTCTCGACGAGGTCCCAGAACGAGCGGCGCGCCTGCGGGTCGAACCCGGTCGTCGGCTCGTCGAGGAAGACGAGGTCGGGACGGCCGACGATGCCGAGCGCCACGTCGAGGCGGCGGCGCTGGCCGCCCGAGAGCTGGCGGGCGCGCACCCGGACCTTCTCGCGCAGGCCGACGGCGTCGATGACCTCGTCGGGGTCGCGCGGGTCCGGGTAGAACCGGGAGAAGTGCCGGACGAGCTCCCCGACGGACGCCTCGGCGAGGTCGTTCGTGCCCTGCAGCACGACGCCGATCCGGGCCCGCCAGGCGCGGCCCGCGGTCTGCGGGTCCTCGCCGAGCACACGGACGTGCCCGTCGTCGCGGTGCCGGTAGCCCTCGAGGATCTCGACAGTCGTCGTCTTGCCCGCACCGTTCGGGCCGAGGATCGCGACGATCTCCCCCGCCGCGACCTGCAGGTCGAGACCGTCGACCGCCTGCTTCTGCCCGTACCGCTTGCGCAGGCCCGCGACCTCGATCGCGGGTGCCGTGCCGTGCCGTGTGGTCATGCCTCCAGCATCCTCACCACCACCACGCCGCCGCGACGACCGAGGTCCCGACCTCGGCGTCCACCGATCGGTGGACACGGGGGTCGGGCTGACGACCCAGTGCGCCCGGGGGTAGGCCATACCGACACGAACCGGGCACGTGCCTAGCGTGGTCGGACATGACGACCACCTCGGTGCCACCCGTCCCGCCGCCCGCCCGACCTGCCCCGGTCCCCGCGCGGCGCCCGTCCCCCGCGGCACGCCGACGGACCCGTGCCGGGCGTCGCGTCGGGTGGACCGTGGTCCTGCTGACGTCGCTCACGATCGTCGCGTACTCCGCCGTGCCGTACCTCATGGGGACGCTGGAGCAGCTCGACCCCGAGCGGGCGCCGCTGGCGGAGGCCTACGCCGGGACGCCCGCGGTCGTGCAGGTCGCGTTCCTCCTGCACGTCGTCGGGGCCGGGGTCGCGCTGCTCGTCGGGCCGGTCCAGTTCTGGGCGGGCGCCCGGCGGCGGTGGCCGGTCCTGCACCGGTGGCTCGGCCGGGTCTACCTCGGTGGCGTGGCCGTCGGGGGCGCTGCGTCTCTCGTCATGGCGCCGTTCAACACGGCCGGGATGGTCGGCCTCCTCGGCTTCGGGACGCTCGGCGTGCTGTGGCTGTGGACCGGGTGGCGGGCGTACCGCGCGATCCGCGCGGGCGACGTCCGGTCGCACCAGGCGTGGATGATCCGGAACTTCGCGCTCACCTACGCCGGCGTGATGCTGCGCTCGTGGGTCGGCGTGCTCGTCGCCGCGCAGGCGTTCGCGGCGGGCGACGCGTTCGACTTCGACGCGGCGTGGGAGAACGCGTACCACGCGGTGACGTTCCTGTGCTGGCTGCCGAACCTGGTCGTCGCGGAGGCCCTGGTCCGGCGGCGCGGCCTGCCGTCGGTCCGCGTCGTCGACCCGGTGTGAGCCGGCGGTCGGCGTGCCGGTGCCGGGACGCTCGCCCCGTCAGGACACGTCGCGGAACCGGAAGACGACCCACCCCGCGACGAGAGCCACGACGACCATCGCGCCCGTGACCAGCGCGCCCTGGCCCATGCCGACGACGTGCAGCACCTCCTCGCACACCTCCCCGCCGGGCACGCGCGGGTCGGGGACGCAGGTCTCGACGCCGTAGTCGGCCTGGCCCGACGTCCACGCGGTGAGGTTCGTCGACAGCGGCAGCCAGCGCGCGGACGGCAGCACGAGGGGCAGGGCGCTCTCGATCGCGGCGCCCCACCACACGACGAGGCCCGTGACGGCCGCGGCGTGCCGCAGCGCGAACGCGAGACCCACCCCCAGCGCCGTCGCGCCGAGACCCGCGACGAGCCAGCGCCCGGCCCGACCGCCCATGGACGCCCACTCCGCCGCGGGGACGGCGAGCGACGTCCCGTGCACCGCGCAGACCAGAGCGAGACCCGCGACGAGGACCGCGAGCGCGAGCAGCCCGCACGGCAGCGCCGCCACGACGGCCGCGACGAGCCGGCTGACCAGCACCCTCCCGCGGCGCGGCGCGAACGTCAGCCACGTGCCCATCGCGCCTGACTGGAGGTCGGACGTGACGAGACCCACGCCGACCATGAGCAGGCCGAGCACGAGCATCACGCCGATCGACGGCAGGCGGCCGTCGAGGAGCTCGCCGAGCCCGGGGCGCAGGGGAAGGAACATCTCGGGGACCGGGGCCATGGCGTCGCACCCGAGGTCGAGGTCCTGCCCCGGCTGCTCCGCGCGCAACGTCGCCTCGAGGTCACGGCACTTGGCGATGCGCGCGTCGCCGTCGGCCTCCCAGGCCCCCAGGACGTCCTGGTACGCCAGGTCGGCGGCCGCGACCTCCGCGGCGGACGGCGGGCGTGTCTCCCACCAGCCGAGCGCGACGAGCCCGATGGCGCCCAGCACGAGGCCGGCGGCGACGAGCCAGACGAGGGG
>NZ_BIMR01000188.1 GCF_004306155.1 Cellulomonas biazotea
GCGCACGCCTGGACGAGCCGGTCGGGGGCCTGCGCGAGGTCGCGCGCCGTCGCGTCGACGGCGTCGAGCAGCGCCGCGGCCTGCGCGAGCGCGTCGACGGCGACCTGCGCGGCGGCGACCGCGGCGGCTCGGTCGGTGTCGAGCGTGGCCGTCCCCTGGGCGGTGGCGGCGCGGGCCCGGTCGAGGACGGCGCGGGTGTCGTCGACGTTCCCGGCGACGGCCGCGAGCGCCGACGGCGCGTACCGGGCCGCGAGGTCATTGAGCGACGACTCCGTGACATCGGTGCGGGCGGCCAGCCGGACAGCCTGCTCGGCGGCCTCGACGAGGACCTGCGGGACGCGGGCGTGCAGGTCGCGCAGGCGCACGAACTCGGCGGTCTGCGCGTCGAGGGCGGCGTCGACTCGGGCGCACGCGTCGAGGATCAGCGTCAGCAGGGCGCGCCGCTCGTCGTCGGACTCGGGCTGCGTGTCGTCGAGCCGCTGCCGGGCGCCGAACGCCGCCGCGAGCTCGGTGCGCGCCGCGTCGAGGGCGGCCGCGAAGGGGGCGGTCGTCGTCGCACCGAGCTCGGCCTCGGCGAACCCGAGCTCCTGCGTGCTGGTCGCGACGGCCTCGTCGACGGCGACGAGCGCGGACGAGGCCCGGCCGTCCATCGCGTCGAGGTCAGCCTCCGCGGCGGCCGCGGCCCGGCGGCGCCGGACCTGCCGGGGCACGACGACGACCCCGGCCACGAGCAGCGCGAGCCCGCCGACGCCCGCGCCGAGCGCGGGCCACGACACCCCGAACGACCGGCCGGTGACCACGCCCACCGGGTCCTCACCGGAGGCGTCGCCCGCGGCAGCCGCCTCGTACCCGTCGGCGGCGGCGACGGCGGCGCCCGCCCAGTCGTCGTCCCGCAGCGCGGGCTCGATCCGATCGGCCTCGACGTCACCGAGCTGGTCGTCGGTCAGGGCGATCTCCTGCGCCACCGACACCTGGTACTGCCGGTCGTCGACCGCGACGGCGAGCAGGATGTCGTCGCGGCCCAGGCCGGAGCCGACCGCGGTCTCGTCCGCCCAGTCGGCGGGCGCCATCCCGTCGAAGCTGCCGACGTAGACGACGAACAGCTGGTACGGCGTGCTGTCGGCGAGCGCGTCGAGCCGCGCGGCGACCGCCTCCGCGTCCTGCGGGCTCAGCACACCGGCGTGGTCCGTGACCTCCTCGACGAGGTCGACGGGCGCCTCCGCCGACGCCGCGCCGGCCGTCGCGACCCCGCCGATCCCGGCCACCAGCGCGAGGACTGCCGACGCGAGGACGCGGACGTGCGGGCGGGTGAGCGTGGGCATCGTGCCTCCGGGCGTGGCTCGGGTAGACCGTCGGGACCGGCGGCGCGTGCCGTGCCGGACCGCAGCGCCGGGACGTCGACCGCCCGTCAGGCGCAGCACGGGGAGGCTACCCGGGACGGGGCGCACGGGACCGGCACCCGGACCTCCGTCACCCGACCGACCCGTGCCCATCGCGCCCGCGGGACACCGTCGCCCGAGGACTGACGGGTCCGGACCCGCACCGCGCGCCCGGTCACGCAGCAGACCGACGTCGGGCGGCGGCGCACGTCGCAGTCATCCGGCCTCCGGCCGTGGGACGTCGTCCCTCCGCACGGGCGGCAGCAGCGCGCCCGCGAGCAGACCCGCGGCGAGGCCGATGCCGTGGCCGTCGAGGAGCGCGGACAGGACGACGGCCGTGACGACGGCGAGCACCAGGGTCGCGGTCCGGGGGCGGTGCCCGCCCGTGCGGCGGGCCTCGGCCGTGACGACCGCGACGACCATCGACGCGACCGGTCCGGCGACGGCGTAGCCCACGCCCAGGCCCGTGAGCAGCACGTACGGCAGCCAGAAGACGGCGTAGACCGCGGGGACGAACGGGGGCGACACGTGCTCCCGCCACGAGCGGACGACGAGGAACCCGATCAGCGCGCCCACCGCGTCCGACGTGCCGGAGTCGACGAGGTCGGGGACGGCGACCGTCAGGACGAGCGCGGCGACGAGCCCGCCGCCGACCGCCGCGACGAGCCACCGCCCGGTCCCCCACCGCCGCTCGACGGCCCACCCGACGAGCAGCAGCCCGGCCAGGTTGAACGCGTACTGCAGCCACCACGCCTGGACGAGCATCGCGGTGAGCGGCCGCCACCACTGCCCGTCGGCGATCGCGGCGGGGTCGCGCTCGAGCGCGGCGAGGACGGACGGGACGAGCAGCGCGACGACCCCGAGGACGGCGACGACCACGCCGCCGACGACCGTCCCCCACGGCCGCCGCGTCCCCCAGGGCGTCGCCGGTCCCGTCGCCGACGGCGTCGGAAGTGTCATCGCGCGGATCCGGGTCGTCGCCCTGTCAACGCCGGGTCAGCCGCGCGGCACGCCTTGCCGGATGCGGGCCGCGAGCGCGTCGTACGTCGACCCGGGGCCTTCCCATCGGGACTCGATGAACCACGTCGCGCCGGCCTCGGCGAGCGCGTCGGTGTGGTCCTGCGCCTCGGCCGGGTCCTCGGGCAGCACGCCCTGCAGGACGATCTCGTAGGGGCCGGCGTCCGCCTCCCGGTGCTCGCGCACCCAGGCGGCGATCTCGGCGACCTCGGCGGGTCCGAGGTGCTCCATGGCGCGGTCGCCGCGCAGCTGCGGGACGAGCCCGTCGTAGCGCACGGCCCGCCCCATCGAGCGCTCGCTCGGGTAGGCGCCGACGACCCAGATCGGCACGCGCGGCCGCTGCACGGGCCGGGGCTGGAACTGCAGGTCGGTGACCTGGTGGTGCGTGCCGGAGTAGGAGAACTTCTCTCCGGAGAACGCGAGGTCGAGGATCGCGAGGTGGTCGTCGAGCAGCTCGGCGCGCTCGCGCGTGCTCGTGAGCTCGCCCGCGACGCCCGCGAAGGCGCGGTCGATCGGCACGCCGAGGCCCGCCGGGATGACGAGCCGCCCGCCCGAGAGGTGGTCGACGGTCAGCGCCTGCCGGGCGACGACCCAGGGTCGTCGGCGAGGGAGCGCGAAGACGAGCGCACCCAGCGTGACGCGCGACGTGCGGACGGCCGCGGCCGCGAGCACGGCCCACGGGTCCCAGACGTCGCCCTCGACGCCGAGGTCGACCGCGTCCCAGGTGAAGTAGCCGTCCCAGCCGGCGTCCTCCGCCTGGACCGCCAGGTCGACGAGCTGGTCGACCGTGCCGAACGTGCCGACGATCCCGAACTTCATCATGCCCCCTCCGTCGACCGCCGCCGGTCGTCCACCCGTGGTGCTCTCGCCGTCGACCGTAGCGACGACCTCCGACACGCACCGAGGGCAAAAGGGGTGGGCGATGTCGGTGGCGGAGGCGACCATGGTGCGGTGACCGACGACGCCACCGCACCGACGTCCTCGACCCCGCCGACCGGCGACCGGCCGACGCACGACTCCCCCGACACCGCCGCGACGGCGGTGCTCGCCGACGCGCCCGGCGGCACGGCGGGCGCGGGCGGCGCACCGGCAGAGGCCGACGACCGCCCCGGCTGGGTCCGGGACACCGTCGTCTTCCTCAGCGGGCAGACGGTGTCGCTGTTCGGCTCGATGCTCGTGCAGTACGCCGTCATGTGGCACCTGACGCTGCAGACGCAGTCGGGCTCGGTGCTCGCGCTGTCGTCGGTGTTCGGCTTCCTCCCGCAGGCGGTCATCTCGATCTTCGGCGGCGTGTGGGCGGACCGGCACAACCGCAAGCTGCTCATCATCGCGGCGGACGCGACGATCGCGGTCACGACGCTCGCCCTGGCGCTGCTCATGCTCGGCGGCGCGGACGACCTGTGGCTCATCTACGCGGCGCTCGCGATCCGGTCGGCGGGCGCGGGCATCCAGACGCCGGCGGTGTCGGCGCTGGTCCCGCAGATCGTCCCGACGCGTCACCTCATGCGGGTCAACGGCATCAACGCGACGATCCAGTCGGCGATGATGCTCGTCGCCCCGGCGGCGGCCGCGGCGGTGTACGCGAGCTTCGACATCGTCGCGGTGTTCTTCGTCGACGTCGTGACGGCCGCGATCGGCATCGGCCTGCTGCTGCTGGTCCCCGTCGCGCGGGTCGTGCGGACCGCGGCGGACGGCGAGGACGCCGCGCCGGTCGGGTACTTCGACGACCTGGTCGGCGGGCTGCGGTACATCGCGGGGCACGCGTTCGTGCGCTGGGTGCTGGCGCTGTTCGCGGTGGTGTTCGTGCTGATCGTCGCGCCGTCGTACCTGACGCCGCTCATGGTCGTGCGGACGTTCGGCGACGAGGTCTGGAAGCTCACCGCCAACGAGCTCGCGTTCAGCATCGGCATGCTGATCGGCGGTGCGGTGGTCGCGACGTGGGCGGCGAACCGGAGCCGGATCGGGATGATCGTCGGCTCGACGGTCGCGTTCGGCGGCATCTCCATCGGTCTGGGGCTGTCGACGAACCTGTGGGTGTTCCTCGGGTTCATGTTCCTGCTGGGCCTCGGGGTGCCGTTCTTCTCGACGCCGTCGACGACCGTCCTGCAGGAGACCGTCGAGCCGCAGATGCAGGGGCGCGTGTTCGGCTTCGTGGGGATCGTCATGGCGGTCGCGATGCCGTTCGGCATGGCGGTGTTCGGGCCGCTCGCGGACCGGATGAGCGTCGAGCTGCTGCTGGTCCTGGCGGGGGTGGCGCTGTTCGTGGTGGTCGGTGTGGCGCTCGCGCTGCCGTCGGGCCGCCGCGCGCTCGAGGACGCCCGGCGCCAGACGGTCGCGCCCGCCGACGTCTGACCCACAGGGCCGCGGGGCCGGAGCGCGGCGCGCGTCCTGCGCGGCGCCGTCCCGACATCGTTCTCCGCGGACCTGACCTGCACGGGGGCTCTTCCCGTGCGGGGCCGTGGCAGGCGATGATCGGCCCTGGGTGACCGGCTCGTCCCGGGATGCCCGGCACGTCCCCCCGTCAGTCGTACCGCTCCAGCTCGTTCGCCGCACCGCTCGAGAAGAGGACCGACATGACCACTCCACCCGACACGATCGTCCTGGTGCACGGCCTGTGGATGACCCCGCGCAGCTGGGAGGGCTGGGTCGAGCACTACACCGCGAAGGGCTTCCGCGTCCTGACGCCCGGCTACCCGGGCTTCGAGATCGAGGTCGAGGCGCTCCGCGAGAACCCCGACCTCATCGCCAAGCTCACGGTCCCGGAGGTCGTCGACCACCTGGCCGCCGTGATCGAGGGCCTCGACGTGCCGCCGATCATCATGGGCCACTCGTTCGGCGGCACCCTCACGCAGCTCCTGCTCGCGCGGGGTCTCGGCGCCGCGGGGGTCGTCGTCGACTCGGCGCCCACGGAGGGCGTCCGCGTCACGCCCCTGTCGCAGCTCAAGTCGCTCAGCGCCGCCTTCACGAGCCTGTCGAAGCGGCACGGGGCCGTCGCGTTCACCCCCGAGCAGTTCCACTACGCCTTCACCAACACCCTCAGCCGCGAGGAGTCGGACAAGGTCTACGAGCGGTACGCCATCGCGGCGCCCGGCGCGTGGATCTGGGCGTACGGGCTGATCGCCAACTACAAGCCCGGCCACCAGGAGACCTGGGTCGACTACGGCAACGACCGGGCACCGCTGCTGTTCATCGCGGGCGGCAAGGACCACATCATGCCCGCGTCGGTGAACCGCTCGAACGCCAAGCACTACGACAAGTCGCCGGCGCTCACCGAGTACCACGAGTTCCCGGACCGCGACCACTGGACCTGCGCCGCACCGGGCTGGGAGGCCGTCGCGGACAAGGCCCTCGACTGGGCGCTCGAGCACGCCAAGGCCCCCGCCCAGGCCTGACGGACCACGGGCGGCACGCACGGCGCGGTCCAGCGCGACCGGCGTGCGTGCCGCCCGACATCCGCCGTCCCGTTCCGCCCCGACGACCCCGGCGTCGCCAGTAGCCTCCGCGCATGCCGTCCGACCAGCGCCTCACCCCGGTCCGGCTCGTCGACGACGCCGACCCGGTCGACCCGGTCGAGAGCCCATCCCGGCGTCCCGGGCGCCGCCCAGCACGGCGGCTGCTCCGGTGGGCGTGGGTGCCGGTCGTGGTCGCGGCCGCCCTCGTCGGCGTGCAGGTCCTGCTCGACGCGCGCGCGGACGCCGCCGACGCGGCGATCGCCGCCCTCCCGGGTGCCGTCGCCGACGTCGGCGACGAGCTCACGACCCTGTGGGTCGCGGACCCGGCCGAGCAGCCCGCCCCGCTGGTCGCCGTCGACGGCGGCGTCCTCGCGCTGGTCCGGCGCGACGCGACCCCGACGCTGACGTCGCGCGACCTCGACACGGGCGAGGAGCGCTGGGCCGTGCCGCTGGGCGACGCGGTCCCAGACCTCGCGCAGCAGGGGGTCTACGGCCTCACGCGCTGCTCCCCGCCCGCCGGCAGCACCGAGACGGGCAGCCTCCCGGACGTCGTCGTGTGCGTGGCGTCCGACGGCTACCAGCACCTCGAGGGCGACCAGCTCCACGAGCAGCCCGCGACGTGGTCCCGGGTCACGGTGGTGGACGCCCGGGACGGCACGGTCCGTGCGCGGCACGACGTGGACCCGGTCCGGTCGACCGCCGTGCTCGAGGACCGCACCGTCCTCGTCCGCCGCGACGCCGAAGGCGGGGTCGAGCTCGTCGCGGTCGACACGATGTCGGGCGAGGAGCGCTGGCGGCACGTGGTCCCCGACGCGGCGCCGGCGGCGCAGCGGCGCGACGGGACGGCGTCCGGCCCGGTCGCCTGGAGCGCGGGTGGCGGCGTCGTGGTCGCGCTGACGCGCCAGCACCTCGTCGGGTTCACGGCCGCGGGCGAGTCGTTCTCACCGGACGTCCTCGACGACGCGCTGACCTCGGTCGACGGCTGGCTGGTCTCGCGCGCCGAGGGCGGCCTGCGGCGGGTCGCCCGCGCGGGCCTGCCCGACCTTGTGGTGCCCGGCGACCTGGCGCGCCGCACGGTCGACGACGGGAGCGCGCCCGGCCTGGAGGTCTCCCCGGAGGCGACCCGGACGTCGGCGTGGGACGGCCGCACGGGCGCGGCGCGCTGGACGGCCGACGTGCGGCTGGTCGGCGCGACGCGGGCGTCGGTCCTCGTCGCGGAGGGGCGTCTGCACGGGGTGACGGAGGACGCGGCGGTCGCGCTCGACGCCGCGACGGGCGAGGTGCTCTGGTCGACGCCCCTGCCACCGGGCGACCGCGGCGCGGTCCTCACCGACGGCCCGCACGTCCTCGTCCTGAGCGGCACGGACGGCGGCACCGACGCGATCGCCGTCCTCGACCGGCGGACCGGTGCCATGGTCCGGCAGGTCGCGTTGCCCGCGGACGCCGTCGTCTGGCCGCTGGGCGACGTGTTCCTGGCGACGAGTCCCGAGGGTTACCGCGTCCTCGGCTGACCGGTCGACGACGTCGTCCCGGGCCACCCTGCGGGCGGTCCTCGCGAGGTAGCCTCCCCGCATGCCCCGCGGTGAGCGCCTCACCGAGGTCGAGCTCGTCGAGGACGACGACGTCGACCTGACGCCCCGCCACGTCCCCGCGCCGGGCGGCCCGGACGACGCAGACCCGGCAGGAGCCGGACGACGCCCCCGCCGCACCTGGCGGGAGTGGCGCCGGCACGGCCGCTGGGTCGTCCCCGTGGCGGTCGCCGCCGTCGGGCTGCTCGCGACGCAGACGCTCCTGGACTCCCGGGCGGCGGCCGTCGACGCCCGGATCGCGGCGCTGCCGGGCGCGATCGCCGACGTCGGCGCCGAGCTCACGGCCCTGTGGACGCCGACGGACGACGAGCGCTGGTACCCCGTCGCGTTCGTCGGCGGCACGGGCGTCGGCCCGACGGTCCTCGACGACGGGTCGCCCGCGGTCCTCGCGCGCGACCTGTCGACGGGCCAGGAGGTGTGGTCGGTCGCGATCGCCCCGGCCGTCCCCGAGCTGCTGCGCTCGGACACCTGGGGCGTGTCGTCGTGCCTGCCGCCCCCGGCCGAGCTGGCGGACCCCGGGCGCGCACCGGAGACGCTCGTGTGCTTCACGGCCGACGCGTTCCGCACCGCGGGCCCGGCCGAGGAGCAGCGCAGGCCGGCACCGCAGTGGTCCCGCCTCGTCGTCGTCGACCTGCACGACGGCACGATCCGGTCGCAGGCGGACGTCCCGCCGGCGTGGTCGGCGGCGACGCTCGGCGACGTCACGGCTCTCGCGTGGCTGGACGACGAGCGGCACGTCGTCGTCGCGGGCGTCGACACCGTCACGGGCGAGGAGCGGTGGCGGTACCGGTCGCCCGACGACGAGCCCGACGACGACTCGGCGGGCTGGCTGTCGGTCTCCGAGGCCGGAGGGCACGCCGTCGTGTTCACGGGTGCGGGGCAGACGTACGCGCTGAGCGCCACGGGCGAGCGCCGCGACGACCTCGCGCTGGACCAGACCTGGTCGGGGATCGGCCGGCTCGTGGCCCGGACCGACCTCGGCCGCAACCGGGTGGTCCGTGCGGGACTGCCCGACCTCGAGGTGCTGGGGACGCTCTCGACGCGGGTGCTCGACGACGGCAGCGTGCCCGGGCTGGAGGTGTCGAGCGCCGGCGGGACGGTGTGGGGCTGGGACGGCCGGACGGGCCGGCAGCTCTGGGAGACCGAGCTCACGGAGGTCGTCGTGCCGAGCGGCACGCCGGCAACCGTCGCCGACGGCCGGGTGCACCTGCCGACGTCGGCGGGCACGGTCGCGCTCGACGCGAGGACGGGCGAGGTCGTGTGGACCTACACGACGCCCGTCACGACAGGGCAGATCGAGGTCATGTGCGACGGCCCGCACATCGTGCTGGTCGTCGCCGACCCGTCCGCGAGCGGGCCGCCGTCGCTGGACGTCCTCGACCGCCGCACGGGCACGCTCGTCCGGACCGTGGCCGTCCCCGACGACCTGCAGTGGCTCACCCGGCTCGGCCCGCGGCTGCTGGGGTACTCGGAGGAGTCCGCGGTGGTCCTTGGCTGACCACCGGGCGGTCGACGGAGAGGTGGCGGAGTCGGTGGCCCTGCCGGGTCACCGGGCGGGTCAGGACCGGCCGCCGACCAGCGGGGCCGGGAAGCGCGGCAGGACGGGCGTGCCCGCGAGCCACGTCGTGAGGCGGTCGGCCTCGGTCTCGACCGCGGCGGTGGCGTCGCGGCCGACGTCCTCCAGCGGGTAGAGGACGACCTCGCCGGTCGTCGCGACGGTCCAGGCGCCGACGATGCGCCCGTCGACCCAGATCGCGGCGGCGCCGTTGCCGACGGCGTCGTAGACCTGGGCGCGGTGCGGTCCGACGTACCAGTCGCGGTCGGTCCAGCCCATGGTCGCGGGGTCGAGCCACGGCAGCAGCGCGACCCAGGGGTCGACGGGTCCGACGGGGTCGACGTCGTCGGCCAGGACCCAGCCGGTGAGCCCACCGTCGAGCGTGACCTCGACCGCGCCGACGTCGGCGAGCGCCTGCCGGACGTCTCGCAGCGTCGACCCGAGCCACCACCGCACGTCGGCGGTCGTGCCGGGCCCGAACCGGGCGAGCCAGTGCCGGACGAGGTCGGCGCGGGCCGTGCGCTCGTCGACGGGGGCGATGTCGTCGCCGAGCCAGTCGCGCGCGAGCGCCCACGTCGGCCGGGACGCGGTCCAGCGGCCGAGGTTCGCGGCGCGCACGACGGTCCCGGCGGCCTGCAGGCACGTGAGGACGCGGGACGCGACGGAGAACTTCCCCGCCCACGGCTTGTCGCCGCCGTAGGCGATGTGCGCGTCGATGACGGACAGCCGCTGCCGGAGCTGCGTCGAGGTCAGGGGCTCGCTGCCGTGCAGCTCGGCGACGGTCGCGGCGACCGCCTGGTCGAACCACGCGGGGCCGTCGTCGGTGAGGCCGGCGGCGACGACCTCCTTCTCCAGGCGACGACGCTCGGTCGCGGCGACGCGCGACGAGCAGGCGGCCTGGACGACGGGCAGCACGTCGCGCGGGACGGCGAACAGCGTGCGGCGCATCGCGAGGTGCTTGACCAGGCTGCGGTCCGTGTAGAGCGCGCGGTCGAGGTCCTCCACCTGGAAGCCGTCGGTACGCGCCCACGCCGAGAGGTACAGGCCGGCGGGGTCGGTCGCGTGCAGGCAGACGACGGCGCGGGCGGCGGACTCGACGTCGGGCACGCGGTGGGCGGGGGCGACGGCGTGGCGGACGGCGAGGCGGGCACGCCGCTCGGCGTCGTCGAGGTGCTGCACCGCCCGATCGTCGCGCAGGCCCCGCCGCCGGACGCACCGGCACGCCGACCGCTGTCGGCGCGGGCGGCGGGGTCGTCCCGGTCGACACCCCGACGGCCGTCGCGTCAGCCGACGAACAGGCAGAACGGGTGGCCGGACGGGTCGACGTAGACCCGTAGGGGCTCCTCGGGGTCGTCGGTCCGGTCGTACCGGAGCGTGGCGCCGAGGGCGAGGGCGCGCTCGTGCTGGGCGTCGAGCGTCGCGACGTCGGGCACGGTGCAGTCGAGGTGGAGCTGCTGCGGGACGGCGTGGTCGGGCCACGTGGAGGGGGTCAGGTGCTCGACCTGCTGGAACGCGAGGGGGACGCCGTCGCCGCCGGTGAGGACGAGCCAGTCGCGGCCGCGCGGGTCGGGCTCGCCGGGGGCGGGCGGCTCGTCGCCGGGGCGGTAGGTGAGGCCGAACAGGGCCCGGTAGAACTCGGCGAGGCCGCGGGCGTCGGTGGTGTCGAGGACCACCTGGCGGATCACGGGGAACGTGTCGGTCATGGGTGTCACCTCCGCGGGCCACACTGTCCCTGGACGGCGCTCTCCGCCATCGGGGGGACGCCCCGTGGATTCACCGCGACAACTTACTGACCTGTCAGTAATTCCCGTCTACACTCGAGGCGTCGAATCGATTCGGCCCGCACCCGAAGCGCGTCGCCCCGACGTCATCGCCGCCGTGAGAGGACCCGTCGTGCCCCACCCGTACCAGGACCCCGCGCTCCCCGTCGCCGAGCGCGTCGCCGACCTCGTCGGACGCATGACCCTCCCCGAGAAGGTCGGCCAGATGCTCCAGCTCGATGCCCGCGACGGCGTCCGCAGCCTCATCGAGGACGTCCACGTCGGCTCGATCCTGCACACCAGCCCCGAGCACGTCCTCGAGGCCCACGACCTCACCGAGCAGACGCGGCTGCGGATCCCGCTGCTCGTCGGCGAGGACTGCATCCACGGCCACTCCTTCTGGGAGGGCGCCACGATCTACCCGACCCAGCTCGGCATGGCCGCGTCGTGGGATCGCTCCCTCGTCGAGCGCGTCGCCCGCGCCACGGCCGTCGAGGTCGCCGCG
>NZ_BIMR01000189.1 GCF_004306155.1 Cellulomonas biazotea
GCCGCCGCTCGAGCTCGGCGAACGACGGTGGGGCGAGGAACACGAAGCTCGCGTCGGGCATGGTCGCGCGGACCTGGCGCGCACCCTGTAGGTCGATCTCGAGCAGTGCCGGCTCCCCGGCCGCGAGCCGTCGTTCGACGGGCTCGCGCGGGGTGCCGTACCGGTTGCGGCCGTGCACGACCGCCCACTCCAGCAGGTCGCCCTGCTCGACCATGCGGTCGAACTCGTCGACGCTGACGAAGTGGTAGTGCACGCCGTCGACCTCGCCCGGCCGCGGTGGCCGCGTCGTCGCGGACACCGACAGCCAGACCTCGGGATACCGGGCGCGGACGTCGGCGGACACCGTGCCCTTGCCGACGGCGGTGGGTCCGGCGAGAACGGTCAGCCGGGCGGGCGTCGTCGTCATGGGTGGTGCGGTGCTCCTCGTGCTGCGGGCGGTGACGAACCGTTCGTCACCCGAAGCGGTCGACGAGCGCCTTCACCTGGTGGGGTCCGAGGCCGCGGACGCGCCGCGTCTCGGAGATGCCGATCTCGGAGATGATCGCACGGGCCTTGACCTTGCCCACACCGGGCAGGGACTCGAGGAGCGCGAGCACCTTGAGCTTGCCGATGGTCTCGTCCTTCTGGCCCTGCTCGATCACCTCGGACAGGGTGCCCTGCGAGTACTTGAGGCGGTTCTTCACCTCGGCACGGGCCTGCCGGGCGGCGGCGGCCTTCTGGAGCGCTGCGGCTCGTTGTTCGGGAGTCAGCGGAGGAAGAGCCACGCGCGTCACCTTCTCGTCAGTGGGCCGATGGTCCCCAGGTTGCGGGGGGCCGTGAGAATGAAACTAGCGACGGTCCACGTGGTCGGCAACGCGGACGCGCCGGAGCGACCTGCGAGGACGTCCCGACGAGCTCCGACGCGGGACGCGCTCGGGGGGCGCGCCGCAGAGCCCCGCGGCCGTGCGGCGGGGCTCCACGACGTGCCCGGTAGTCAGGCGAGCGCGGCGCGCGCCTCGTCGGCGGCACGACGGGCGGCGGTGCGCAGGGCGGCGACGTCCGGCCCGGCCGCGAGGACGCCGCGCGACGAGGAGGCCAGGACCTGCCGCCGGGCGGCGCCGAACACCTGCGTGAGCTCGCGCTGACCGGCCCCCTGGGCCCCCACGCCGGGGGCCAGGAGCGGGCCGTTGACGCGCGTGAGGTCGGTGCCCGTCCGGGTGGCCGCGTCGCCGACGGTCGCGCCGACGACCAGCCCGATCGACCCCATCGGGTCGAGGCCGGCGTTGAGGGCTGCCGCACGGGCCGCGATGCTCGCGGCCACGGTCGCGCCGTCCTCGGTGCGGGCGTGCTGCACCTCGTGCCCCTCCTTGTTGGAGGTGAGGCACAGCACGAACAGCCCGCGCCCCGTGGCGAGCGCCTGGTCGACGGCCGGGTCGAGCGACCCGAAGCCGAGGTACGGCGAGACGGTGAGGGCGTCGCCGGCGAGCGGCGACCCGTCCCGCAGGTACGCGTCGGCGTAGCCGGCCATCGTCGAGCCGATGTCGCCGCGCTTCGCGTCGACCACGACGAGCGTGCCGGTCTCGCGGCCGGCGGCGACGACCTCCTCCAGGACGGCCACCCCCGCGGACCCGTGCCGCTCGAACAGCGCCGACTGCGGCTTGACGGCCGCGACCCGGCCGCCGACCGCGTCGAGCACGGTGCGGGCGAACGTGCGCAGCCCTGCCGCGTCGTCCGTCAGCCCCCAGTCCGCGAGCAGCACGGGGTGCGGGTCGATCCCGACGCACAACGGACCGTGGTCCGCCATGGCCGCGGCCAGGCGGGCGCCGAACGGCTCGCGCCCGGCTCCCGCCGCGACGTCGCCGCTCACGCCGGGACCGCCGCGCGGGCCTCACGCCGCCGCGCCGCCGCCGCGTCGTGCTCCTGCAGGCTGGTCACCGCGAACGGCCCGGCCTGGGCCGCCTCGATGGCCTGGACCGCGGCGCCGAGCTGCTGGACGGTCGTGACGATCGCCTTGTCGGCGGCGGTCGTCGCGGCGCGGATCTCGTAGCCGTCGGCCCGGGCGCCCTGGCCCGAGGGGGTGTTGACGACGATGTCGACGTCGCCGGCCGTGATGAGGTCGACGATCGTCGGCTCGCCGTCGGCACCGCGGCCCGCGGAGTACTTGCGGACCACGGTCGACTGGATGCCGCTGCGGTGCAGGACCGCGGCGGTGCCCTCCGTGGCGAGGATCTCGAAGCCCAGCTCGGCGAGGCGCTTCACGGGGAAGACGATCGAGCGCTTGTCCCGGTCGGCGACCGAGATGAACGCCTTGCCGCTCGTCGGCAGGCCGCCGAACGCCGCCTCCTGCGACTTCGCGAACGCCGTCGGGAAGTCGACGTCGAAGCCCATGACCTCGCCCGTCGAGCGCATCTCCGGGCCGAGGACCGTGTCGACGACGACGCCCTGGGCGGTGCGGAACCGCTTGAAGGGCAGCACGGCCTCCTTGACGGCGACCGGCGAGTCGAGGTCGAGCACGCTCGCGTCCTGCTCGGGCAGGATCCCCGACGCGCGCAGGTCGGCGATCGAGCGGCCGGCCATGACGAGCGCCGCTGCCTTGGCGAGCGAGACGCCGGTCGCCTTGGAGACGAACGGCACGGTGCGCGACGCGCGCGGGTTGGCCTCCAGGACGTAGAGCACGTCGGAGACGAGCGCGAACTGGATGTTGAGCAGACCGCGCACGCCCACGCCGCGGGCGATCGCCTCGGTCGAGAGGCGGATGCGCTCGAGCTCGGACGTCGAGAGCGTCACGGGCGGCAGGGCGCACGCCGAGTCGCCGGAGTGGATCCCGGCCTCCTCGATGTGCTCCATGACACCGCCGAGGAACAGCTCGGTGCCGTCGAACAGCGCGTCGACGTCGATCTCGATCGCGTCGTCGAGGAAGCGGTCGATGAGCAGCGGCGGGAGGGTGCCCGCGCGTCCGCCGTCGGCCGCGTTGTCGAGCGCGCGCTGCACGTACTCGGTGAGCTGGTGCTCGTCGTAGACGATCTCCATGCCGCGCCCGCCGAGGACGTACGACGGCCGCACGAGCACGGGGAACCCGATGCGTCGCGCCGTCTCCTTGGCGCCGCCGAGCGTCGTCGCGGTGCCGAACGCGGGGGCCGGCAGGCCCGCCTGCTCGAGGACCTTGCCGAACTCCCCGCGGTCCTCGGCGGCGTCGATGGCCTCCGGGGACGTGCCGAGGATGGGCAGCCCGGCGTCGGCGAGGCGCTGCGCGAGCGAGAGCGGGGTCTGGCCGCCGAGCGTGACGATGAGCCCCGCGACGGGACCGGCGGCGAGCTCCGCCTGGTAGACCTCCAGGACGTCCTCGAACGTCAGCGGCTCGAAGTACAGCCGGTCCGAGGTGTCGTAGTCCGTGGACACCGTCTCGGGGTTGCAGTTGACCATGACGGTCTCGAACTCGCCCTTGAGGGCCAGCGCCGCGTGCACGCACGAGTAGTCGAACTCGATGCCCTGCCCGATGCGGTTCGGCCCGGAGCCGAGGATGAGGATCGCGGGCCGCTCGCGCGGCTGCACCTCGGTCTCCTCGTCGTACGCCGAGTAGTGGTACGGCGTGCTGGCGGCGAACTCGGCGGCGCACGTGTCCACCGTCTTGAACACCGGGCGCAGCCCCACGGCGTGCCGGGCGCGGCGCACCGCGTCCTCGCTCGTGCCGCGCAGCTGCGCGACCTGCGCGTCCGACAGGCCGTGCCGCTTCGCGTGCGCGAGCACCTCGCGGGTCAGCACCTCGGCGGCCGCGGTCGCGGCGGCGACCTCGTTGACGAGCTGGACCTGGTCGAGGAACCACGGGTCGATGCCCGTGCGGGCGTAGACCTCGTCGACCTCGACGCCCGCGCGCAGCACCTGCTGCACGTCGATCAGGCGCCCTTCGGTGGGGCGTCCGATCGTCGCGACGAGCGCGTCGAGCTCCTCCCCCGCGGCCGGCTCGCCGGCCCAGTGGAACACCGAGCCCTTCTTGTCGATCGAGCGCATCGCCTTGCCGAGCGCCTCGGTGAAGTTGCGGCCCAGCGCCATGGCCTCGCCGACGGACTTCATGGTCGTCGTGAGCGTGTCGTCGGCGGCCGGGAACTTCTCGAACGCGAAGCGCGGCACCTTGACGACGACGTAGTCGAGCGTCGGCTCGAACGACGCCGGGGTCGAGCCCGTGATGTCGTTCGGGATCTCGTCGAGCGTGTACCCGACGGCGAGCTTCGCGGCGATCTTCGCGATCGGGAAGCCCGTCGCCTTCGACGCGAGCGCGGAGGACCGCGAGACGCGCGGGTTCATCTCGATGACGACGACGCGGCCCGTCGTGGGCTCGACGGCGAACTGGATGTTGCACCCGCCGGTGTCGACGCCGACCTCGCGGATGACCGCGATGCCGATGTCGCGCAGCTTCTGGAACTCGCGGTCGGTGAGCGTGAGCGCGGGCGCGACCGTCACGGAGTCGCCCGTGTGCACGCCGACCGGGTCGACGTTCTCGATCGAGCAGACCACCACGACGTTGTCGTGCTTGTCGCGCATGAGCTCGAGCTCGTACTCCTTCCAGCCGAGGATCGACTCCTCCAGGAGCACCTCGGTGGTCGGCGAGTAGTGCAGGCCCTGGCCGACGATGCGGCGCAGGTCCTCCTCGTCGTAGGCGATGCCCGAGCCGAGGCCGCCCATCGTGAACGACGGGCGCACGACGACCGGGTAGCCGAGGTCCTCGACGGCCGCGAGGGCGTCGTCGATGGTGTGCACGATGGCCGAGCGGGCCGACTCGCCGCCGCAGACCTCGACGACCTGCTTGAACTGCTCGCGGTCCTCGCCCTTCTGGATGGCGGGGATGTTCGCGCCGATGAGCTCGACGCCGTACTTCTCGAGCACGCCCGCCTCGTCCAGCGCGATCGCCGCGTTGAGGGCCGTCTGGCCGCCCAGCGTGGGCAGGATCGCGTCGGGGCGCTCCTTGGCGATGATCGTCGTGAGGACCTCGGTCGTGATCGGCTCGACGTAGGTCGCGTCGGCGAACTCGGGGTCCGTCATGATCGTGGCGGGGTTCGAGTTGACCAGGACGACCCGCAGGCCCTCCTCCTTCAGGACGCGGCACGCCTGCGTCCCGGAGTAGTCGAACTCGCAGGCCTGGCCGATGACGATCGGGCCGGACCCGATGACCAGGACGCTGGAGATGTCGGTGCGGCGGGGCATCAGGCGGCGCCCTTCTCGTCGTTCGGGTTCTGGGCGGTCATGAGCTCGACGAAGCGGTCGAACAGGTAGGCGGCGTCGTGCGGGCCGGCCGCGGCCTCCGGGTGGTACTGCACCGAGAAGGCGGGCAGGTCGAGCGCGCGCAGACCCTCCACGACGTCGTCGTTGAGGTCCACGTGGCTCACGACGACCCGGCCGTAGCGGCCGCCGTCGTGCGGCGCGGTCGACTCCCCGTCGAGGGGGGCGTCCACGGCGAAGCCGTGGTTGTGCGCCGTGATCTCGACCTTGCCGGTGAGACGGTCCATCACCGGCTGGTTCACGCCGCGGTGCCCGTAGCCGAGCTTGTAGGTGCCGTAGCCGAGCGCGCGGCCGAGCAGCTGGTTGCCGTAGCAGATGCCGAAGAACGGGATGCGGCGGTCCAGGACGTCGCGCAGCAGGTCGACCTCGTGCGTGGCCGCGGACGGGTCGCCGGGGCCGTTGGAGAAGAACACGCCGTCGGGCGACGTCGCGAGGACGTCGTCGATCGTCGCGGTGGCCGGCAGGACGTGCACGCGCACGCCGCGCTCGGCGAGTCGCTGCGGGGTCATCGCCTTGATGCCGAGGTCGACGGCCGCGACCGTCGCGACGGGCTCCGCGAGCGGCTGACCGTCGGGGCCGAGGGCCTCGACCACGTACGCCTCGTCGGTCGACACCTCGCCCGCGAGGTCGGCGCCCGCCATCGCGGGTGCGGCGAGGACCTCGTCGAGCAGCTCGTCGTCCGGGCGGCGCTCGCCGTCGGCCAGCAGCGCGTCGCCGGAGAAGATCCCGGCGCGCATGACGCCCCGCTCGCGCAGGTGCCGCGTGAGGGCACGCGTGTCGATGCCGCTGATCCCGACGATGCCCTGCGCCGCGAGCTCCTCGTCGAGGGTGCGGCGCGCACGCCAGCTCGACGAGCGCCGCGCGGGGTCGCGGACCACGTAGCCCGCGACCCAGATGCGGTCCGACTCGGGGTCCTCGTCGTTGACGCCCGTGTTGCCGATGTGCGGTGCGGTCATCACGACGATCTGGCGGTGGTACGACGGGTCGGTCAGGGTCTCCTGGTAGCCCGTCATGCCGGTGTTGAAGACGATCTCGCCGAGGGTCCGGCCGGTGGCGCCGTACACCCGCCCGGCGAACGTCCGGCCGTCCTCGAGGACGAGCACTGCGTCGGTCATGGCTTCTCCTCCTGCCCGGCGGTGCCGGGGGTCGCGTCCTGCCCGGGTGCGCCGGGCGCGTGGTCGGTGGGTGCGGCGGCCGCGGTGGCGCCGGCGGTGACGAGGCCCGTGAGGGCGTCGACCAGCCGGGTGCGGTCGGCGGCGTGCCGCGGGCGCAGGCCGGTGTCGAGGCCGCGCGGGTCGTCGGGGTCGGGCTGCCAGGTGACGACGACGACGCCGTCGCCGCCGACGACCTTGCCCGCGATGCCGGGTGCGGTGCCGGCGGCCCGCAGGGTCGAGGCGGGGACGAAGACGTCCGTCGCGCCCGTGCGGGTGATCGTCACCCCGGCGTCGTGGACCTCGACGACCGCGGGGCTGCGCACCCCGAGGTCGTGCGCCGAGACGCGGTCGAGCCAGTCGCCGGCCCGGGTGGTCGAGACGTACACGGCGTCGAGCGGGCCGAGCCGCGTGGCACCGAGGTCGGCGGGTGCGACGGGCAGGGTCGGGACGACGTCGGCGCTGCGTCGTCGTCGGGCGAGCCAGCCGGCCCGCATCCCCCACAGCGCGAGCACCGCGAGGACGACGAGGACGACGACGGAGACGGTGGTGCGGGTCACCGGGCACCCCCGGTCGGGGCGACCGCGGTCACCGGGACACCGCGGCGTCGTCGTCACACGGCACGCCGTCCAGGACGGTCGCGCGTCCGCGCAGGAACGTCGCGACGACGCGCCCGGGCAGCTCACGGCCGCGGAAGGGCGAGTTGACGCTCTTGGTGGCCTGCTCGCGCGGGTCGACGACCCGGCGGGCGGCGGGGTCCACGAGCACGAGGTTGGCGGGCTCCCCCACCGCGACGGGCCGGCCGTGGTCGTCGACGCGACCGATCCGGGCGGGCGCACTCGACAGGACGCGGGCGACGTCGGCCCAGGTCATGCGGCCGGTGTCGACCATCGTCTCCTGCACGACGGACAGCGCGGTCTCGAGGCCGGTCATGCCGAACGCGGCGGCCGCCCACTCGCAGTCCTTGTCCTCGCGCGTGTGCGGCGCGTGGTCGGTCGCGACGATGTCGATCGTCCCGTCGGCCAGGCCCGCGCGGACCGCCTCGACGTCCGCGGCGGTGCGCAGCGGCGGGTTGACCTTGAACAGCGGGTCGTACCCGCGGGCCAGGTCGTCGGTGAGGACCAGGTGGTGGGGCGTGACCTCGGCGGTGACGTCGATGCCGCGTGACTTCGCCCAGCGGATGATCTCGACCGACCCGGCGGTCGACAGGTGGCACACGTGCAGGCGCGAGCCGACGTGCTCGGCGAGCAGCACGTCGCGGGCGATGACCGCCTCCTCGGCGACCGCGGGCCAGCCGGTCAGGCCGAGCTCGGCCGACACGACGCCCTCGTGCATCTGGGCGCCCTCGGTGAGCCGCGGCTCCTGCGCGTGCTGCGCGACGACCCCGTCGAACGCCTTGACGTACTCGAGCGCGCGGCGCATGAGCACCGGGTCGTGCACGCACTTGCCGTCGTCGGAGAACACGCGCACGGCGGCCTCCGACTGCGCCATCGCGCCCAGCTCGGCGAGCCGCTCCCCCTCCAGGCCGACGGTGACCGCCCCGACGGGCCGCACGTCGACCCAGCCGGCGTCGCGGCCGAGCCGCCACACCTGCTCGACGACACCGGCGGTGTCCTGGGTGGGCGTCGTGTTCGCCATCGCGTGCACGGCCGTGAAGCCGCCCGCGGCGGCGGCGCGCGTGCCGGTACGGACCGTCTCGGCGTCCTCGCGGCCCGGCTCGCGCAGGTGCGTGTGCAGGTCCACCAGGCCGGGCAGCAGGACGAGGCCCGCTCCGTCGATCACGGTCGCGTCGTCACCGGCCTGCGCGCGGGCGTCGGGGCCGGTCGCGGCGATGACGCCGTCGGCCAGCAGGACGTCGACGGGCGTCCCGCCGAGCGGCGCCACGTCGGTCAGCAGGTACCTCGTCGTCACGCGTCCACCTTCGTCGTCGTCGGGGCGGGCGACTCGCCCGCGAGCAGCAGGTACAGCACGGCCATGCGCACGGCGACCCCGTTGGCGACCTGCTCGACGATCACCGCGCGCGGCGAGTCGGCGGCGTCGGCGGAGATCTCCAGGCCGCGGTTCATCGGTCCGGGGTGCAGCACGATCGCGTGGTCGGGCAGCGCGTCGAGGCGGCGCGCGTCGAGACCGAAGCCGCGGGTGTACTCCAGAGGGCTGGGGAAGAACCCGCCGCCCGCGCTCGACATCCGCTCACGCTGGACGCGCAGCATCATGACCGCGTCGGGCTTGTCGTCGGCGATGACCTCGTCCAGGTGGTACGAGACGCGGGCGGGCCACGCCTCGACCCCGACGGGGACGAGCGTCGGCGGCGCGACGAGCGTGACGTGGGCGCCCAGGGTGTGCAGGAGCTGCACGTTGGACCGGGCGACCCGGCTGTGCAGCACGTCGCCGACGATCGCGACCCGCAGGCCCGCGAGGTCCTGCCCGGAGACGTCGGAACGACCGCCGTCACCCACGAGGTGCCGGCGCAGCGTGTACGCGTCGAGCAGCGCCTGCGTCGGGTGCTGGTGCGTCCCGTCGCCCGCGTTGACCACGGCGCCGTTCGTCCAGCCGGCGTGCGCGAGCGTGTGCGGCGCGCCCGACGACTGGTGCCGGATCACGACCGCGTCGGCGCCCATGGCCTGCAGGGTCAGCGCGGTGTCCTTGAGCGACTCGCCCTTGGACACGCTCGACCCCTTGGCCGAGAAGTTGATGACGTCCGCCGACAGCCGCTTGGCGGCCGTCTCGAACGAGATGCGGGTGCGCGTCGAGTCCTCGAAGAACAGGTTGACGACCGTGCGGCCGCGCAGCGTCGGGAGCTTCTTGATCTCCCGCGCCTGCGTCGCGGCCATCTGCCCCGCCGTGTCGAGGATCCGCACCGCGTCCCGGACGTCGAGGTCCGCGGCGGACAGCAGGTGCCTCATCGGGTGCCCCCCTCGATGACGACGGCGTCCCGGCCGTCGGTCTCCGTCAGCAGGACCCGCACGCGCTCGGTCGTCGACGTCGGCAGGTTCTTGCCGACGTAGTCCGCGCGGATCGGCAGCTCACGGTGCCCGCGGTCCACGAGCGCGGCGAGCTGGACCGCCCGCGGCCGCCCCAGGTCGCTGATCGCGTCGAGCGCGGCCCGGATCGTGCGGCCCGAGTACAGGACGTCGTCCACGAGGACGACCACCTTGCCGTCGATCCCGCCGCCCGGGAGGTCGGTCGCGCCGATCGTGCGGGTGGGCTGGTGCGCGAGGTCGTCGCGGTACATCGTCACGTCGAGGCTGCCCGCGAGGGCGGCGGGGTCGAGCCCCGGCTCCACCTCGGCGAGGCGCGCGGCCAGACGGCGCGCCAGCGGCAGGCCCCGGGTGGGGATGCCCAGCAGGACGACGTCGTCGCCGCCCTTGTTGCGCTCGAGGACCTCGTGCGCGATACGGGTGAGCGCCCTGCCGATCTCCGGGGCGCCGAGCACGACGTTCACGTGCTCGAGGCTGTCGGCGGGCGCAGGCGTGCCAGTGCTCATGCGGACTCCTTCCCCGCCTCACGGGACGGGTCTTAAAGGACGGCCTGTCGAGCGTCGATCCTAACCCCGCACCTCCCGGCGGGCCGGAGTCGTCTCACGCGCGCCGGGCGGGCGTGACCGGCGTCACGCGGTCGGCGCCGACGCCCGGGCCAGCACCTCGACCAGGAGCGGCCGCACGACGTCGGGCGGCAGGGCCTCCAGCGTCGCCATGACCGTCGCGAGGTCCTCCGGCAGCCCGTCCGTCAGGACGGCCTGCGCGAGACCCGGGTCGGGCGCCGCCGGGGGCAGGCCGCGCACGTCGTCGGCCGCGGCGCGGAAGGCAGCCCCGAGGTCGTCGACGACCCGCAGGGTCACCGGGGTCACCGTCAGGTGCGCGGTCCGCGGCAGCGACGAGCCGTCGCCCTGCACGAGCGCGGGCTGCGCCTGCGCGAGCCAGCCGCGGCGACGCAGCGCGTCGACCAGCAGGAACGGGTCCACCCGTCGGTCGGCGTCGAGCGCGTCGTCGGCCGCGACCGCGAGCAGCGGACCGGTCGGGTCACCGACCAGGCGGACGCCCGGCGTCGCGTCGACCACCGCGCGCAGCGTCGCCGTGGCCGACCGCGTCGCCGCGACGAGGTCCGCCATCCCGTCCTCGCCGACGGACTCCAGCACCGCCCACGCCGCCGCGAGCCCGCCCGCCGACCGCGAGCCGAGGACCGTCGGGTTGACCACCGGGTACCCGGGCCACGCGGTCGTCGCGAAGAACTGCGCCCGGTGCCGGGCCGCGTCGCGGTACAGCACGACCGACGCACCCTTCGGCGCGAACCCGTACTTGTGCAGGTCGGCGGAGATCGACGTCACCCCCTCGACCCGCAGGTCCCACGGCGGGACGGGCGACTCCGCGCTCCCCCACCACGGCAGCACCCAGCCGCCGATGCACGCGTCGACGTGGCACGCGACGCCCCGCTCCGCCGCACCCGCCGCGACCTGCGCGACCGGGTCCACCACGCCGAACGGGTAGCTCGGTGCGCTCACGACGACCAGCGCCGTCCGCTCGTCGAGCGCCCGCAGCACGGCCTGCGCGTCGGGGGTGCCGCGCACCGTGTCGACCGGCACCGCGACGACGTCCAGGTCGAGGTACGCCGCCGCCTTGTGGAACGCCGGGTGCGCCGTCGTCGGCAGCACGAGCGTCGGCCGTGCGTGCACGCGCGACGGGTCCGCCGCCCGCCAGACGTCGCGCGCCGACTTCACGGCGAGCAGGCACGACTCCGTGCCGCCCGTCGTCACCGACCCGACCGTCCCCTCGTCACCGCCCAGCACCTGCCGGGCACGCGCCACGACACGCCCCTCCAGCGCCGCGACCGACGTGAACGTCGTCGGGTCCAGCCCGTTGACCGGCAGGAACAGCTCGACAGCCCGCGCCGCGACCGCGTCGAGGTCGGCCCGGCCCGAGTCGTACACGTACGACAGCACGCGCCCGCCGTGCGTCGGCGGGTCCGCGCGACGCAGGTCGGCCAGCACCCCCAGCACGTCGTCGGGCGTCCGGGCGGTCCAGCGGGGCGAGGTGGTCACGAGCGTGCCTCCCGGTCGGCGGGCGTCGCGTCCACGACGTGCTCCGCGAGCGTGTAGCGGGTCAGGGTCAGCAGGCTCACGCCCGCGAGCAGCGCCGGCAGCAGCGTGAACGCGAGCGTGATGCCCGTGACCGCCGAACCCGGCTGCACGAGCACGTCACCGCCCGCGCGCGACACGAACCCCGTGCCGGCCAGCATCAGCAGGACGAGCGTCGGGCCCAGCGCGAGCCCGGCCGTCTCGGCTGCCGTCCACACCCCGCCCAGGACGCCCGCCCGGTCCACGCCGCGCTCGCGGGCGTCCACCGCGGCGACGTCGGGCAGCATCGCGAGCGGGAAGAGCTGCAGGCCCGCGTACGCGACGCCCGCGACGGCGACGAGCGCGTACACCCACGGCCCGGGCACCCACCGCATGGGCAGCAGCGCGAGCGTCGCGACGACGAAGAGCCCCGACGCGGCGAGGTACCCGCCGCGCTTGCCGAGGCGGCGGGCGACCCGCGTGGCGAACGGCATGACGAGCAGCGCGGGCGCCACGAGGGCCGCGAACAGGACGGTGACCGCCCCCTCGTCGTGCAGGACGTACGTCGCGACGTACGGCGCGCCCGCGAGCATCGCGCCGGTCGCGAGGGCCTGCAGGACGAACGTCGCGAGCAGCCACCGGAACGCGGGCAGCTCACGCAGCGCGGCCAGCCCGAGGCGGAGGGCGTCGCCGCGCACGCGGGGCCGCGGTGCGACGGGCGAACCGGCCGGTGGGGTGACGACGGCCCGGCGAGGCGCGCCCCACCAGGCGGCGAGCATGCCGAGCCCGATGACGACGCCGCTCACCACGCCCATGACGAGGTAGCCGGTGCGTCCGCCGCCCGCCGCGTCGCGGACCAGCGGCCCGCCCGCGCCGAACGCGAGGATCGCGACCGCCAGCACCGCGATGCGGGGCGCGAGCAGGCGCGTGCGCTCCGCGGACGTCGCCGCGATCTCGGCGGGCAGCGCGATGTAGGGCACCTGGAAGAGGCTGAACGCCGTCGCGGCACCCACGAACCACACGGCGACCCAGGCCGCGGCCGTGCCGCCGG
>NZ_BIMR01000190.1 GCF_004306155.1 Cellulomonas biazotea
CCCGTGTGCCCGCCGGCGTCGTGCCCGGCGTCGTGCCCGGGGTGGTGCGCCGGGACGTCGGACGGCGTGGCGGGCGCGGTGCCCTCGCCGCGGCGCGCGGTGACGCGCCCGTCGTACCCCGCCCGCCGGACGGCGGCCAGGAGCGCGTCGTCGTCCGCCACGCCGCCGTCGTCGCCCGCCCGGAGCTCGACGTGCGCGGTCTCCAGCGCGAGGTTGACGGTCGCGCTGGCGCCGGGCACCTGGTTGAGGCGCCGCTCCACGCGGGCGACGCACGACGCGCACGTCATGCCCTCGACGTCGAGGTCGACGAGTGCGACGGGTGCGCCCGTCGTGGGGCGCTCGTCGGGGGTGCTCACAGCAGGGACCTCCGCGGGGTGACGGCGTAGCCAGCCTCGACGACGGCGTCGGAGACGGCCTCGTCGGCGAGGGGGGCGTCGGACGTGACGCTGACCTTGGAGGACCCGCCGACGACGAGGTCGACGGCGACGTCGGTGACGCCGGGCAGCGCGGTGAGCTCGGTGGTGACGGCGTGCACGCAGTGGCCGCAGGTCATGCCGTCGACGCCGAACGTGGTGGTCTGGGACATCGGTCTTCTCCTGGGTGGTGGGGGTTCTTCAGCTGCGGACGAGGCGGGCGATGGCGTCCGCGGCCTCGCGGACCTTGGCGGCGCCCTCCTCGGGGGACTGCCGGGCGGCGTCGACGACGCAGTGGCCGAGGTGGTCCTCGACGAGGCCGATGCTCACGGCCTGCAGCGCCTTGGTGACGGCGGCGATCTGGGTGAGGACGTCGATGCAGTAGACGTCCTCGTCGACCATGCGGGCGATGCCGCGGACCTGCCCCTCGATGCGGCGCAGGCGCTTGAGGTAGTCGTCCTTGGCGTCGGTGTAGCCGTGCACGGTGTCCTCCTGCGGCGGTCCGGGTCGGGGTGGCGGGCCTGCGGCCGGTCCCGACCGCTCACCTCACCCGAACACCATACCCCCCTGGGGTATTCCAACCGCCGGGACGAACGCCCGGGCAGGGGACAATCGGTCGCATGCGGGTCTCGGCGAAGGCGGACTATGCGGTGCGGGCGTGCGCGGAGCTGGCGGCGAGCCCGCACGGGGACCCGGTGCCGGCCGACGTCCTGGCGGCCGGCCAGGACATCCCGACGAGCTTCCTGGAGCGGATCCTCGGCGACCTGCGCCGCGCGGGCATCGTCACGTCGGTCCGTGGCCGGTCCGGGGGCTACCGCCTCGCGCGGCCCGCGGACCAGGTGACGCTCGCCGAGGTGATCCGGGCGGTCGACGGCCCGCTCGTCACCGTGCGCGACGAGCGCCCGCCGAGCCTGACCTACGAGGGCTCGGCCGCGGCGCTGCTCGACGTGTGGGTCGCGCTGCGCACGAGCGTCCGCCAGGTGCTCGACGAGGTGACCCTCGCGAGCCTCGTCGCACGCGAGCTGCCGGCGCCGGTGCAGGCGCTCGCGGACACGCAGGGGGCGTGGGACAACCCCTGACGTCCTGCCGGACGGGCGTCCGGATGGCGAACACCGCTGTCCACGATGCGGATGGTGGTTGTTAGGCCACCAAGGCGGTCGGAATTATCTGCGAAAGCACCGATGTCCGCACCGTCCGCAGCGCCTCTGTCCCCCTAGGTGGTCCCCGTGCCCAGCCTGATCCTCCTGGCCCTCGTCGGCCTCGCAGCCCAGCTCGTCGACGGCAGCCTCGGCATGGCGTACGGGGTGACCTCGTCGACGCTGCTCCTCGCGATCGGCACCAACCCGGCCGCCGCGTCCGCGACCGTCCACCTCGCCGAGATCGGCACGACCCTCGCCTCCGGCATCTCGCACTGGCGGTTCAAGAACGTCGACTGGAAGGTCGTCCTCAAGATCGGCGTCCCCGGTGCCGTCGGTGCCTTCCTCGGCGCGACGGTCCTGTCGAACCTCTCGACCGAGGCCGCGACGCCCGTCATGTCGCTCATCCTGCTCGGCCTCGGCGTCTACCTCCTCGTGCGGTTCACGCTCTTCGGCCTGCGGACCGACCGCCAGCACCTCCCGCTGCGCAAGCGCTTCCTCGCCCCGCTCGGCGTGTTCGCCGGCTTCGTCGACGCGACCGGCGGCGGCGGCTGGGGCCCCGTCGGCACGCCCGCCCTGCTCGCGAGCGGCCGCCTCGAGCCCCGCAAGGTCATCGGCTCGATCGACACCTCCGAGTTCCTCGTGTCGCTCGCCGCGAGCCTCGGCTTCATCCTCGCGATCGGCTCGCAGGGCATCGACTTCGCGTGGGTGCTCGCCCTGCTCATCGGTGGCGTCATCGCCGCCCCGTTCGCCGCGTGGCTCGTCCGGCACGTGCCGCCGCGCGTCCTCGGCTCGGCCGTCGGCGGCGTCATCGTCCTCACGAACGTCCGCACGCTCATCCGCAGCGACTGGATCGGCCTGAAGAACACCCCGGCCGAGGGCCTGATCCTCGCGGTCATCGCCGTGATCTGGGTCGGGGCGATCGTCTGGTCGGTCCGCGCCTACCGCGCCGACCAGGCCGCCGCCCGCGCCGAGGCCGTCCCGGCCGTCGACGACGAGCAGAAGACCGCCGCGCCCGCCGTCTGACGCCTCTCCGCCCGCCGCATCCGGGCCGCACCCCTGCGACGCACCGTCGCACCCCGGACCCCCGTCACGCCCTGCCGTGACGGGGGTCCGGCGCGTCGACGGCGTGGCGTCCGATCCGTGGTCCGATATGTCGCATTGACGTGCGTTGTCGGCGATACTCGACGTCCAGCAGCGACGAGAGGCGACACCCACGTGACGACGAGCGACCTGCCGGAGCGCCGCGACGACGCGGCCCCCCGGACGGCGGGACTCACCCCGCGACCGCACGCCGGCACCTGGAACACGCGCACGGAACCGCTCTCGGCCGCTCCCGCCCACCGGTACGACCCGTTCGCCGCGCTCGGCCACGAGGCCAGCCGGCACGGGCACACCGCGCACGGCACGGCCACCGGCCGTGACGGCGGACCCGCGCACAGCCTCTGGCCGCACGCCGACGAGCACCCCGAGGGCTACGCCGACGGCCATGCCGACGGCCGCGCGGAGATGACCGACGAGCGCCGCACCGCCTGGAGCCCCCACGCCACGTGGCGGCCCACGCCCAGCGTCCCGTTCCCGCGGCCCGCCCCGTCGACGGAGACCGACCCGCCCGCGTGGGCGTGACGCCGACCAGGTTCATCCGCAGGGCGGAAGATCCGTTCCGCGCGTCCTCTCACAGACGACGCACAGCAGCCGAACGGTAGGGCGACGGCGTCGGGAGCCCGACGTCGTGCCAGGGGTCGTCGCACCCGGACCGGCGGTCCGCAGCGGGGACCCCTCAGCCCGAGCGAGAGGCCCGCACCGATGAGCACGACCCCCTCCCAGTCGTCACGCCGTCGTGGTGGCTGGTTCGCCCGCCGTGGCATCCAGACCAAGATCCTCGCGACCCTCGCGCTGTCGGGCGTCGTCCTGCTGGGCGCCTCGACCTACGCGGTCCTGACCCTCAAGCAGGCGAACGCGGACTTCGCGACGATCGCCGACGGCCAGGCCAACGTCCTCGACGTGCGGAACTGGGTGCACCAGAACCAGCTCAAGGGCCGCATGATCGTCGCGCAGATCGCCGCGTCGGACGAGTCCGGCGACAAGCAGGAGTGGCTCACCCGCCTCGACGAGAACGACTCCGAGATCAACGCCCAGATCGAGGACTACACCGCGTCCATGGCCGGCGGCGAGCAGTCCTGGCAGGACTTCCTCACGCACTACGACGCGTTCCTCGAGATCCGCGACAACCAGCTCGTCCCCGCCGCGATGGAGGAGGACCTCGCCGAGTACGCCCGGGTCCGCGACGTCGTCGCGCAGCCTGCCATCGAGACGTACGTGGCGGACCTCGACCTCGTCGCCGAGCAGAGCACCGCCTACATCACGGCCCTCACGGAGGGGGCGCAGGACCGCGCCTCGACCGCCATGGTCGTCCTCATCAACAGCCTCGTGGCCGCCTTCGTCCTCGCCGCCGTGCTCACCTGGCTCGTCGTCCGCGGCGTCCGCCGCTCCGTCGAGGAGGTCCGGCGCGCGCTGCAGGCCATGGCCGAGGGCGACTTCACCGTCGCCGTCCCCGTCCGGGCGCAGGACGAGATCGGCCAGACCGCCGCGGCGCTCGCCACCGCGCAGGCCTCCGTCCGGTCGACCCTCGCCGGGGTCGTCGAGACGGCCGAGACCGTCGCCGCCGCCGCCGAGCAGCTCTCCGCCGCGTCGCAGCAGGTCGGCTCCGTGCAGGAGGAGACGAGCGCGCAGGCCGGTGTCGTCGCGCTCGCCGCCGAGCAGGTGTCCCGCAACGTGCAGTCCGTCGCCGCCGGGTCCGAGCAGATGGGCGCGTCGATCCGGGAGATCGCGCAGAGCGCGTCGGAGGCCGCCAAGGTCGCCCACCACGCGACCGAGATGGCCGCCGTCACCAACGAGCGCGTCGCCCGGCTCGGGTCGTCCAGCCAGGAGATCGGGAACGTCGTCAAGGTCATCACGTCGATCGCGGAGCAGACGAACCTGCTCGCGCTCAACGCGACGATCGAGGCCGCGCGCGCCGGGGAGGCCGGCAAGGGCTTCGCGGTCGTCGCCGGCGAGGTCAAGG
>NZ_BIMR01000191.1 GCF_004306155.1 Cellulomonas biazotea
TCAAGGACGTGCACCTGTCGGTCAAGGCGCGCGGCGCGGTCGCCCCCGAGGACGGCGTGTGGGCGCACCTGAAGTACGAGGGCGGCGTGCACCGCGTCCAGCGGGTCCCGGTCACGGAGTCGCAGGGCCGGATCCACACCTCCGCGGCGGGCGTGCTCGTCCTGCCCGAGGCGGAGGACGAGGGCGAGGTCGAGATCGACGCGAACGACCTGCGCATCGACGTGTTCCGCTCGTCCGGCCCCGGCGGGCAGTCCGTCAACACCACCGACTCGGCGGTCCGCATCACGCACGTGCCGACGGGCATCGTCGTCTCGATGCAGAACGAGAAGTCCCAGCTGCAGAACCGGGAGCAGGCGATGCGCGTCCTGCGGGCGCGGCTGCTCGCCGCCCGCCAGGAGGAGGCCGCGGCCGCCGCGTCGGAGGCCCGCCGCTCGCAGGTCCGCACGGTCGACCGCTCGGAGCGGATCCGCACGTACAACTTCCCGGAGAACCGGATCGCCGACCACCGCACCGGCTACAAGGCGTACAACCTCGACGCCGTGCTCGGTGGCGACCTCGGTGCGGTCGTGCAGTCGGCGGTCGACGCCGACGAGGCCGCCCGGCTCGCGTCCGCGGGGGAGCGGTGACGACCGGCGCCGCGACACCCGCGACCTACCCGGCGCCGGGGCTGCGCGCGCTCGTCGAGGGGGCCGCGCGCGTCCTCGCCGACGCCGGCGTGCCGTCCCCGCGCGTGGACGCGACCGCGCTCGCCGCGCACGCGCTCGGTCTCGACCGCCTCGACCTCGTGCTCGCCCCGCCCGTCCCGGACGGCTTCGCGGAGACGTTCGCCGCGCTCGTCGACCGGCGCCGCCGCCGTGAGCCGCTGCAGCACATCGTCGGCAGCACGACGTTCCGCTGGCTGACGCTGCACGTCGAGCCGGGCGTGTTCGTGCCGCGGCCCGAGACCGAGGTCGTCGCGCAGGTCGCCGTCGACGAGGCGGCCCGCCTGGTCGACGCGGGGACCGCGCCGGTCGTCGTCGACCTGTGCTGCGGGGCCGGCGGCCTCGGGCTCGCCGTCGCGACCGAGGTCCCGGGGTCGCAGGTCACGGCCGTGGACGCGTCCCCCGCGGCGGTGGCGCTCACCCTGCGCAACGCTGCGGCAGCCGGTGCCGACGTGCGCGCGCTCACGGGCGACGTCCGCGACGTCGACCTGCTCGCCGACCTCGCGGGGCGCGTCGACGTCGTCGTGTCGAACCCGCCGTACATCCCGCCCGACGCGGAGCCCGTCGACCCCGAGGTCCGCGACCACGACCCCGACCTCGCGCTGTACGGCGGCGGTCTCGACGGTCTCGACGTCCCGCGCGCCGTGGTCGAGGCCGCGCTGCGGCTGCTGCGTCCGGGCGGCCTGCTCGTCATGGAGCACGCCGAGGTCCAGGACGCCGCCGCGCGGGCTGTCGCACTGGCCACCGGTGGCTTCACCGACGTCGCCAGCCGACCGGACCTGACGGGTCGCCCGCGCATGCTCGTCGCCCGCCGGTCAGACCCCCGGGACGACCACGGGACGGCACCGCGAGACGTCCAGGTCGGACGTCCGGACGTGGGAGGATCCCCCTCGTGAGCGAGCGCATCCTGCCGGCGTCCGATGCGAACAGCTGGGGTCCCGCGATCGACGAGGCCGTGGCCGCGGTCTCCCGCGGCGCCCTGGTCGTCCTGCCCACCGACACCGTCTACGGCATCGGCGCGGACGCGTTCACGCCGCCCGCGGTGCAGGCGCTGCTCGACGCCAAGGGACGCGGCCGACAGATGCCGCCGCCGGTCCTCATCCCCGACGTGCGCACGCTCGACGGCCTCGCGACCGACGTCTCGGACGACGTGCGCGCCCTCGCGAGCACGTTCTGGCCGGGCGGGCTGACCCTCATCGTCCGCGCGCAGCCGTCGCTCGCGTGGGACCTCGGGGAGACGAACGGCACGGTCGCCCTGCGCGTGCCCGACCACCCCACCGCGCTGGCCCTGCTGCGCCGCACGGGCCCGATGGCCGTCTCGAGCGCCAACCGCACGGGCTCGCCCGCGGCGGTCACCGCGCAGGACGCGTTCGACCAGCTCGGCACGTCGGTCGCGGTCTACCTCGACGGGGGCGACGCGCCCGGCCAGGTCGCCTCGACGATCGTCGACGCGACGACCGGCACGCTGCGGCTCGTGCGGGCGGGCGCGATCTCGCTCGAGCAGCTCGCCGAGGTCGCGCCCGTCGAGGCGCCCGGACCGCAGGGGGAGCCCGGCCCGTGAGGGTCTACCTGCTCGTCCTGCTCGTCGCGGCAGCCGTGACCTACCTCATGACACCGCTGGCCCGCTGGTGCGCGCTGCGCTGGGGTGCGATCACGGCGGTGCGGGACCGGGACGTGCACGCGATCCCGACGCCGCGCCTGGGCGGCATGGCGATGTACGTCGGCATCCTCGTCGCGCTGCTGCTCGCGAGCACCGTGCCGTTCCTCGACGGCGTCTACGCCAACCCACGGCCGATCATCGGCATCCTCGGCGGTGCCGCGCTCGTGTGCGCGCTGGGCGTCGCCGACGACATCTGGGACCTCGACTGGCTCACCAAGCTCATCGGCCAGGTGCTCGCCGCGGGGTTCCTCGCGTGGCAGGGCGTGCAGCTCTACCAGCTCCCGATCGGCGGCGTCCTGCTCGGCTCCGAGCGCATGTGGACGTTCCTCACGATCCTCACCGTGGTCGTCGCGATGAACGCCGTGAACTTCGTCGACGGGCTCGACGGCCTGGCGGCGGGCGTGCTGGCGATCGGCGGCGCCGCGTTCTTCCTCTACTCCTACCAGCTCATCGTCGACGCCAGCAGCGACGACTACGCGAGCCTCGCGACGCTCGTCCTGGCGGTGCTCGTCGGGGCGTGCGTGGGCTTCCTGCCGCACAACGTGTACCCGGCGCGCATCTTCATGGGCGACTCCGGCTCGATGGTCCTCGGCTTCGTGTTCTCCGCCGCGGCGATCGTCGTGACCGGCCAGATCGAGCCCGAGGACGTGCTCGTCCGGCAGCAGTTCCCGGCGTTCCTGCCGATGCTGCTGCCGTTCGCGGTGCTGCTCATCCCGCTGCTCGACATGGCGCTCGCCGTCGTCCGGCGCCTCGGCGCCGGCAAGTCGCCGTTCCACCCCGACCGCATGCACCTGCACCACCGCATGCTCGCGCTCGGGCACTCCCACCGCCGTTCGGTGGCGATCATGTACGTCTGGACCTCCGTGTTCGCGTTCGGCGTCGCCGCGCTCGTCATGTGGTCCACGACGATCGTCCTCGTGGTCTTCGGCATCGGGGTGCTCGTCGCGACCCTGCTCACGCTCGGACCGCTGCGCGGCCGCGCCTCCCACCCGCCCCTGGAGACCCCGTGACGACCGACCCCACCACCCCGGCCGACCACGACGGCACCACCCCCGCGAAGCCGTCGTCGAGCTCGAGGGCCGCCGAGGCGGTCTTCCGGACCGCGCTGCGCGACATGCTCCTGCTGCTCGGGGCGCTCACGGTCCTCGGTGTCGGCATCGGCTACCTCGTCGACGGCCTCGCGGGCGTCTGGGGCGCGCTCATCGGCGTCGGCCTCGCGCTCGTGTTCTCGGGCACCACGGTCGTCTCGATGATCCGGACCGCCGACGCCTCGCCGCAGAAGATGGCGGCCGTCGTCATGGGCGCGTGGCTCGGCAAGGTCATCGTCGTCATCGTGGCCCTGGCGCTCCTGCGCGACCTGACGTTCTACTCCAAGCCGGTCCTCGCGGTCGTGCTCGCGGTGGGCGTCCTGGGGTCCGCGTACCTCGACTACCGGGCCGTCTCGCGCGGTCGCGTCCCGTACGTGGAGCCGTCCGCCTGACGCCCGTCCCGCGGTCGGCCGGGCGTCCCCGGACGACCGCCGCGGGGCCGTCCGACCAGGTCGGCGAGGGCCGTGCGGCGGGCTGTCCGAGCCCGTCCGACGCCTGGGCCCAAGGTCCCAGCCGTACCCCCGGACAGCAGGTCCGGCGGGGCGGATTCATAGGTTAGGCTTCCTGCCATCCATGACGGCCAGGTGCCGCCGCATGCCCACGAGGACGCGGGCGCGCAGCATCAACGACCACCAGGAGCTCGCTCTGTCCAGCCTCGCGATGATCGCGCCGTTCGCCACGCACGACGAGGGCGAGTCGGGCGGATTCCATGCGCCGTCGATCACCGACTTCTTCCCGCCGCCGATCCTGTTCGAGGGCACGCCCTTCGAGTTCAACAGGATCCAGCTGGTCCGGCTGCTGGTCGCGCTCGTGCTCGTCGTCGTCATGGTCATCGCGGCCCGTCGCGCGAAGCTGGTGCCGGACCGGTTCCAGAACGTCATCGAGATGCTGCTCGACTTCGTGCGCGTCAACGTCGCCGAGGAGATCCTGGGCAAGGAGCGCGCACGCAAGTACGTGCCCCTGCTGACGACGATCTTCTTCGCGATCCTCGCGTTCAACATCACGGGCATCATCCCCGGCATCAACATCGCCGGGACCGCGCTCATCGGCCTGCCGGTCGTCCTCGCGCTGTGGGTCTACGTCATGTACCTCGGCGCGGGCGTCAAGGCCCACGGCGTCGGCGGCTTCCTCAAGGCGAGCCTCTTCCCGCCCGGCGTGCCGTGGTTCATGTACGTCCTGCTGACGCCGATCGAGTTCCTCACCGTCTTCATCATCCGGCCCGCCACGCTGGCGATCCGACTCATGGCCAACATGGTCGCCGGGCACCTCATGCTCGTGCTCTGCTTCTCGGCCACGCAGTACTTCATCTTCGAGGCCGCCCCCGCCATGAAGGCGTTCGGTGCGCTGACCTTCACCGCCGGCTTCGCGATGACCCTCTTCGAGGCGTTCGTCGCCGCGCTGCAGGCGTACATCTTCGTGGTCCTGACGGCCGTCTACATCAGCCTGTCGGTCGAAGAGGAACACTGACCGTCCCACCCCGGAGGGCCCTCGCGGTCCTCACCCCCACGATCGAGTAGCCGGCCGACCGGTCGGGTACCCAACGGAAGGAACGAGCAACCGTGGCTCTTGCGGACACCAGCACCATCCTCGCGGCGGCGGACGCCGTCTCGGGCAACATCGCGACCGTCGGCTACGGCCTCGCCGTCATCGGTCCCGGTATCGGCCTGGGCATCCTCATCGGCAAGACGATCGAGGGCATCGCTCGTCAGCCCGAGGTCGCCGGTCAGCTGCGCACCACCATGTTCATCGGTATCGGCTTCGTCGAGGTCCTCGGCCTCCTCGGCCTCATCACCGGCTTCCTCTTCCCGTGATCGGCGCCGCGATCCCCGCGGCCCTCGTGACGGCCGCGGAAGGGACCGAGGAGGTGCAGGGCATCGACCTGATCCTCCCCGCTCCGTACGACATCTTCTGGTCGACGGTCGTCCTGCTGATCATCGCGATCGCGTTCTACAAGTACGCGCTCCCGACGTTCCAGCGGATCCTCGACGAGCGCACGGCCAAGATCGAGGGCGGCCTCGCCAAGGCCGAGTCGGCCCAGGCCGAGGCGGCCGCCGCGCTGGCCGAGTACCACCAGCAGCTGCAGGACGCCCGCACCGAGGCGGCACGCATCCGCGAGGACGCGCGCGCCGAGGGCGGCCAGATCGTCGCCGACCTGCGCAGCAAGGCCTCCGAGGAGGCCGCGCGGATCACGGAGACGGCGCACCGGCAGATCGAGGCCGAGCGCCAGCAGGCGGCGGTCCAGCTCAAGCAGGACGTCGGCACGCTCGCGACGGAGCTCGCGTCGAAGATCGTCGGCGAGGCACTGGAGGACGAGGTGCGCCAGTCGCGCGTCGTCGACCGGTTCCTCGCGGAGCTCGACGCCACCACGGCGGACGCAGGTAAGGGGAACTGATGCGCGGGACGAGTCGGGCGTCGCTGGCGGCGGCGGAGGAGCGGTGGGAGCCGGTCCTCGACGCTGCCGGTGCGCAGTCGTCGGACCTCGGAGGGCAGCTGTTCGCCCTGGTCGACGCGCTGGACTCCTCGGGCTCGCTGCGCCGGACGCTGGCCGACCCGTCGATCGACGGTGACGCCAAGGCCGCGCTGGTCGCGCGGCTGCTGCAGGCCGCCGACCCCCGGGTCGTCGAGGTCGCGCAGGTCCTCGTGCGCTCGCGCTGGTCGGCGGACGCCGACCTGACCGAGGCGACGGAGCACCTCGCGTTCCACGCGGTCCTGGCCGCGGCGGAGGCGGACGACTCGCTCGGCCGCGTCGAGGACGAGCTGTTCCGGTTCTCCCGTGCCCTGACGGGCCAGCGCGAGGTGCGCCGGACGCTGTTCGACACGAGCGTGCCCGCCGCGGCGCGTGTGAAGCTCGTCGAGGACATCCTCGCCGGACGGACCTCGCCGGTGACGGCGACCCTCGCCACGAGGCTCGCCGCCGCCCCGCGCGGACGCCGGTACGTCCCGGCGCTCGGGCACCTGGCGGACCTCATCGCCGCCCGCCGCCAGCGGCAGGTCGCGACGGTCTCCACGGCGACCCCCCTGACGGACGCCCAGCGCGACCGGCTCGCGGGGATCCTCGAGCGTGCGTACGGCCGCGTGGTGCAGCTCAACGTGGTGCACGACCCGAACGTGCTCGGTGGCCTGCGTGTGCAGGTCGGCCCTCAGGTCGTGGACGCGACCGTGCTGGCGCGTCTCGCCGACGCCCGACGACGACTTGCCAGCTGACGGTGCCCGCCCCCGCGAGTGCACCCACAACCTGTGAGACCGCACGCACCGCGTGCGTCCGATGAGGAGAAGGAACAATGGCTGAGCTGACGATCCGGCCGGAGGAGATCCGGGCCGCGCTGGACAGCTTCGTGAAGACGTACGAGCCCAAGGGCGCGGTCTCCGAGGAGGTCGGCCGCGTGACGCTCGCCGGCGACGGCATCGCGCAGGTCGAGGGTCTGCCCGGCGCCATGGCGAACGAGCTGCTGCGGTTCGAGGACGGCACGCTCGGCCTCGCGCTCAACCTCGACGTCCGCGAGATCGGCGTCGTCGTCCTGGGCGAGTTCACGGGCATCGAGGAGGGCCAGGAGGTCCGCCGGACCGGCGAGGTGCTCTCGGTCCCCGTCGGCGACGGCTACCTGGGTCGCGTCGTGGACCCGCTCGGTCAGCCGATCGACGGCCTCGGCGACATCGCGACCGAGGGCCGCCGCGCCCTCGAGCTGCAGGCGCCCGGCGTCATGGCCCGCAAGTCGGTCCACGAGCCGCTGCAGACCGGCATCAAGGCGATCGACTCGATGATCCCGATCGGCCGCGGCCAGCGGCAGCTCATCATCGGCGACCGCCAGACCGGCAAGACGGCGATCGCGATCGACACGATCATCAACCAGAAGGCGAACTGGGAGACCGGCGACCCGACGAAGCAGGTCCGCTGCATCTACGTCGCCATCGGCCAGAAGGGCTCGACCATCGCCTCCGTGCGTGGCGCCCTCGAGGAGGCCGGCGCGCTCGAGTACACGACGATCGTCGCGGCACCCGCGTCCGACCCGGCCGGCTTCAAGTACCTCGCGCCCTACACCGGCTCGGCCATCGGCCAGCACTGGATGTACCAGGGCAAGCACGTCCTGGTCGTGTTCGACGACCTGTCGAAGCAGGCCGAGGCCTACCGTGCCGTGTCGCTGCTGCTGCGCCGCCCGCCGGGCCGCGAGGCGTACCCCGGTGACGTCTTCTACCTGCACTCCCGCCTGCTGGAGCGTTGCGCCAAGCTCTCCGACGAGCTCGGCGCGGGCTCGATGACCGGCCTGCCGATCATCGAGACCAAGGCGAACGACGTCTCGGCGTACATCCCGACCAACGTCATCTCCATCACCGACGGGCAGATCTTCCTGCAGTCCGACCTGTTCAACGCGGACCAGCGTCCCGCCGTCGACGTCGGCATCTCGGTGTCCCGCGTCGGTGGTGCCGCGCAGGTCAAGGCGATGAAGTCGGTCTCCGGCACGCTCAAGCTCGACCTGGCGCAGTTCCGCTCGCTCGAGGCGTTCGCGATGTTCGCGTCCGACCTCGACGCGACGTCGCGTGCCCAGCTCGCCCGTGGTGCGCGCCTCACCGAGCTGCTCAAGCAGGGCCAGTACTCGCCGTTCGCGGTCGAGGACCAGGTCGCGTCGATCTGGGCCGGCACGAAGGGCAAGCTCGACGACGTCCCGGTCGAGGACGTCCGCCGCTTCGAGTCCGAGCTCCTGGACCACCTGCGCCGCAACACCGAGGTGCTCACGACCATCGCCGAGTCGGGCAAGCTCGACGACGCGACGCAGGACGCCCTCGCGGCGGCGGTCGACGAGTTCCGCAACGGCTTCCTCAAGGCCGACGGCTCGCCGCTGGTCGGCGCCGCGGACGCGGACGAGGACGTCGAGGTCGAGCAGGAGCAGATCGTCCGGCAGAAGAAGGCCTGAGATGGCCGGATCCCAGCGGGTCTACAAGCAGCGGATCAAGTCCACCCAGTCGCTCAAGAAGATGTTCCGGGCGCAGGAGCTGATCGCCGCGTCCCGCATCGGCAAGGCGCGGGACCGCGTGAGCATGGCGTCGCCGTACTCGCGGGCCATCACGCGCGCGGTGTCGGCCGTCGCGACGCACTCGAACGTGTCCCACCCGTTCCTCGTGGAGCGGTCGGACACGAAGCGTGTCGCGGTGCTGCTCGTCGCGTCGGACCGCGGCATGGCGGGCGCCTACTCGGCGAGCGTCATCCGTGAGACGGAGCGGCTCATCGCGCGCCTCGAGGCCGAGGGCAAGCAGGTCGCCCTCTACGTCTCGGGCCGCCGGGCCGTCACGTACTACACGTTCCGCGGGCGCGAGCTCGCGGGCGCGTGGTCGGGTCACTCCGACGCGCCGACGCCGGAGGTCGCCCGGGAGATCGCGGACACGCTCCTCGAGGCGTTCCGCGCCCCGGCCGACGAGGGCGGCATCGGCGAGGTGCACGTGGTCTACACGCAGTTCGTCAACATGGTGACGCAGCGTCCCCGCGTCATCCGGATGCTGCCGCTCGAGGTCGTCGAGGGCGTCGCCCCCGCGGACGACAAGGGTGCGCTGCCGCTGTACGACTTCGAGCCCAGCCCCGAGGTCGTGCTCGACGCGCTCCTGCCGCGCTACGTGCGGTCGCGGATCTTCGCCGGCCTGCTGCAGGCCGCGGCGTCCGAGCTGGCTGCCCGCCAGCGGGCCATGCACACAGCGACGGACAACGCCGAGGACCTCATCCGCATGTACACCCGGCTCGCGAACCAGGCGCGCCAGGGCGAGATCACCCAGGAGATCAGCGAGATCGTGTCGGGCGCCGACGCGCTCGCCTCGGCCTCCTGACCCCCATCGCACGACCCCAGACCACGCCGGAGCGCCGCTCCGGACGAGCGAAGCGAGGCCAGACATGACCGCCACCACCGTCGACGAGACGGCCGCCACCGCCGGCACGCCCGGCGTGGGTCGGGTCGCCCGCGTCATCGGTCCGATCGTGGACATCGAGTTCCCCGCGGACCAGATCCCCGAGCTCTACAACGCGCTGCAGGTCGACATCGACCTGTCCAGCCAGGGCGAGGGCGAGAGCTCGTTCACGATGACGCTCGAGGTCGCGCAGCACCTCGGCGACTCGCTCGTGCGGGCGATCGCGCTCAAGCCGACCGACGGCCTCGTCCGCGGCGCCCAGGTCCGCGACACCGGTGCGCCGATCTCGGTCCCCGTCGGCGACGTCACCAAGGGCAAGGTCTTCAACGTCACGGGCGACGTGCTGAACCTCGCGGAGGGCGAGACGCTCGAGATCACCGAGCGCTGGCCGATCCACCGCAAGGCTCCCGCCTTCGACCAGCTCGAGTCGAAGACCACGATGTTCGAGACCGGCATCAAGGTCATCGACCTGCTCACCCCGTACGTCCAGGGCGGGAAGATCGGCCTGTTCGGCGGCGCCGGCGTCGGCAAGACGGTCCTCATCCAGGAGATGATCCAGCGCGTCGCCCAGAACCACGGTGGTGTCTCCGTGTTCGCCGGTGTCGGCGAGCGCACCCGTGAGGGCAACGACCTCATCGTCGAGATGGAGGAGGCGGGCGTCTTCGACAAGACGGCCCTCGTCTTCGGCCAGATGGACGAGCCGCCGGGCACGCGTCTGCGCGTCGCGCTGTCGGCGCTGACGATGGCGGAGTACTTCCGCGACGTCGCCAAGCAGGACGTGCTGCTGTTCATCGACAACATCTTCCGGTTCACGCAGGCCGGCTCCGAGGTGTCGACGCTGCTCGGCCGCATGCCGTCCGCGGTCGGCTACCAGCCGAACCTCGCCGACGAGATGGGTCTGCTGCAGGAGCGCATCACCTCGACGCGTGGTCACTCGATCACGTCGCTCCAGGCGATCTACGTGCCCGCCGACGACTACACCGACCCGGCCCCGGCCACGACGTTCGCGCACCTCGACGCGACGACGGAGCTCTCGCGCGAGATCGCGTCGCGCGGTCTGTACCCGGCCGTCGACCCGCTGTCGTCGACGTCGCGCATCCTCGACCCGCGGTACGTGGGCCAGGACCACTACGACACGGCCACGCGCGTGAAGTCGATCCTCCAGCGCAACAAGGAGCTGCAGGACATCATCGCGATCCTCGGTGTCGACGAGCTGTCCGAGGAGGACAAGACCGTCGTCGCCCGCGCGCGCCGCATCCAGCAGTTCCTCTCGCAGAACACCTACATGGCCGAGAAGTTCACGAGCGTGCCGGGCTCCACGGTCGCCGTGGCCGAGACGGTCGAGGCGTTCAAGAAGATCGCGGACGGCGAGTTCGACCACATCGCCGAGCAGGCGTTCTTCAACATCGGCGGGCTCGAGGACCTCGAGCGCAACTGGGCCCGCATCCAGAAGGAGTACGGCGTCTGAGTCCCTCCCGCCCGCGCCCCGGACCACCGGGTCGCGGGCGGGGTGGTCTCCGCCGCGGGCGTCGCAAGGCGTCCCGCATCCCGCAACGAACGTGAAGGAGAGGCTCCGTGGCTGACCTCGAGGTCGACCTCGTCGCCACCGACGGCAAGGTCTGGTCGGGCACCGCCCGACAGGTGTCGGCACCCGCCGCCGACGGGGAGATCGGCATCCTCGCCGGGCACACCCCGATCCTGTCCGTGCTGCGGCCCGGCGAGGTCCGGGTCCAGCCCGTGGGCGGCGGTGAGCCGCTGCGCTGGCACGTCGACGGCGGGTTCCTGTCCGTCGACTCCGACACCGTGACCGTCGTCGTCGACACGGTCGCGTCCGGCACCCGACCGGCGTCCGCCGGCGACGCGCACTGAGGTCACCACGACGGTGAGCCCTCTGGTCGTCGGCCTGCTGATCGGTGCTGCGGCACTGGTGCTGGCCGTCGTCCTGATGTGGGTCTCGCGGGCGCAGACGCTGGAGCGTCGCGTCGGGTCGTTCCGGTGCGCCGTGGGGCGGTCGTCGGCCGGTCCGTGGTCGCTCGGCATCGCCCAGTACGGCTCCGAGCGCCTGTACTGGTGGCGTCGCTGGTCGCTCGCACCGCGTCCGTCGGTCCGCTGGGACCGGTCGGGCCTGCAGGTCGTCGAGCGGACCCAGGGGGTCCAGCCGTCCGGCACGCCGTTCGTCGTCGTGACGTGCCGCGCGGGCGGCGCCGACGTCCACCTGATGATGTCGCCCGACGCGTACGCCGGGCTCACGTCCTGGATCGAGGCGACGCCGTCCCGCGTCGGCTCGGTCATCTGACGGCTCTCCGCCGTCCCCAGCGCCGGTCGTCGACCGGCCGTCGAGGTCAGAGGTCCTGCTGATGCGTCTGGTCGTCGCGTCCTGCGCCGCGCGGTACAGCGGCCGGCTCAACGCCCACCTGCCGCGCGCCACGCGGCTGCTCGTCGTCAAGTCCGACGGCAGCGTCCTGCTGCACTCGGACGGCGGCTCGTACAAGCCGCTCAACTGGATGAGCCCTCCGTGCACGCTCGCCGTGGGCGAGCCCGACGAGGAGTCGAGCGCCGCCGGCGTCACGCAGGTGTGGACGGTGCAGCACGCCAAGTCCGACGACCGGCTCGAGATCGAGCTGTACGAGGTCCTGCACGACTCCGCGCACGACCTGGGCGTCGACCCGGGCCTCGTGAAGGACGGCGTGGAGGCCCACCTGCAGGAGCTGCTCGCCGCGCAGATCGTCCTGCTGGGCGACGGCCACACGCTCGTGCGTCGCGAGTACCCGACGGCCATCGGCCCGGTCGACATCCTCGCGAAGGACCCGACGGGCGGGACGGTCGCGATCGAGATCAAGCGCCGCGGCGACATCGACGGCGTCGAGCAGCTCACCCGGTACCTCGAGCTGCTCAACCGCGACCCGCTGCTCGCGCCCGTGCGCGGCGTGTTCGCGGCGCAGGAGATCAAGCCCCAGGCGCGCGTCCTCGCGGTCGACCGGGGCATCTCGTGCCTGGTGCTGGACTACGACGCGATGCGCGGCGTGGACGACGTGGACTCGCGGCTCTTCTAGCCTCTGCCGCCGACGCGCTGCGCGCGCGGGCCGTGCGTGCGGGTCGTGCGCGACGCGTCGGCGGCGTGGGCCAGGATGGGCGCGTGCTCGACGCCACCCCTGCTCCCGGCCCTGCGACACCCGACGACGCCGGTGCCGCCGTCTCCGCGCCCGGCACCCCGGTACCCGTGGGCGCCCGCGCGGTGCGAGGCCCCGCGGCCGTCGCCGGAGTGTGCGTGCGAACCGTCGGCGTGCTCGCCGCCGGGAACCTCGCGGTCGCGCTCGTGGCGCTGCTCGTCACGGGTGAGCTCACGACGGAGGGCCTCGCCGGGCTCGTGTACATCGGCGGTCTGGCGCTGCTCATCGCGGCGGCGCTGACGGCCGTCGTCGGCTGGCCCGCCGGGCTGCTCGTCGCGTGGGCGATGCGGGGACGCCGTCGCGAGGTGGAGCACGTGCTCGCGTTCGCCGCGGCCGGCGCGGTGCTGTCGCCCGTGCTGGTGTCGATCGGTGCACCCTCGCTGGGCGGCTCCGCCGGCCTGCTCGCCGTCGCGGTCCTCGAGGGTGCGGTCGGCGCCGGCGGCGGACGGTGGTGGGCGGGACGGGCCCGCCGTCGCCTGGCCGCCCGGTACGGCGCGGCCATCGCCCCGGGTGGTCCGCTGCCGACGGCCGACGCGGCGCCCGGAACGCCACCGGCACCGGGCGTGGTGGGGGAGGATGACGGCGTGACCGACGCCGCTGACGTGACGACCGCAACCTCGACGACGGTCCTGCGTGGCCGCGTGGTGACCCCCGGGCGGGTGCTCGACGACGGCGTCGTCGTCGTCGAGGGCGCGGGCGTCGCGTGGGTCGGGCCGTCGGGGCAGGCTCCGCAGGGGTGGGCGGTCCCGGACGAGAGCGTCGGCACGATCCTGCCCGGCCTCGTCGACGTGCACTGCCACGGGGGTGGCGGGGCGAGCTTTCCCGACGCGACGGACGCGGCGACCGCGCGGCGTGCGGCGGACGAGCACCTGCGGCACGGCACGACGAGCCTGGTGGCGTCGCTCGTGACCGCGCCGCGCGACGTGCTGCTGGCCCGCACGGCCCTGCTGGCGGACCTCGCGGACGCGGGGGAGATCGTCGGGATCCACCTGGAAGGGCCGTTCCTGTCGGCGGACCGCTGCGGTGCGCAGAACCCGGGCGACATGCAGCCGGGCGACGCGGCGCTCGTCACGGAGGTCGCGGCCGCGGCCCGAGGTCACCTCGTGACGATGACCGTGGCGCCCGAGGTCGACGGCGTCGCCGACGGGTCCGGACCCGCGGACGCGCGCGCCGACGTGCTGGCTGCGCTGGTCGACGCCGGTGCGCTGCCGTCGGTCGGTCACACCGACGCGTCGGCGGCGCAGGTCGACGTCGCCGTGGACCGCGCGTTCGACCTGCTCGCGGCGTCCCCGCGCGCCCGCGCCGGGCGGCTGACCGCGACGCACCTGTTCAACGGCATGCGGCCCGTGCACCACCGCGACCCCGGTCCCGTGGCGGCGTGCCTCGCGGCGGCGGCGCGCGGGGAGCTCGTCGTCGAACTCGTCGCGGACGGCACGCACCTGGCCGACGACACGGTCCGCGCCGTGCTGGACCTCGTCGGTCCCGGGTCGGTCGCGTTCGTGACGGACGCGATGGCGGCCGCGGGCATGCCCGACGGCGACTACCGGCTCGGCCCCATGGCGGTGCGGGTCGCGGACGGCGTCGCGCGGGTCGTGGCGGACGACGGCTCGACCCCGGCGGGCGGCGGTGCGATCGCAGGCGGTGTCGCGCACCTGCTCGACGTCGTGCGGAACGTGGTGGCCGCGGGCGTCCCGCTCGAGGACGCGGTGCTCGCCGCGGCGACGACGCCGGCCGACGTGCTGGGCCGCCGGGACCTCGGTGCGCTCGTCGCGGGGCGTCGCGCGGACCTGGTGGTCACGGGCGACGACCTGGCGCCGCGCCGCGTCATGCGCGCCGGGGCCTGGGTGGCGTAGCGCCCGGCAGGCCGGGACGGCCCGCCGCGTCGCCCCTCCGGTGACCGGCAGCGACCGCCGGGCGGTCGCCCCGAGGTCGCGTCCGGTGGCCCTGGGCGGCAGTAGCGGTCAGGACGCGCGCGTCCCGCGCACCTCCGCGACCCGTGCGGGCCCGTCGAGGACGAGCCGGACGTCGGTCGTGCCCCAGGTCGGCAGGGCGACGTCCGTGGTGACCGCGACCTCGTGCCACGTCCACCGGTCGCCGCCGTCGGGCACGGAGGCCGTCGCGACGCGGGACCACCGGCGTCCTTCGAGGACCTCGACGTGCACGGCGGCCGGTCCGGGCTCGGTGCGGGCGACCGTGAGCGCGAGGCCGCTGACGCCGTGCAGGTCGGTGTCGCGCAGCAGGACCCAGCCGGTGCGGGCTCCGGGGGCGACGGCCACGGCGGTGCCGGTGTCGAGGTCACGGGGGACGAGCCGCACGTCGTGGCGCTCGTCGTGGTCGAGCGCGCGGACCCAGCCGTCGAGCAGCGTGCGCGGCGCGACGGGCGTCCCGCCGACCTTGAGGTCGGCGACGAGCCGCAGGTCGCCCGAGGACGTCCCGGCGTGCAGCTCGTACCCGCCGGGCTCCACGACGAACCCGCCGGTCGTGACGTCCCACACGGCGAGGTCGGCGGCGGCGACGTCGAGGGCGACCTCGGCGGTCGCGCCCGGTTCGAGGCGGACGCGGCGGAACGCGACGAGGCGACGGCGCGGGTAGGGGAGGCGGTGGCCGGGGGCGGCGGCGTAGACCTGCACGACCTCGTCGGCGACGCGCGTGCCGGTGTTCTGCACGATGACGCGCGCGGTGACGGTGGAGCCGTCGACGACGTCGTCGTCGGGGAGGTCCACCGTGAGCCCGAGGTACTCGACGCCGGAGTACGTCAGCCCGTGACCGACGGGCCAGCGCGCGGCGTGCGGCGCGTACCAGTAGGTGAGGCCGCCGCCGACGACGTCGTAGTCGAGCAGGTCGCCGACGTGCGTCTCGTCGGCGGGCCAGCCCTGCGCGAGCCGGCCGGTGGGCTCGACGTCGCCCGTGAGGACGTCGACGAGCCCGTGCCCGAGCTCCTGGCCGCCGTGCGACGACCAGACGACCGCGGACGAGGTCTCGCCGAGGTCGCCGAGCACGTACGGGTAGGACGAGACGACGGCGAGGACGGTCGTGGCGTTGGCGTCGTGGACGGCGCGGACGAGCTCGGCCTGGGGGAGCGGGAGCCGCAGGTGGGGCCGGTCCTCGGTCTCGCGGCCGAGCAGGTGCGGGTCGTTGCCGACGGCGAGGACGACGACGTCGGCGTCGCGGGCCGCTGCGGCGGCGCGCTCGTGGCCCGCGTGCACGGTGCGGAGGGCGAAGCGCTCGGCCTGCTGCGGCGTGAGGCCGTCGGTGACGAGGACGCCGCCGTCGCGCTGCACGACGACCCACCGCCCGGAGGCGATGTGCTGCAGCGACACGGTGTCGTCGCCGTTGTCCTGGAGCCGGAAGCTCTCCTGGACGACCCAGCCGCCGACGCGGTCGGCGTCGGCGCGCAGGATCCAGCGCCCGCCGGTCCACAGCCGGCCGGTGCGGCGCGAGCGCAGCGTGCGGATGCCCTCGCCCCACGAGGTGACGTCGACGTGGGTGTCGTCGCCGGCGTCGGCGGAGTCGGCGGCGAGGACGCCGTCGTCGGCGGGGCGCACGTAGCGGCCGGTGGTGGTCGAGCGCAGGGCGACGCGGTCGGCGCCGTCGACGACGACGACCCGGTCGGCGCCGAAGCGCTCGGCGAGGGCCTGCGCGATCGACACGGTGTAGGGCGGGGTGCCGGAGTACCAGTCGGTGCAGACCTGGTCGGCGTGCGGGCCGACGACGGCGATGCGGGTGCCGTCGCGCAGGGGCAGGACGCCGTCGTTCTCGAGGACGACGACGCCCGCGGACGCCGCCCGGCGGGCGAGCGCGCGGTGCTCGGGCAGGTCGAGCGAGTCGGCGCCGATCCCGGACCAGGGGTCGAGGTCGGGGTCGAGCTCGCCGGTCGCGAGGCGCAGCTCGAGCTGGCGCAGGACGGCCCGGTCGACGTCGGTCTCGTCGAGCAGCCCGGCGTCGAGCGCGGCGGTGACGCGCCCGACGGTGACCGAGGAGTCGGCGTCGTGGTCGGTGAACGAGTCGACACCCGCGCGGATCGCGGCGGCGGCGGCCCGCGCGTGGTCGTCGTGGTACCGCTCGGCGTCGACGAGGTTGGTCGGGGCGCCGGCGTCGGACACGAACAGCAGGGAGCCGTCGGTCGCGGCGCGCAGCGCGTCGATGAGGTCGCCCGAGACGTGCGTGGGGCGGCCGTTGACGAGGTTGTACGAGGGCATGACGGCGCCGACGACGCGGTCGGCGACGGGGCCGGTGAACGCGGGCAGCTCGTACTCGTGCAGCGCGCGGGGCGGCAGCTGAGCGCTGGTGACGGCGCGGTCGGTCTCGTTGCCGTAGGCGACCAGGTGCTTGAGCGTGGGGACGGTCCGCCAGTAGACGGGGTGGTCGCCGCGCAGCCCGCGCGCGTACGCGCCGGCGAACCGGGCGGTGAGGTGCGGGTCCTCGGACCAGCCCTCCTCGTTGCGTCCCCAGCGCGGGTGCCGCAGCGGGTTGACGACGGGCGCCCAGACGTTGAGCGACACGGTGGGGTCGGCGGCGTGCTTGGCGCGGACCTCGGTGCCGACGGCGGCGCCGATCTCGGTGAGCAGGTCGGTGTCCCACGTCGCGGCGAGCCCGACGGGCTGGGGGAAGGTCGTGGCGGTGCCGAGCCAGGCGACGCCGTGCAGGGCCTCGGTGCCGGTGCGGAACTCGGCCAGGCCGAGGCGCGGGACGGCGGGCACGCGCTGGTGGAGGAAGGCGACCTTCTCGGCAAGGTCGAGCCGGGAGAGCAGGTCACGGGCCCGCTCGGCGAGGGGGAGCGCGGTGTCGCGGTAGGGCGGCAGGGGCTGGGCGTCGTCGGCCACGGGGTCCTCATCGGTTCGGTGGTGCGGGTGTCGCGCGGGGCGCGCGCGGCGGGCGTCGCGACGGTGGCGATCCGCGGGACGATCCGCCCAGCCAATCGAACCGTTTCGACGATCCGTGCGGTCTGGTCGACGGGGCGCAGGCGCCGATATCGTCCCGACTCGCGCGAGTCATGGTGGTCCACCAGGGCTCGCGAGGCAAGGCGGACCACCCTCCGGGTGTGTCTTGCCTCACGATCGGCCCGTATCGTACAGTCGCGCGGTCGAACCGCTTCGATGCGCGATCACCCGTCTCACACGAGGAAGTGAAGGACGAAGATGACCCCTCCCCCGCAGCTCGGCCGTCTCGGAGACGTGGCCGTCGACCGGCGCTCCTTCCTGGGGATGCTCGCCGCAGGCGCCGCGGTCGTCGGCGTCCCCTCCCTGCTCAGCGCGTGCAGCCCCGGCACGCCGACGGGCACCGCGACCGGCGCCGCTGCGACCGGCGACGTCATCCCCAAGTACATCCCGGTGACGTACGCGGAGCCCGACTACCCGAGCGTCGACGGCTCCGTCCCGGGCTACGAGACGATCCCCGCCGAGCTCGTCCAGTCGGTCAGCAAGGCCCCCGGCACCGGCGTCGTGTTCACGGCGATGACGCCCCTGTGGGGCACCATCCCGCCCACCAAGGGCAACCAGTACTACGAGGCCGTCAACGGCCTCCTCGGCTCCGAGATCAACTTCCAGATCACCGACGGCAACGTCTACGGCGACAAGCTCGCGACCGTGCTCGCCTCGCCCAAGGACGTGCCGGACTGGGTCTGCGTCCCGACGTGGAACCTGCCCCCGCGGTTCGGCTCCGAGATCGTCGGCAACGTCTTCCAGGACCTCACGCCGTACCTCGCGGGCGACCTCGTCGAGGAGTACCCGAACCTCGCCAACATCCCGTCCGACGCGTGGAAGTTCTGCGTCTTCAACGGCCGGCTCTACGGCCTGCCGTTCCCGGGCGAGACGATCACGGACGCGATCTTCTACCGCAAGGACGTCCTCGACGGCCTCGGCATCACGCCGGACGTCAAGAACGGCCAGGACCTGCTCGACCTCGCCAAGGAGCTCACGGGCGGCAACGTCTGGGGCGCCGAGGACCTGTGGAACACGGCCGCGATCATCCACTCGGTCGTCCCCAAGTGGAAGCTCGAGGGCGACAAGCTCGTGCACCGCGTCGAGACCGAGGAGTACCGCGCCGCGCTCGAGTGGAACACCGCGCTGTTCGCGTCGGGCGCCGTCCACCCGGACGCCGTCGCGGGCCAGACCGGCGACGCGAAGATGCGCTTCCAGGGCGGCCAGTCGCTCATCTGCAACGACGGCGTCGGCGGCTGGCACGAGGCGATGCGCGACAACCTCGCCGCCAACCCCTCGTACTGGCAGCAGCCGTTCGCGCCGTTCGCGGCCGACGGCGGCACCCCGGTGCTGTGGAAGGGCAACCCGGCCAACATCTTCTCGTTCCTCAAGAAGACGGACGACGAGGCCAAGATCAAGGAGCTGCTCGGCCTCGCCAACGTGCTGGCCGCGCCGTTCGGCACCACCGAGTTCGACACCATCACCAACGGTGTCGAGGGCGTGCACTACACGCGCGGCTCCGACGGCCTGCCGGTGCCGACCGAGCTCGCCGCGACCGAGCTCCAGCCGACGTACATCTTCCTCGTCGACCCGCCGCTCGCGGAGTCGCACGTCCAGTACCCCGGCTACGTCAAGGCCGCCTCCGAGTGGAAGGCCACGGCGTCGGGCTACGCGACCGACCCGCTGTTCTACGCGCAGCAGATCGTCGAGCCCGCGCAGTACGCGTCCATCGCGCAGCCGTTCGTCGACCTCGAGAAGGACATCTCGCGCGGCCGCAAGTCCATGGACGACCTCGACGCTGCCATCGAGACGTGGCGCGCGTCGGGCGGCGAGGAGCTGCGGGCCTTCTACCAGGACATCCTGGACAACCAGTCCTGATGGCTCTCGACGCACTGACCCGCCGGCGCGGCACCTCCGCGCCGGCGCCGGACCCGGTGACCGGCGCGGGGGGACCCTCCGCGCCGGCCCGGCCGCCGGTCCGCAAGATCCCGTTCCGCACGCGCCTGCGCCGCGACCGCTCGCTCCTGCTCATGGTGCTGCCGGCCGTGCTGCTGCTCGTCGTGTTCGCGTACGTGCCGATGCTCGGCAACGTCATCGCGTGGCAGCAGTACTCGCCGTACACGGGGTTCCTCAGCTCGACGTACGTCGGCTGGGCCAACTTCGAGCGCGTGTTCACCAACCCGCTGTTCCTCAACGCGGTCGAGAACACCCTCGTCATCACGGCGTTCCAGCTGCTGTTCTTCTTCCCCGTGCCGATCCTGCTGGCGCTGCTGCTCAACAGCGTGCTCTCGCCGCGGGTCCGCACGACGATCCAGTCGATCGTCTACCTGCCGCACTTCTTCTCGTGGGTGCTGGTCGTGACGATCTTCCAGCAGATCTTCGGCGGCGCCGGGCTCATCAACCAGACGCTGCGGGCGCAGGGCCTGTCGGGCTTCGACATGATGACGAACCCCGACACGTTCCTCGTGCTCATCACGATGCAGTCGATCTGGAAGGACGCCGGCTGGGGGATCATCATCTTCCTCGCCGCGCTGTCCACCGTGTCGCCCGAGCACTACGAGGCGGCGGCCGTCGACGGCGCCAACCGCTGGCGCCGCATGTGGCACGTGACGCTGCCCGCGATGCGGCCCGTCATCATCCTGCTGCTCATCCTGCGCCTCGGTGACTCGCTCACCGTCGGCTTCGAGCAGCTCATCCTCCAGCGCGACGCGGTCGGCACGGGCGTCGCCGAGGTCATCGACACGTACGTCTACTACCAGGGCGTCGTCTACGCCGACTGGAGCTTCGCGGCCGCCGCGGGCCTGGTCAAGGGAGTCGTCAGCCTGCTCCTCGTCCTGGGAGCCAACAAGCTCGCCCACGTGTTCGGCGAGGCGGGGGTGTACAAGCGCGCATGAGCGGACAGACACCGGAGATCACCGCGGAGGCCTCGTTCCTCCCGACCGACGTCGCCCGGCACGAGACCGGAGACGCCCGCGCGACGCCGCCCGCCCCGCGGCGGCGGCGCGGCTCGAAGCACCGCCCCGTGTGGGAGGAGCGGCCGACGCCCGTCGGCCTGGCGCTCAAGGGCCTCGTGCTCGCGGTCGTCGTCCTCGCGATCCTCTTCCCGCTGTGGACGGTCCTGCTCACGAGCTTCTCGACGCAGGCCGAGACGATCCGCGCGGGCGGCCTCGTCACCGTGCCCGGCGAGCTCACGATCAACGCCTACAAGCAGATCCTGTCCGGCGGCGTCGTCACACGGGCCACGATCGTCAGCATCGGGATCACCGCCGTCGGCACGCTGATCTCGACCGTCGTGTCGGTGCTCGCGGCCTACGGCCTGTCGCGGCCCGGCTCGGTGCTGCACCGGCCGATCCTCTTCGTCTTCCTCATCACCATGTTCTTCGGCGCCGGGCTCATCCCGACGTACCTGCTGGTCAGCAGCCTGGGACTCATCAACTCGTACTGGGCGCTGATCCTGCCGGGCGCGGTGTCGGCGTTCAACGTGCTCATCCTGCGCAGCTTCTTCATGGGCATCGACCACGCGATCCTCGACGCGGCACGCATCGACGGCGCCGGCGACTGGCGCATCCTCGGCCGGATCGTCCTGCCGATGTCGAAGGCGGCCGTCGCGGTCGTCGCGCTGTTCTACGGCGTCGGGTACTGGAACGCGTTCTTCAACGCGATCCTCTACATCAACGACAACGCGAAGTGGCCGCTGCAGCTCGTCCTGCGCTCCTACGTCCTGCAGGGCGTGAGCCTGCCGGGCAGCGGGACAGGTCAGGTCGACGTGGCCACCGGTGCCGTGACCGGCCTGCCGATCCAGATGGCCGTCATGATCCTCGCGATCGTGCCGATCCTGCTCGTCTACCCGTTCATCCAGCGCCACTTCACCAAGGGCGTGATCTTCGGCGCGATCAAGGGCTGACGGGTGACGGCGTCACCGCGCCCTGACGTCGGCGCGACCCGCCGCACGGTCCTGTCGTCCGCCGGACCGGCCCGTCGCTGGGTCGAGGCGTTCCCCGTGGGCAACGGCCGGCTCGGGGCGATGCTCCACGGCGGCGCCGACCGGGCGCGCGTCCAGGTGAACGACGCGACCGCCTGGTCGGGACGCCCCGACGGCCCGGCGCGCGCGCTGGCGGGGGTCCGGGCCGGGGGTGCCGGTCCGGAGCGGCTCGCGCAGGTGCGGCAGGCGCTCGCGGACGGCCGGCACGACGACGCCGCCGACCTGCTGGCCGTGTTCCAGGGCGGGTGGACGCAGGCGTTCCAGCCGTTCGTCGACGTGCACGTGACGCTCGTGCCGGACACCGACGCCTCCGCGCCCGGCGTCAGGTCTGGTGCCGCGACCGCGGCGGGCGACGCGCCCGGTGCGCGGGCGGACGGCGTGCGCCGCCTCGACCTGCGCGACGGCGTCGTCACCGAGCACCTGCCGGGATCGGGCGGCGCGGCGGTCGAGGTCGAGTGGTTCGCGAGCGCGGTCGACGGCGCCCTGCACGGCCGCTGGTCGAGCGCGTCGCCGTTCGGTCTGCGCCTCGAGCTGTCGACCGAGCACGACGTGCGCGCCGACCACCGCTCGGCGGGCGGGCGGGTGCTCGTGCTCGCGCTCCCGGACGACGTCGCGCCGGGTCACGAGCCCGACGCGACGCCGGTGACGCGCTCGGACGCAGGGGAGTCGCTCACGGGCGTCGCGGCCCTGCTGGCGTGCAGCGACGGGGAGGTCGCGGCTGCCGACGACGCGCTGTCCGTGGCCGGGGCGACGTGGGTCGAGGTCGTCGTCGCGACGGGCACGACGTCGCCGTGGCCGGACGACGGCCCGCTGCGGCCCCGGGACGAGGTCGTCGCCGACGTCCTGGTGTGCGCCCGGCAGGCTCTCCCGTCGGACCGTGCGGCGGGTGACGGCGTGCGCGCGCGGCACGTCGCCGACCACCGGCGCCTGGCGGATGCGACGCGGCTCGCGCTCGTCCCCGGCGACCTCGACGTGCGCCTACCGGACGCGCTGACGTCGGCGCCGCACGCGACGCTCGCGCAGGCGGTGTTCGACCACGGCCGCTACCTGCTCGTGGCGTCGTCACGCCCGGGGTCGCCCCCGGCGAACCTGCAGGGCGTGTGGAACCCGCACCTGCAGCCGCCGTGGTCGAGCAACTACACGCTCAACATCAACGCCGAGATGGCGTACTGGGGTGCGGAGGCCGTCGGTCTGGGGGAGTGCCACGAGCCGCTGCTCGCGCACGTCGGCCTGGTCGCGCGGCACGGGAGGGCGGTCGCGCGCGAGCTGTACGGGTGCGACGGCTGGGTCGCGCACCACAACAGCGACGTGTGGGGCTGGGCGCTGCCGGTCGGCGCGGGCCACGGCGACCCGTCGTGGGCGCACTGGTGGATGGGCGGCGTCTGGCTGTGCCGGCACCTGTGGGACCACGCCGACTACTCGGGCGACCTGGTGTTCCTCCGGGAGCAGGCCTGGCCGGTGCTGCGCGGCGCGGCGGCGTTCTGCCTGGACTGGCTGGTGGAGGCCCCGGACGGGTCGCTCACGACGTCGCCGTCGACGTCCCCGGAGAACCAGTTCGTCCTGCCGTCGGGCGCGCCGGGCTCGCTGACGACGGGCGCGACGATGGACCTCGCACTGGTCCGCGACCTGTTCGAGCGGTGCCTCGACACCGTCGCGCTGCTGGGGCTCGACGACGCGATCGTCCGGCGCCTGCGCGCGGCGCTGGCACGGCTGGCGCGCCCGGAGGTCGGCCCGGACGGGACGGTGCGCGAGTGGCCGCACGACCTGCCGGCGGTCGACCCGCACCACCGGCACCTGTCGCACCTCGTGGGCCTGTACCCGCTGCACCAGGTCGACGTGACGACGACGCCCGACCTCGCGGCGGCGGCCGCCCGGTCGCTCGACGCGCGCGGGCCGGGGTCGACGGGCTGGTCGCTGGCCTGGAAGACCGCGCTGCGCGCGCGGCTGGGCGACGGGATCGCAGTGGGCGACCTGCTGGCCGAGGCGATGCGTCCCGGCGAGTCCGACGCGGCGGCGCCGTGGCAGGGCGGGCTGCTGCCGAACCTCTTCTCGACGCACCCCCCGTTCCAGGTGGACGGCAACCTCGGGCTCGTCGCGGCGGTCGCGGAGGCGCTGGTCCAGTCGACGCCGGGGCGGCTGCGCGTGCTCCCGGCGCTCCCGCCGCAGTGGCCCGACGGCGCGGTCCGCGGCGTGCGGGCACGCGGTGGGCTGACCGTCGACGTCACGTGGGCGGGCGGCGTCCTGCGGGAGGTGGTGCTGCGCGCGTCGCGCGGAGGCACGCTGGACGTGGTGCACGCGGGTCGGTCGCGGACGGTGACGACGACGGCGGGTTCGGTCGTCCGGCTCGACGGGCACCTGGCGGAGGTGCCGGGATGAGCGTGCGAGTCGGCGCGTCAGGCGGGTGCGGCGCAGCTCCCGCGCTCGACGAACGTCGGGGCGAGCAGCCGCGTCTCGGCGGCGCGCGGCTGGTCGAGCCGCTCGATCGCCATCTCGACGGCTGCGCGGCCGATCTCCTCGGCGGGGACGTCGATCGCGGACAGCGGGACGACGAGGTGCTCGGCGAGGCTCGCGGGCGCGACGGCGAGCACCGACACGTCGTCGGGGACGCGGCGGCCGTCGCGGGCGAGCGCGGCGAGGACGCCGGGGAGCGCGGCCTCGTTGTGGACGACGAGGGCGGTGAGGTCGTCGAGCTCGGCGAACGCCTGCGTGACGGCGGCGTCGGCGCCGGGGTAGGTGGCCTCGGTGGGCACGACGGTGTGCCGGACGCCGGCCTGCCCGGCCTGGGAGCGGAAGCCCTCGACGATGCGGACCGCGTAGTTGGCGCTGCGCGCGAGGGCCGCGGTCGGGGCGCCGAGCAGCGCGATGCTGCGGTGGCCGTGCTCGACGAGGTGGCGGACGGCGAGCCGGCCGGCGGCGGTGAAGTCGAGGTCGACGCACGACAGGCCGTGCGCGTCGCTGGGCACGCCGACGAGGATCGACGGCTGGCGCAGGCCGGCGAGCACGGGGAGCCGCGGGTCCTGGGTCTCGATGTCCATGAGGATGAGCGCGTCGACCATGGACCCGGCGGCGAGGCGCTGGACGCCGTGGACGTCGTCCTGGGTGAGCACGAGGACGTCGTGGTCGAAGTCGCGCGCGCGGGTGAGGACGCCGGTGACGACCTCCATCACGACGGCGCTGTTGGCCTCGAGCGCGCGCAGCGGGACGACCAGGCCGAGCACGTTGGTGCGGCTGGACGCGAGCGCGCGGGCGCCGGCGTGGGGGCTGAACCCGAGGTCGCGGATGGCCTTCTCGACGCGGTGCCGGGTGGGCTGGGAGATGGGGCGCTTGCCCGACAGGACGTAGCTGACGGTCGAGGAGGAGACGCCCGCCGCCTTCGCGACGTCGGCGATGGTGGCCATGCGGGGAGTGTAGCGGCGCGGGCGCCGTCGATCGGCCGTTCGACGACGCGTCCTCGACTAAACGCTTCGACGCCGGCTCGACGGGCGGGCGCGTGCCGTTGCTGGTCAGATCAACGGCGTGGACACGCGCTGCGAGCAGGCGCTACTGTCCCGTGCGGCGCGGCTGTTGAAGCGCTTCGACGACACGAGACGACCACGCGGCCCGCGACGGGGCGACCGCGGACGAGGGGACGGCGATGACCGGGCTCGACGCGCTGACCGCCACCCGCGGCGTGCTCTACGGCGGCGACTGGAACCCCGAGCAGTGGACCCCCGACGTCTGGCGCGAGGACGTCGCGCTCATGCGCGCGGCGGGCGTCAACCTCGTCTCGGTCGGCATCTTCTCCTGGGCCACGCTCGAGCCCGAGCTGGGCCGGTTCGACTTCGCCTGGCTCGACGAGGTACTCGACCTGCTGCACGGCGCGGGCGTCGCGGTCGACCTCGCGACGCCCTGTGCGTCGCCGCCGCCGTGGCTCGCGCACCGGTACCCGGAGACGTCGTCCGTCGACGCCCACGGCGTGCGCATGAGCGTCGGCTCCCGCAACCACTTCTGCCCCGGCTCGCAGGTCTTCCGCGACCACGTCGCCGCAGTCGTCACGGCGATCGTCGACCGGTACGCCGACCACCCCGCCGTCGTCATGTGGCACATCGGCAACGAGTTCGGCCAGTCCTGCTGGTGCGACCTGTGCGCCGAGCGTCTGCGCACCTGGCTGCGCACCCGGTACGGCACCGTCGACGCGCTCAACGAGGCGTGGGCGACGGCCTTCTGGAGCCAGCGCTACTCGTCTTTCGACGAGGTCGTCCCGCCGCGCGCCGCGCCGTACCTGCACAACCCCGCCGCCGAGCTCGACTTCCGCCGCTTCACGTCCGACCAGCTCCGCGACCTGCACCGCCTCCAGGTCGACCTGGTCCGGGCACGCTCGGACGCGCCCGTGACGACGAACTTCATGAACTTCTTCCCCGGCGTCGACCAGCACGTGTGGGCCGACGACGTCGACGTCGTGGCCGACGACTGCTACACCGACCCGTCCGACCCCGGCTCGCCCGCCCGCGCCGCGCTCGCGCACGACCTCGTCCGCGGGGTGCGTCGCGGCGAGCCCTGGCTGCTCATGGAGCAGGCGGCCGGCGCCGTGAACTGGCGGCCGCACAACGTCCCCAAGAGCACGGGCGCGATGGTGCTCGACTCGCTGCGGGCCGTCGCCCACGGCGCGGACGGCGTCTGCTACTTCCAGTGGCGCGCGTCGACCGGAGGCGCCGAGCGCTTCCACTCGGCGATGGTGCCGCACGCGGGACCCGACACCGACCTGCACCGGGCCGTCCGGGCCCAGGGCGCGCTGCTGCAGCGGCTCCGGCCCGTCGTGGGGACTCGCGTCGAGGCGCGCGTCGCGCTCGTCTTCGACTGGCCCGCCTGGTGGGCCGGCGAGCTGCTGCCCGCCCGCCCGAGCAGCCGGCTCGGCGTCGTCGACCAGCTCGCCGCGTACCACGAGCCGCTCTGGCGGGCGGGCATCGCGACCGACGTGGTCCCGCCGTCCGCCGACCTTGACGGGTACGACCTGGTCGTCGTCCCGTCGCTGCACGCGGTCGACGACGCGTCGGCCGCGAACGTCGCGGGCGTCCCGGCCCGCGGCGGGGTGCTGCTCGTCGGTCCGTTCAGCGGTGTCGCCGACGAGCACGCCCGCGTCCGGCGCGGCCGCTTCCCCGTGCCGTGGGCCGGCGTCCTCGGGGCGTCGGGGGAGGACTGGCGACCGCTCGACGACGCGGGCGTCACGGTGACGTCCGACCGCTACGGCGCGTTCACCGCGACCACGTGGTCCGAGCACCTGCGCTCGGACGGCGCGGACGTCCTCGCGACCTACGGCGACGGCGACCTCGCGGGCCACCCCGCGGTGCTGCGCCGGACGCACGACGACCTCGACGGCGGCGGCCAGGCCTGGTACGTCTCGACGGTCCCGCCGCGCGACGTCCTCGCCGCGGTCCTCGCCGACTGCCTCGCGGCCGCCGGGGTCACCGGCCCGCTCGCCGACGTGCCGGACGACGTCGAGGTCGCCCGCCGCGGCGACGTCCTGTTCCTGCTCAACCGGTCCCGCTCGCCGCAGGTCGTGCACCTGCCCGGGCCCGCGACCGACCTGCTCACGGGCGACGTGGTCGCCGGCGAGCTGCACCTGCCCGCCGAGGGTGCCGCGGCGCTGCACCTCGCACCGATCGAGAGGACACCATGAAGTTCACCGACGGGTACTGGCTCCCGCAGCCGGGGACGACGATCCTGCGCCCGCGCGACGTGGCCGACGTCCAGGTCGGCGACGACACCCTCACGGTGTGGTCCTCGACCGCGCCGCTCACCTCGCGCGGCGACACCCTCAACAGGCCGCTCGTCACCGTGACGTTCACGTCGCCGATGGACGACGTCGTCGGGGTGCGGATCGAGCACTTCCAGGGCGGCGTGGACCGCGGCCCGCACTTCGCGCTCGCGACCGAGCCGGCCGCCGTCAAGGTGTCGCCCGGTGGCGAGGAGGGCGTCGCGACGTTCTCCGCGGGGTCGCTCACCGCGAAGGTGCGCACCGAGGGGGAGTGGAGCGTCGACTTCGAGGGCGACGGGCGTCACCTGACCTCCTCGACGCCGCGCAGCATCGGCGTCGTGACGGACGCGCGCGGCGACCACTACGTGCACGAGCAGCTCACGCTCGGCGTCGGCGAGCACGTGTACGGGCTGGGCGAGCGGTTCGGCGCGTTCGTCAAGAACGGGCAGAGCGTCGACATCTGGAACGCCGACGGCGGCACCGCGAGCGAGCAGGCGTACAAGAACGTGCCGTTCTACGTGTCCGACGCGGGGTACGGCGTGTTCGTCGACCACCCGGGCCTGGTGTCGTACGAGGTCGGCACGGAGATCGTGTCGCGCACGCAGTTCTCGGTGCAGGGGCAGTCGCTGCAGTACTACGTGATCTACGGGCCGACGCCCAAGGACGTGCTGCGCAAGTACACGGCGCTGACGGGCCGCCCCGCGCGGGTCCCGGACTGGTCCTACGGGCTGTGGCTGTCGACGTCGTTCACGACGAGCTACGACGAGGCGACCGTGACGAGCTTCGTCGACGGCATGGCCGAGCGCGGCATCCCGCTGTCGGTCTTCCACTTCGACTGCTTCTGGATGCGCGAGTTCCACTGGAGCGACTTCACGTGGGACCCGGCGACGTTCCCCGACCCCGAGGGGATGCTCGCGCGGCTCAAGGCCAAGGGCCTGCGGATCTGCGTGTGGATCAACCCGTACATCGCGCAGCGCTCGCGGCTGTTCGCGGAGGGCCGCGACCGCGGGTTCCTGGTGAGGCGGGCGGACGGGTCGGTGTGGCAGACGGACCTGTGGCAGGCCGGCATGGGTCTGGTCGACTTCACGAACCCGGACGCGGTGCGCTGGTACACCGACGAGCTGCGGGTGCTGCTGGGCCAGGGCGTCGACGCGTTCAAGACGGACTTCGGCGAGCGGATCCCGACGGACGTCGTGTGGCACGACGGCACCGACCCGGAGCGGATGCACAACTACTACACGTACCTCTACAACGAGGCGGTGTTCGACCTGCTGCGCGAGGAGCGCGGCGAGGGCGAGGCGGTGCTGTTCGCGCGGTCGGCGACGGTCGGCGGGCAGAAGTTCCCGGTGCACTGGGGCGGCGACTCGGAGTCGACGTTCGCGTCGATGGCGGAGTCGCTGCGCGGCGGCCTGTCCCTCGCGCTGTCGGGCTTCGGGTACTGGAGCCACGACATCGGCGGGTTCGAGGGCACGCCCGACCCGGCGGTGTTCAAGCGGTGGCTCGCGTTCGGCCTGCTGTCGTCGCACAGCCGCCTGCACGGCTCGGACTCGTACCGGGTGCCGTGGGCGTTCGACGACGAGGCGGTCGACGTCGCGCGCGACTTCACGCGCCTGAAGCTGCGGCTCATGCCGTACCTGGCGGGTGCGGGCACGCAGGCGCACGAGCAGGGCGTCCCGGTGATGCGGCCGATGGTGCTCGAGTTCCCCGCGGACCGCGGGGCGCGCACGGTCGACACGCAGTACATGCTCGGCGACCACCTGCTGGTCGCGCCGGTGTTCTCGGCCGACGGCGAGGTCGACGTGTACGTGCCGGAGGGCACGTGGACGTCGCTGCTGACGGGGGAGCGGGTGGCGGGCCCGCGCTGGGTGCGCGAGCAGCACGGGTTCGACTCGCTGCCGCTGTACGCCCGGCCGGGTGCGGTCGTGCCGGTCGCGGCGCGCGCGGAGCGTCCGGACGACGACTGGCTCGACGGCCTGACGCTGCGGGTGTTCGAGGTCCCGGACGGGCACCGCTCGGTGACGCGGGTGCCGGGGGCGGGCGGAGACGCCGAGTTCGAGGTCAGCCGGCAGGGTCGGACGGTGCGCGTCGTGGCGCGCGGGACGTCGGCCCCGTGGTCGGTGCAGGTCGCGCCGTCGGACGACGGCCCGGGTGGCACGGCGCACGCCGTCGCCGGCCAGGAGGTCGTCGAGCTGGCGGTGTGAGGGCGCGTGGGCGACCGGACCCAGCAGGCCGGTCGCCCACGCCGCCGCGCTGACCAGGCGCTCCGGGGGACGGTCTCCGGACGCCTGGCGGTACCGGTCAAGAAAAGATGGACGCGGGGTCGCGGGAGCGGTCCCACGCATGTATCGTATCGTTTCGACAATTCCAGAGGCCCGCGAGCCGACGCACCGGGACGTCGCCGTCCCCCGGCTCGGGCCACCTCCTGTCATCCGACTCCGAAGGACCTCCATGACGACCACGCGCCCGTCCGGCCGCCAGTTCTCCGACGACTTCCTCTGGGGGTCGGCCACGGCCTCGTACCAGATCGAGGGCGCGTACGACGAGGACGGCCGCGGCCCGTCGATCTGGGACACGTTCTCCCGGACCCCCGGCAAGGTCCTCAACGGCGACACCGGTGACGTGGCGGTCGACCACTACCACCGCGTCGCCGAGGACGTCGAGATCATGAAGGGCCTCGGTCTGCAGGCCTACCGGTTCTCCATCGCGTGGCCCCGCATCCAGCCCACCGGCTCGGGCGAGTTCAACCAGGCCGGCCTGGACTTCTACTCCGACCTCGTGGACCGCCTGGTCGCCGCCGGCATCAAGCCCGTCGCGACGCTCTACCACTGGGACCTCCCGCAGCCCCTCGAGGACGAGGGCGGCTGGGCGAACCGTGCGACCGCCTACCGGTTCGCCGAGTACGCGACCAAGCTCGCCGAGGTCCTCGGCGACCGCGTCCACCTGTGGACCACCCTCAACGAGCCGTGGTGCTCCGCGTTCCTCGGCTACGCGTCGGGCGTGCACGCCCCCGGAGTCACGGACGACGTCAAGGCGCTCAAGGCCGTCCACCACCTCAACCTCGCGCACGGCCTCGCCGGCCGCGCGATCCGCGAGGTCCTCGGTGAGGACACGCCCGTCTCGATCACGCTCAACCTGCACGTCACGCGCGCCGAGTCGGACGCCGCGGACGCCGTGGAGGCGAAGCGCCGCATCGACACCATCGCGAACGAGGTCTTCCTCGGCCCGCTCCTCGACGGCGAGTACCCCAAGGAGGTGTTCGCGGACACCGCGCACATCACCGACTGGTCCTTCGTGCAGGAGGGCGACCTCGAGCTCATCCGCATCCCGCTGACGGTCCTCGGCGTCAACTACTACTCGACGGGCCGCGTCAAGAAGGGCACCGGCGTCGGCGCCGACCCCGGCAAGCCCGGCCCCGACGGTCACCGCGCCTCCGAGCACTCCTCGTGGGTCGGTGCCGACGAGGTCGAGTGGCTGCCCCAGCCCGGCCCGCACACGGCCATGGGCTGGAACCAGGAGCCCCAGGGCCTCGTCGACCTGCTCCTCGAGCTGCGCGACCGCTACCCGAGCCAGCCCCTGGCCATCACCGAGAACGGCGCCGCGTTCTACGACACCGTGTCCGAGGACGGCCGCGTGCACGACGAGGACCGCGTCGGCTACCTGCACGACCACATCGACGCCGTCGGCGAGGCCATCGAGAAGGGCGCCGACGTGCGCGCCTACTTCGTGTGGTCGCTGCTCGACAACTTCGAGTGGGCGTACGGCTACGACCGCCGCTTCGGCGTCGTCCGCGTCGACTACGACACCCAGGAGCGGATCGTGAAGGACTCGGGCCTCTGGTACCGCGAGCTCCTGCGCACCCGCACGATCGCGCCCGTCGAGTCGGCGGCCGCGATCCAGCCCTGACCCGAGCACCCCGGACGGCCCGCCCCCACCACGGGGCGGGCC
>NZ_BIMR01000192.1 GCF_004306155.1 Cellulomonas biazotea
GGGCTGGCCGCACCGGCGTGCGCCGCGCGGGCGGGCCTGGGTCGGCGTGTACGGCGCGACCGCCGGGGTGCTGGCCGCGATCCCCGTCCTCGCCGCGGCCTGCGGGCTCGTCGTCGTCGGGCTGGGGATGCGGGGCGCGACGACCTGGGGCGAGGCGGTGGCCGACGCGGCCCGGGCCGTGCCGCTCGCCGCCCTCACCACGCTGGCGCTGCTCGCGCTCGTCACGCTCGTCGCCGTGCGGCTGCTCGCGACGGGCGTCGGCGAGGGCTTCCACGCCGTCCGCAGCCGCCGCGGGTGGCAGGTGTGGGCCACGCAGCGCCTCATGGACGACGCGCGCACGCTCCTGTTCCCGCTCTACGCGAGCAGCGCGACACCCGTGTGGCTGCGCGCGCTCGGGGCCCGCATCGGCAAGGACGTCGAGGCGTCGACCGTCCTCATGCTGCCGTCCATGACGTCCGTCGGGGACGGTGCGTTCCTCGCCGACGACACGCTCATCGGGTCGTACGAGCTCGGCCGCGGCTGGGTGCGCGTCGAGAACGCGAAGGTCGGCAAGCGCGCGTTCCTCGGCAACTCCGGGATGATCGCGCCCGGCCGGGCGGTGCCCAAGCGCGGGCTCGTCGCGGTCCTGTCGGCGACGCCCGAGCACGCGAAGTCGGGCACGTCGTGGCTCGGGTCGCCTCCCGTGCGGCTGCGGCGCGCCGCCGCGGAGGTCGACGAGGAGCGCACGTTCGAGCCGCCGCTGCGGCTGCGGGTCGCGCGCGCGCTCGTCGAGACGTGCCGGCTCGTGCCCGTGATCTGCACCTACGGGCTCGCCGTGGCCGTGCTGCTCGCGCTCCTCGCCGTGGGCGACGGCGCCGGGTGGGGCGTCGCCGTGCTCGCGTCGCCGGTCGTCGTCCTGGCCGCGGCCGCCGTCGCGTGCGGGCTCGCGACGGTCGCCAAGTGGGTGCTCGTCGGACGGCTGCGCGCCGGGGAGCACCCGCTGTGGAGCTCGTTCGTCTGGCGCAACGAGCTCGCCGACACCTTCCTCGAGACCGTCGCCGTGCCGTGGCTCGGCCCGGCCGCGTCGGGGTCGCCCGCGCTCACCCTGTGGCTGCGCTCGCTCGGCGCCCGCATCGGGCGCGGCGTGTGGTGCGAGACCTACTGGCTGCCCGAGGCCGACCTCGTCACGCTCGGCGACGGCGTCACCGTCAACCGCGGCTGCGTGCTGCAGACCCACCTGTTCCATGATCGGGTCATGAGCATGGACACCGTCACGCTGGGCGCCGGGGCGAGCCTCGGCCCGCACGGCGTCGTGCTGCCCGCCGCGGCCCTGGGCGACGGGGCGGACGTCGGGCCCGCGTCGCTCGTGCTGCGCGGCGAGCAGATCCCCGCCGGGTCGTCGTGGACGGGGAACCCGGTCGCGCCCGTGCCCGCCCGCCCGGCCGCCGGAGCGGCACCCGGCACGGCCGCCGGCGCAGGCGCCGTATGAGCGCGCCCGTCCCCGACCCGTACGTCCCCGACCGCACCGACACCGGGCTCGACGTCGCCCGGTACGACCTGGAGCTCGACTACCGCGTCGCGACCAACCGGCTCGACGGCCGCGCCCGCGTGCACGCGACCGCGCTGCGCGAGCTCGACCGGGTCGTCCTCGACCTCGACCGGCTGCGCGTCTCGCAGGTCCTCGTCGACGGGCGCCGCCCCGAGCGGTGGGCGCACCGCGGCGGGCAGCTCGTCGTGCGGCTCGCGCGGCGGCTCGCGGCGGGGGAGTCCGTCGTCGTCGAGGTCCGGTACGCGGGGCACCCGCAGCCGCGGCGCGGCCCGTGGGGCGACGTCGGCTGGGAGGAGCTGACGGACGGCGTCATCGTCGCCGGGCAGCCCGACGGGGCGTCGTCGTGGTTCCCGTGCCACGACACCCCCGCGGACAAGGCGGCGTTCCGCGTCGAGGTGACGACCGAGGCCGGCTACGACGTCGTGTGCAACGGCGAGCTCACGTCGCGCACCGCCCGCTCCAGCCGCGTGCGCTGGGTGTACGAGCAGGCCGAGCCGACCGCGCCCTACCTCGCGACGGTGCAGGTCGGACGCTACGAGCGGCTCGTCACCGCCACCGGGCCCGTGCCGCAGCGCGCGTCGGTGCCCGCCCGGCTGGTGGACGCGTTCCGGCACGACTTCGGGCGGCAGGCGCAGATGATGGCGCTGTTCGTCGACCGGTTCGGGCCGTACCCGTTCCCGTCGTACGGCGTGGTCGTCACGGACGACGCCCTGGAGATCCCGCTCGAGGCCAGCGGGCTGTCGGTGTTCGGCGCCAACCACGTCGACGGGCGGCGCGGCTCCGAGCGGCTCGTCGCGCACGAGCTCGCGCACCAGTGGTTCGGCAACAGCCTGACCGCGCGGCGCTGGCACGACATCTGGCTGCACGAGGGCTTCGCCTGCTACGCCGAGTGGCTGTGGTCGCAGGAGTCCGGCGGGCGGTCCGCCGACGCGCAGGCCCGGACCGCGCACGCCCGCCTCGCGGCGCTCCCGCAGGACCTCGTGGTCGGCGACCCCGGGCCCGACCTCATGTTCGACGACCGGCTCTACAAGCGCGGCGCGCTCACGCTGCACGCGGTGCGGCTGACGGTGGGCGACGACGCGTTCTTCGCGCTGCTGCGCGCGTGGACCCAGCGGCACGCGCACGGCTCGGTGAGCACGCCCGAGCTCGTCGCTCTCGGCGCCGAGGTGACCGGGCAGCCGCTCGGTGCCCTGCTCGACGCGTGGCTGTACGCCCCCGTGCTGCCGCCCCTGCCACCGGCCGGCACGGGACGCTGACCGGGTGGTCGGGAACACGCCGGACACACGGCGGGGTTAGTGTCGCCGGAGGCCCACCCCGCTCGGCGGTGGTGCCCGACGGTGCGGACGAGGGAGAGCGACGCGGGTGAGCGGTGTGACGGCGAACGGGCTGACGGTCGGGTACGCGGCGATGCTGGAGCAGTTCCACCCGACGGAGGCGGTGGCCCTGTCCGCGCTCGCGGAGGAGCACGGCTTCTCCGGCGTGATGGCGGCGGACCACTTCCAGCCGTGGGTCCCGGCGCAGGGGCAGTCGTCCTTCGTCTGGAACGTCCTGACGGCGGTCGGCGAGCGCACGCGCGGCGACTTCGGTCCCGGCGTGACGGCGCCGACGTTCCGGTGGCACCCCGCGATGGTCGCGCAGGCGTCGGCGACGCTGGCCGCGATGTACCCGGGGCGGCACTGGCTGGGGCTCGGCTCGGGCGAGGCGCTCAACGAGCACATCATCGCGGAGTACTGGCCCGAGGCGCCCGAGCGGATCAACCGCATGTTCGAGGCGATCGACGTCATCAAGAAGCTGTTCGCCGCGTCCCTCGCGGGCCGCGACGTCAAGCACGCCGGGCAGTTCTACAAGCTCGAGTCGACGCGCCTGTGGACCATGCCGGAGGTCGCGCCGGAGATCCTCGTCGCCACCGCGGGTCCCGTCACCGCCAAGCGCGCCGGCAAGCACGCCGACGGGCTCATCACGGTCGGTGCGCCGCTGGAGAAGATCAGCGGCCTGTTCGGCAAGTTCCACGAGGGTGCGCGCGAGGCAGGCCGTGACGGCGAGGCCATGCCCAAGGTGCTGCAGCTGCACATGTCGTGGGCGTCGACCGACGAGGAGGCTCTCGCGAACGCGATGCACGAGTGGCCCAACGGCGGCATGAAGTTCCCCAAGGCCGACATCCGCTCGCCGTTCGACTTCGAGCAGATGGCCAAGCTCGTGCGCCCCGAGGACTTCGAGGGCCGCATGGTCATCTCGTCGGACCCCGACGTGCACCGCGCCGAGATCCAGAAGTACGTCGACCTCGGGTTCGACCGGATCTACCTGCACAACGTGGGCCGCAACCAGCGCGAGTGGATCGAGGTCTTCGGCGCCGACGTGCTGCCGAAGCTGGTGCGCTGAGCGTGGACGCCGAGCTGCGGGTCTGGGCGCCGGACGGGCTGGGCGAGGTCCGTCCTGGCGACGACCTCGCCGCGCTCCTCGTCGACCTGCTGCGGTCCGACGCCGCGGCGCGGCCCGACCGGGCCCTGGCCGACGGCGACGTGCTCGTCCTCACGAGCAAGGTGCTGTCGAAGGCGGAGGGACGCGTCGTCGCCGCGGCCGACCGCGAGCAGGCGATCACCGACGAGACCGTGCGCGTCGTGGCGACGCGCGAGCACGCCACGGGCGTGACGCGGATCGTCGAGAACCGGCTCGGGCTGGTCATGGCCGCGGCGGGCGTCGACGCGAGCAACACGCCCGACGGCACGGTGCTGCTGCTGCCCCTGGACCCGGACGCGTCTGCGCGTGCGCTGCGCGCGGCGGTCGCGGCGGCCCTCGGGGTGCGGGTCGGGGTCGTCGTGAGCGACACCGCGGGGCGGCCGTGGCGCCAGGGCGTCGCGGACCTCGCGATCGGCGCGGCCGGCGTGGCCGTGCTCGACGACCTACGCGGCCAGGTGGACTCGTTCGGGCGACCCCTGACGATGACCGTCACGGCGATCGCCGACGAGATCGCCGCGGCCGCCGAGCTCGTCAAGGGCAAGGCGTCGGGCCGTCCGCTCGCGGTGGTCCGCGGGCTGGGTCACGTCGTCACCGACGACGACGGCCCGGGGGCGCGCGTGCTGGTGCGCACCGGCGACGAGGACATGTTCCGGCAGGGGAGCGCGGAGGCGTACGCGCAGGGGTGGAAGGACGCGCTCGAGCGCGACTGACCTGCGACGACGCGACTCCGCTGGGCGGCGTGACGCCACTCTCGACGTCGTTTGACACCACCGTGGCGGCAATCTGACACCACAAGTGCTTGCCATGACACCACTGTGGTGTCATGCTGGTGCCATGGAACTCGGACAGTACGTCACCGACCTGCAGCGCCAGCTCGTCGAGGCCGCAGAGCACGGCACGCCCGACACGCGTGCCGCCGCCGAGCGCCTCGCCGCCAGGCTCGACGCCGCGACCCGGCTCGTCCTGCTCGACGCCCTGTCGGCCGCGGCCGGCGAGATCACCCGCGACCTCGCACCCGGGTCCGTCGACGTGCGGCTGCGCGGGCGCGAGGTCGAGTTCGTCGTCACCCAGCAGGCCGCGGACGGCGACGCGGACGACGCGCCCGCCGCCCCGACCGCACCCGTCGACCTCGACGACGTCAGCACCTCCCGCACGACGCTCCGCCTCCCCGACGCCCTCAAGGCGAGGGTCGACGAGGCGGCGGCGGCCGACGGCCTGTCCGTCAACGCCTGGCTGGTCCGCGCCATCGCGGACGCCGTGCAGCCCCGGCAGCGACGATCCGCGCAGCGGGCGCTGCGCAGCGGCGACAGCTTCGCCGGCTGGGCGCGCTAGCCCTCCGGCCCTCACGAGAGCACCGGCACCAGCACCGGAACCGACCGGCACCAGCACCGGCACCACCGGCCCCGCGGACCCGCGGGGCGGGACGAGCACACCCCGACCACGGGAGGCGTCAGCATGCCCACGTTCAGCACCCCCACCCCGATCGACCTCGCGATCCACCTGCCCGTCGGCGCCGTCCGCGTCGTCGCCGGCGACCGCGCCGACACCGTCGTCACGGTCGTGCCCACCAGCCCCGCCAAGGCGTCCGACCGTCGCGCCGTCGAGGAGACCACGGTCGACTTCGACGGCCGCCGGCTCACCGTCACCGGCCCCAAGCCCCGGCTCAGCTGGATCGGGCCCGGGCCGTCCGACTCCGTCGACGTCACGGTCGAGCTGCCCGCCGGCTCGCGGCTCACCGCCGAGGTCGCGTTCGGCAGCGTCCAGGGCGTCGGGCGGCTCGGCGCGACCCGTGTCAAGAGCTCGTCCGTCGACCTCGACACCACCGGCGACCTGTGGGTGCGCGCCACGCACGGCAGCGTCGACGTGGTCGCCGCCGAGGGCACGGTCGAGATCACGGCCGACCACGGCCAGATCCGGATCGGGACGATCGGCTCCGACGCGGTCCTCAAGGCGTCTCACGGCTCCGTCCACGTCGAGGAGGCCCGCGGCGACCTCGACGCGAAGCTCTCCTACGGCGACCTCGAGATCACCCGCGCCCTCGCGTCCGTGACGGCGAAGACCGCCTACGGGAGCCTCCGGCTGCACGAGGTCACGAGCGGCTCGATCCAGGTCGACAGCGGCTACGGCCAGGTCACCGTCGGCGTCCGCGCCGGGGTCGCCGCCTGGCTCGACCTCTCCTCGCGCGACGGGCACGTCCGCAACCAGCTCGACGGCGACCGCGGTCCCGGCGGGTCCGAGCAGACCGTGGCGGTGCGCGCCCGCACGCGGTCCGGCGACATCACCGTCCAGCGCGCGCGCTGAGCGCGCGACCCCACGAGACGCACCACCCCACGAGACGCACGACCTCACGAGAAGGGAACGACCCATGAGCACCCACCCGACACCCCCACGAGGCGGCGAGCCCGCCATCCGCGTCCGCGGCGTCGAGAAGTCGTACCAGGACCTGCACGTCCTGCGCGGCGTCGACCTCGACGTGGCCCCCGGCAGCATCTTCGCCCTGCTCGGCTCCAACGGCGCCGGCAAGACGACGATGGTGCGGATCCTGTCCACGCTGCTCAAGCCCGACGCCGGCACGGCCGTCGTCCAGGGGCACGACGTCGTGACGTCGCCGGTCGAGGTCCGCGAGTCCATCAGCCTCACCGGCCAGTTCGCTGCGGTCGACGAGATCCTGTCCGGCCGGGAGAACCTGGTCCTCGTGGCGCGGCTGCGGCACCTGCCCGACCCCGGGCGGATCGCGGACGACCTGCTCGCGCGCTTCAGCCTCACCGACGCGGGCTCGCGGCGCGTCGCGACCTACTCCGGCGGCATGCGTCGTCGGCTCGACATCGCGATGAGCCTCGTCGGGCAGCCGGCGGTCCTCTTCCTCGACGAGCCGACGACGGGTCTCGACCCCGAGGCGCGCCTCGAGGTCTGGCAGGTCATCCAGGGCCTGGCCCGGCAGGGGACGACCGTCCTGCTCACCACGCAGTACCTCGACGAGGCCGAGCAGCTGGCCGACCGGATCGCGATCCTGCACCAGGGCCGCATCATCGCGAACGGCACGCTCGCGGAGCTCAAGGCGCTCCTGCCGCCCGCGACGGTCGAGTACGTCGAGAAGCAGCCGACGCTCGAGGAGATCTTCCTCGCGCTCGTCGGCACCACGGCCGGCACGGCCACCGCCTCCACGTCCGAGCACCACGAGTCCGGGAAGGACCAGTCATGACCACGCACGTCCTCGACGACACCACCGCCCTGACGGGCCGGTCGCTGCGCCACATCACGCGCAGCGCCGACACGATCATCACGACGGCCCTCACGCCGATCGCCCTGCTGCTGCTGTTCGTCTACGTGTTCGGCGGCGCGATCCAGGCCGGCACCGAGAACTACGTCAACTACCTGCTGCCGGGGATCCTGCTCATCGCGATCGCGTCGGGCATCGCCTACACGGCCGTGCGTCTGTTCACCGACATGCAGTCCGGCATCTTCGAGCGGTTCCACTCGATGCCGATCGCCCGGTCGTCGGTGCTGTGGGCGCACGTCCTGACCTCGCTGGTCGCCAACGGGATCACGGTCGTCATCATCGTGCTCGTGGGCCTCGCGATGGGGTTCCGCACCTCGGCGGGCGTCGGCGCGTGGCTCGCGGTCGGCGGCATCCTCGCGCTGTTCACGCTGGCGCTCACGTGGCTCGCGGTCATCGCGGGCCTCACCGCGAAGACGGTGGACGGTGCCGCGGGGTTCTCCTACCCGCTGATCTTCCTGCCGTTCATCAGCTCCGCGTTCGTCCCGACGGAGACCATGCCGGGACCGGTGCGCTGGTTCGCCGAGAACCAGCCGGTGACGTCGATCGTGGACTCGATCCAGGCGCTGTTCTCGGGGCAGCCCGTCGGCAGCGACATCTGGGTCGCCCTCGCGTGGTGCGTCGGGGTCCTCGTGATCGCGTACGTCGTCGCGATGGCCGCGTACCGGCGCAAGGTCAGCTGATGCGCCACCGCCCGACGCACCCCGTCCCGTCCACGGACTGAGGCGCCAGGATCCTCGACCGCACGCCGGTCGGGGATCGTGGCGTCTCAGCCCGGGGGCTGCTGACCGGCGACGACGTGCGCGGACTGGCCGGTCGAGCCGGGCTCGCCGGCCGGGATCGGCTCGGCGACGACGGCCGTGCCGTAGACGCAGACCTCGCTGAACTGGCCGACCGACCCGGTGTCGAACCGCATCGCGACGATCGCGTTCGCGCCGCGCTGCCGCGCCTCGTCGACCATGCGGCGCATCACCTCGTGGCGGCTCTCGTACATGATCGTCGTGTACTCGGGGATCTCCCCGCCGCCGATCGAGCGCAGGCTCGCGGTGAGGCTGCCGCCGATGTTCGTCGAGCGGACCGTCAGGCCCATGACCTCGCCGAGCACGGCCTGCACCCGGTAGCCGGGGATCACGTCCGTCGTCACCACGATCATCGCCGCATGCTGTCACAGCGCCGCGTCGGCGCGGCAGGGCCGGGCGGGGAATCATCCCCTGTCCCGGCGCGGGGCCCGGTGGTACGTTCGCTCGCAACGAGGTGCTGCAAGTTGCAGCAAGCGTTTCCGAGACCCGGAACCGGTCCCGACGTCCACCGCCCCACCCGGCGAGCAGCGCAGCTCGACGTCGCGACCCACCCCCGGCCCGCCGCGCAGCGGGACGGACGCAGCCCCCCGCGTGCCCCACGGTGCGCGCCCGCCGGGCGCCGCCGCACGTCCGCGCACGACGCCGTGCGCCGAGCACGATCGGAGACCCTCCGTGACCGCCATGCCCTCGACGACCCGCCCCGACCCGCGACCGGGACCGCGCGCGCGGACCGGACCGCGCCGCGGGTGGCGCCGCCTGACCGCCGCGCTCGCCGCCCTGCTCGTCGCCGCCACGACCGCCGTCGTCGTCGCGGCGCCCACCGGCGCCACCACGCC
>NZ_BIMR01000193.1 GCF_004306155.1 Cellulomonas biazotea
CGACGGGCACGTCGTGCACGAGGGCGACACCGTCGCGATCGACGGCGGCACGGGCGAGGTCTTCCTCGGGTCGGTGCCGGTCGAGCCGTCGCCCGTGAGCCGCTACCTCGACGAGGGCCTGGACGCGGCGCTCGCGCAGGCGCCCGACGACGACACGCGCGAGCTCGTCCGGTCGGTCGACCGCCTGCTGCGGCACGCCGACGCGGTGCGCCGCCTGCACGTGCACGCGAACGCCGACACGGCCGCGGACGCGGCGCGCGCCCGGCGGCTCGGCGCGCAGGGCGTCGGGCTGTGCCGCACCGAGCACCAGTTCCTCGGCGAGCGGCGCGTGCTGGTCGAGCGCGTGGTCCTGGCGGACTCCGACGACGAGCGGGCGTCCGCCCTGGAGGCGCTCCTGCCGCTGCAGCGCGCCGACTTCGTGGGCCTGCTCACCGAGATGGACGGCCTCCCGACGACGATCCGCCTCCTCGACCCGCCGCTGCACGAGTTCCTGCCCGACCTCACCGACCTGTCGGTGCGGGTCGCGCTCGCGCACGAGCGCGGCGAGGACGCGGCCGACGACGAGCGGCTCCTCGCCGCGGTGCGCCGGATGCACGAGGCCAACCCGATGCTGGGGCTGCGCGGCGTGCGGCTCGGGCTCGTCGTGCCCGGGCTGTTCGCGCTGCAGATCCGGGCGATCTGCGAGGCCGTCGTCGAGCGCCGCGCCGCGGGCGGCGACCCGCGCGCCGAGATCATGGTGCCGCTCGTCGGGTCCGTGCAGGAGCTGCGGCTCGTCAAGGACGAGGCGCGCGCGATCATGGCCGACGTCGCCGCCGCTGCGGGCGTCGACCTGGACCTGCCCGTCGGCGTGATGATCGAGCTCCCCCGGGCCGCGCTCACCGCCGACCGGATCGCCGAGGAGGCCGCGTTCTTCTCGTTCGGCACCAACGACCTCACGCAGACCACGTGGGGCTTCTCGCGGGACGACGTCGAGGGCGCGTTCTTCGCGCAGTACACCGAGAACGGCGTCCTGACCGTGTCGCCGTTCGAGACGATCGACGCGCGCGGTGTGGGACGGCTCGTCGAGATGGCCGTGACCCTCGGTCGGCAGACCCACCCGGGCCTCCCGCTCGGCGTGTGCGGCGAGCACGGCGGCGACCCGGAGTCGATCCGGTTCTTCCACGACGCGGGCCTCGACTACGTGTCGTGCTCCCCGTTCCGGGTGCCGGTCGCCCGGCTCGAGGCGGGGCGTGCGGCGGTCGCGGAGGCGGGCGTGGACGTGCGCTGAGCGGTCACGCCCGCGGGGTCCTGACCGGCGGCCGAGCGGCGAGCGACGGTCAGGACCAGCGGCCCAGGCGCTGCGCGAGCAGCGCGAGCGCGACCGGCCCCGCCGTCGACGTGCGCAGCACGTGCGGGCCGAGCCGCACCGCGCGGGCGCCCGCGTCGACGAGCAGCGCGAGCTCGGCGTCGCCGATCCCGCCCTCGGGGCCGACCACGACGAGGCACTCGCACGTGCCGTCGCCGTCGGCCGGGACCGGCAGCACGACGTCCGCGATCGGCTCGCTCGCCTCCTCGTGCAGCACGAGCGCCGCTCCCCCGGCGGCCACGACGTCCCCGACCCGTCGGGCGAGCGCCCGGGAGTCGACGGCGGTGCCGACGTCGGGGACGCGCGCGCGGCGCGACTGCTTGGCGGCCGTCCGGACCGTGCCGAGCCAGCGGGCCCGGCTCTTGGCGGCCCGCTCGCCGCGCCAGACGACGATCGACCGGTCGGCCTGCCACGGCAGGACGCCGTCGGCACCGACCTCGGTGGCGGCCTCGATCGCGAGCTCGTCACGGTCGCCCTTGGCGAGCGCCTGCACCAGCACGAGCGCGACCGCGGGGGCCGGCTCGACCACGACGTCGTCGACGCGCAGGTGCACCCCGGCCGACGAGACGTCCTCGACGACCCCGACCAGGCGCACGCCGGCGCCGTCGACGACGTCGACCCGCTCGCCGGGCGCGCGCCGCTGCACGACGCCCGCGTGCCGCCCCTCGGCGCCGTCGAGCAGGTACGCGTCGCCCGCGCGGACGCCGGACAGGCTGCCCGGCTCGGCGAGGAAGACGGGTGCGCTCACGTCAGCGGCCCGCGAGCTTGTCACGGAGCTTGGCGAACACCCCCGAGCTCGACGTGGCGAGCCGCGACTCGGGCCGCTCCTCGCCGCGCAGCGCCGCGAGGCGCCGCATCAGCTCGGCCTGCTCCTCGTCGAGCCCGGTCGGCACCTGGACCTCGACGTGCACGTGCAGGTCGCCGCGCCCCGGCTGGTGCAGGTGGCCGACGCCCAGGCCCTTGATCGTCACGACCTGCGCGGGCTGCGTGCCGGGCCGCAGGTCGACCTCGTGCTCGCCGTCGAGGGTGTCGAGCGTGAGCACCGTGCCCAGCGCGGCGGCGGTCATCGGGACCTGCAGCGTCGCGTGCAGGTCGTCCCCGCGGCGCACGAACGTGTCGTGCTTGCGCTCGCGCACCTCGAGGTACACGTCGCCGGACGGCCCGCCCCCAGGGCCGACCTCGCCCTGGCCGGTGAGCTTGATCCGCGTGCCGGTGTCGACGCCCGCCGGGACGTCGACGCCGAGGGTCCGCCGCGACCGCACGCGCCCCTCGCCCGAGCACTCCGGGCAGGGCTCGGGGATCACGGTGCCGAACCCGTGGCACGCGGCGCACGGCTGCGTCGTCATGACCTGGCCGAGGAACGAGCGCGCGACGCGCTGCACGGACCCGCGGCCCTGGCACACGCTGCACGTCTGCGGCGACGTGCCCGGACGGCAGCACGAGCCGCCGCACGTCGGGCACAGCACGGCCGTGTCCACCGGGACCTCGCGGTGCACCCCGAACGTCACCTCGGTGAGGTCCAGGTCGAGGCGCACGAGCGCGTCCTGGCCCCGGCGGGCGCGCGGGATGGGCCCACGCTGCGCCCCCGCACCGGCCGCGGCGCCGAAGAACGTCTCGAAGATGTCCTGGAAGCCGAAGCCGCCACCCATGCCGCCGCCGGGCGACGCGGGGTCGGCCCCGAGGTCGTAGGCGCGGCGCTTCTCGGGGTTCGACAGCACGTCGTAGGCGCGCGAGACGTCCTTGAAGCGGTCCTCCGACGCCGCGTCGGCGCCGGCCACGTCCGGGTGGTGCTCGCGGGCGAGCTTGCGGTACGCCTTCTTGATCTGCTCGGGCGTGGCGTCGCGCGGGACGCCGAGGATCTCGTAGTAGTCGGTCACGTGAGGGTGCGCTCGCTTCCGGTGCTCGGGCAGGCGGTGGGACGGGCCGGGGACGCCGCGGGGCGGCTCACCCGGCGAGGATGCGGGTCAGGTACCGGGCGACGGCCCGCACGGCCGTCATCGTCCCGGGGTAGTCCATGCGGAGCGGGCCGATCGAGCCGACCCGTGCGAGCGACGTGCCGCTCTCGTCGCCGTAGCCCGTCGTGACGAAGCTCGTCTCGAGGAGCCCTTCGTGCTGCGTCTCCCGGCCGATGCGCACGCTGACAGCGGCCTGGTCCTCCGCCATCTCGGACAGCAGCCGGAGCAGGACGACCTGCTCCTCGAGCGCCTCCAGCACGGGGCCGATCGTGTGCGAGAAGTCGGTCCCGCCCGCGCGCGCGAGGTTCGCGGTGCCCGCGAGGACGACGCGCTCCTCGCTCTCCTGGGCGAGCGTCTCCTCGACGACCGCCACGACGGCACGCACGAGCGCCGCGTCCTCGGGTGCGAACGCGGCGTGCAGCTCGCCGAGCGCCTCCGGGAGCTCGGAGAGCCGGCGGCCGGTCGCCGCGACGTTGAGCCGGGCACGCAGCTGCGCGAGGACCGCCTCGTCGAGGTCGTGGTCCTGCTCCAGGGTGCGCTGCTCGACGCGGCCCGTGTCGGTGATGAGGACGACCAGCAGGTGGCGCGCGCCGACGGCGACGAGCTCGACGTGCCGCAGCGCGGAGCGGCGCAGCGACGGGTACTGCACGACCGCGACCTGCCCGGTGAGCTGCGCGATGAGCCGCACCGCACGGTCCACGACGTCGTCCAGGTCGACCGCGTGGTCGAGGAACGACCCGATCGCGCGGCGCTCCGGCGCCGACATGGGCTTGATCGTCGTCAGGCGGTCGACGAAGAGCCGGTAGCCCTTGTCGGTCGGCACGCGGCCCGCCGACGTGTGCGGCTGGGCGATGTACCCGCCCTCCTCGAGGGCCGCCATGTCGTTGCGGATCGTCGCGGGCGACACGCCCAGGGAGTGCCGCTCGACCAGCGCGCGCGAGCCGACGGGCTCACGCGTCGCGACGTAGTCCTCGACGATCGCCCGCAGCACGTCCAGCCGACGGTCCTCGCTCACGCTCGCCTCCTCCGACCTCGTCGCACCCGCCTGGTCCACCGGCGCTCCCGGCAGTCGGCGCAGCGGTCCGCCCGCCTGGTCCGCGGGTAGCACTCGCCACGCCCGAGTGCCAATCCTACGCCGCGCGGCCGACGTGCCCGCAGTCGTGCACGGCCTCGCCCTAGAGTGCCCCGGTGACCCAGGACCGCTACGGCTCGGACGTGCTCGGGGGCTCCGGCTCCACCCACCACCGCCCGCCCCGCACGTCACGGCCGCAGGCCGCCGACGCCGGGCTGGTCGTCGAGGAGGTGACCAGCGGCTGGGTCGGCGCGGTCGTCCGCGTGGAGAAGTCGGGCGGCATGCACGTCGTCGTGCTCGAGGACCGCCGCGGCCGGACCCGCACGTTCCCGCTCGGCCCGGGGTTCTGGGTCGACGGCGAGCCCGTCGAGCTCGTGGCGCCCGTGCGCGCGACCGCACCGGCGCCGCCCACGCGCACCGCGTCGGGCTCGCGCGCGGTGCACGGCGCGCAGGCACGCGTGGCGCGCGGCAGCCGGATCTGGGTCGAGGGCAAGCACGACGCCGAGCTCGTCGAGAAGGTGTGGGGCGACGACCTGCGCCTCGAGGGCGTCGTCGTCGAGCTGCTGGACGGCGTCGACCACCTCGCCGACGCGGTGCGCGACTTCGCGCCCGGCCCGGGCCGCCGGGTCGGCGTGCTCGTCGACCACCTCGTGCCCGGGTCCAAGGAGAGCCGGATCGCGGCCGAGGTCACGCGCACCGCACCGGCGGGGACGGTCCTCGTCCTGGGCCACCCATACGTCGACGTCTGGCAGGCGGTCCGGCCCCAGCGGCTGGGCCTGGACCGGTGGCCGACGATCGAGCGCGGCACCGAGTGGAAGAAGGGAGTCCTGCGCGAGCTCGGCTGGCCCGCCGACGAGCAGGCCGACGTCGCCCGGGCGTGGCAGCGGATCCTGCGCAGCGTCCGCACCTACGCCGACCTCGAGCCGAGCCTGCTCGGCCGCGTCGAGGAGCTCATCGACTTCGTCACCGCGTGACGACGCCCCGGCCGGGCGGACCGGTCGGGGCGTCGTCGGGCGCGTCGGTCACGTCGGCGCGACGCCGACGCCGTGCGCGTCAGGGCGCGATCGGCTCACCCAGCAGCCGCCGGTACAGGTACGACGTCGCGACGAGCACGACGGGCAGCGCGACCAGCAGGCCGATGCCGCACAGCACGGCGCCCGCGACGAGGATCAGGCCGCCGACCAGGTAGAACAGGATGGTCGTCGAGAGGTTCGCGGTGATGAGCTGGATGCTCGAGCGCACCGCGTCGACCGGCTGGAGCTGCTTGTCGATGACGAACCACAGCGTGAACACCACGAGGAAGTTCACCGCGACCGACACCAGCCACCCGATGACCGGGATCCACGCGACGAGCCCGACGACGAGGTTGATCGCCGCGAGCAGCAGCGCCGCGAGGACGACCAGGCCCGAGTTCTCGAACGAGAAGAAGTCGCCGAGACGCGCCGGCCGGCCGTACGTGAGGTTGAGCGACACCCGGATGAACGCGGCCTGCACGAGGTAGGCCAGCAGCCAGAACGCCGTCGTGATGATGAGGTAGCCGAACGAGAAGCCGAGGCCCATGCCGCTCGGCACGCCGTCGCCGTCGGGGTCGGCGAGCCCGGCGAAGCCGCCGAACACGAGCGACACGAGGAACAGCGCGACCGCCGCGATCGCGACCCAGATGAGCGACGCCGCGATGAAGACGCCGCCGTTGGTCGTGAACTTGCCCCACCCGTACGACAGCGCCTCACCGATCGGCGTCGTCGGCGACGGCGCCGGGTAGCCGCCTGCGGGCGGCGGGTAGCCCCCGGGCGGCGGGTACGCACCGGCCGGCGGGACGGGCGGCGCCGGCGG
>NZ_BIMR01000194.1 GCF_004306155.1 Cellulomonas biazotea
GCGGACGTCCTGCGCCCGGTGTACGACCGGACGCAGGGCGTCGACGGGCGTGTGTCGATCGAGGTGGACCCCCGGCTCGCCCGGGACACCGCAGGGACGATCGCGTCGGCGAAGGCCCTGTGGTCGACCGTCGACCGGCCCAACGTGTTCATCAAGATCCCCGCGACCGTCGAGGGGCTGCCGGCCATCACGGCGGTGCTCGCGGAGGGGATCAGCGTCAACGTGACGCTGATCTTCTCCCTCGACCGCTACCGGGCGGTCCTCGACGCGTTCCTCGCGGGCCTCGAGCAGGCGGCCGCGAACGGGCACGACCTCGCACCGGTCGCGTCCGTCGCGTCGTTCTTCGTGTCCCGCGTGGACACGGCGATCGACCCGCGGCTCGACGCGCTCGGCACCCCCGAGGCCGCCGACCTGCGCGGGAAGGCCGCGATCGCGAACGCCCGGCTCGCGTACGGCGTCTACCAGGACGTCGTCGCGGGCGAGCGGTGGGCGGCGCTGGCGGCTGCCGGGGCGCACCCCCAGCGACCCCTGTGGGCGTCGACGGGCGTCAAGGACAAGGCGTACCCCGACACGCTGTACGTCGACGAGCTCGTCGTCGCGGGCGTCGTCAACACCATGCCCGAGGCGACGCTGCGCGCGGTCGCCGACCACGGGGGCGACGCGACCGACCGCGTCACGGGCACCCAGGACGACGCGGCGCGGGTCGTCGAGCGCCTCGCGGCGGTCGGCGTCGACCTCGACGAGGTCACCGCCCAGCTGGAGGAGGAAGGCGTGGAGAAGTTCACGACGAGCTGGGAGCAGCTGCTCTCGACCGTCGGCACGGGTCTGTCCGACGCGTCGTCGCAGTTCGCGTCCGGCGGCGCCAGGTGAGCGTCAAGGTCGCCGAGGGCCACAACCCGCTGCGCGACCCCCGCGACCGCCGCCTCCCCCGCATCGCCGGTCCCAGCGGTCTGGTGATCTTCGGCGTCACGGGCGACCTGGCACGCAAGAAGCTCATGCCGGCCGTGTACGACCTCACGAACCGCGGCCTGCTGCCCCCCGGCTTCGCGCTCACCGGGTTCGCCCGCCGCGACTGGGCGACGCAGGACTTCGCGCAGATCGTGCACGACTCCGTCAAGGAGCACGCCCGCACGCCGTTCCGTGAGGCCACGTGGCGCCAGCTCTCCGAGGGCATCCGGTTCGTCCAGGGCACGTTCGACGACGACGAGTCGTTCGACCGGCTCAGCGACACCGTCGAGGAGCTCGACGTCTCGCGCGGCACCGGCGGCAACCACGCGTTCTACCTGTCGATCCCGCCGAGCTCGTTCCCAGTGGTCTGCAAGCAGCTCGCGCGCTCGGGGCTCTCGCAGCCCAAGGACGGCACGTGGCGGCGCGTGGTCATCGAGAAGCCGTTCGGTCACGACCTGGCGAGCGCCCGCGAGCTGCAGGACATCGTCTCGAGCGTGTTCCGGCCGGACGACATCTTCCGGATCGACCACTACCTCGGCAAGGAGACGGTGCAGAACCTGCTGGCGCTGCGCTTCGCGAACCAGCTGTTCGAGCCGATCTGGAACGCGAACTACGTCGACCACGTGCAGATCACGATGGCCGAGGACATCGGCATCGGCGGTCGCGCCGGGTACTACGACGGCATCGGCGCCGCGCGCGACGTCATCCAGAACCACCTGCTGCAGCTCCTCGCGCTCACCGCGATGGAGGAGCCCGTGTCGTTCGACGCGGACGGTCTGCGCCAGGAGAAGATCAAGGTCCTGTCGGCCGTCCGGCACCCGCGTGACCTCGGCAAGCACACGGCGCGCGGTCAGTACTCCTCCGGCTGGCAGGGCGGCGAGAAGGTCGTCGGCTACCTCGAGGAGGAGGGCTTCGACCCGAACTCCACGACGGAGACGTTCGCCGCGATCCGCGTCGACATCGACACGCGCCGTTGGGCCGGGGTGCCGTTCTACCTGCGCACGGGCAAGCGTCTCGGCCGTCGTGTCACCGAGATCGCGGTCGTCTTCAAGCGGGCGCCGCACCTGCCGTTCGAGTCGACGGCGACGTCCGAGCTCGGCAACAACGCGCTGGTCATCCGGGTGCAGCCCGACGAGGGCGTCACGCTGCGGTTCGGCGCGAAGGTGCCCGGCACGGCGATGGAGGTCCGCGACGTCACGATGGACTTCGGGTACGGGCACGCCTTCACCGAGTCCTCCCCCGAGGCCTACGAGCGGCTCATCCTCGACGTGCTCCTCGGCGACCCGCCGCTGTTCCCGCAGCACGAGGAGGTCGAGCTCTCCTGGAAGATCCTCGACCCGATCATCGACTACTGGGCGACCAAGGGCGGCAAGCCCGACGAGTACCGCTCGGGCACGTGGGGGCCGGCGTCGGCCGACAAGATGATGGCGCGTGACGGACGCGCGTGGAGGCGACCGTGATCATCAACCTGCCGGACACCACGACGCGCGACATCAACAAGCGCCTGCTCAAGGAGCGCGACGAGGGCGGTGCGGTCGCGCTGGGTCGCGTCCTGACGCTCGTCGTCGACGTGGGCTCGCACGACCCCGAGGACGCGATCGACGCCGCGAACGACGCGAGCCGTGAGCACCCCTGCCGGATCATCGTGCTGGCCAACGACGTGAAGGACCGGACGTCGTCGCTCGACGCGCAGATCCGCCTCGGCGGCGACGCGGGTGCGAGCGAGGTCATCGTGCTGCGCCCGTCGGGCGCGATCGACCGGCACCTCGACACCCTCGTCATGCCGCTGCTGCTGCCCGACGCGCCGATCGTCACGTGGTGGCCGTACGAGATCCCCGAGAACCCGTCGGAGCACCCGCTGGGCCGCATGGCGCAGCGGCGCATCACGGACTCGTCGCAGTGCAGCAAGCCGACGGCCGAGCTGCGCAAGCTCGCCGCCGTGTACACCGACGGCGACACGGACCTCGCGTGGACGCGCGCGACGCTGTGGCGTGGGCTCATCGCGGCGACGCTCGACCAGCCGCCGTTCGAGCCGGTGCGGCGGGCGGCCGTCATCGGCGAGAGCACGCACCCGTCGGTGGACCTCATGGCGGCGTGGCTCGCCGAGTCGCTGCGCTGCCCGGTGGAGATCGAGCGCCTCAAGGACGCCCCGGCGATCACGCAGGTCCGTCTCGAGCGCGCGTCGGGCGACATCGTCCTCGACCGTCCCGACGGCAAGACGGCCGCGCTGCGGCAGCCGGACCAGCCGGAGCACCGCATCGCCCTGCCGATCCGTCAGCTGCGCGAGTGCCTCGCCGAGGAGCTGCGCCGGCTGGACGCCGACGAGGTCTACGGGGAGGTCCTGCAGAAGGGTCTCGCGAGGATCGACGCGTGACGCGGCGCGACGTCGTCGTCCACCCGGACGCGACCGTCCTCGCGGAGGCCGTGGCGGCGCGGCTCCTGACCCGCCTGCTCGACCTGCAGTCGCACCGCAACCCGCTGCACGTGGTGCTCACCGGCGGGACGGTAGGAATCGCGTCGCTCGCCGCGATCGGGCGCAGCCCGCTGCGGGACGCGGTCGACTGGTCGGGCGTGCACCTGTGGTGGGGCGACGAGCGGTTCGTGCCCGAGGGGCACGCGGACCGCAACGAGACGCAGGCCCGGGAGGCGCTGCTCGACGCGCTGGACGCCCTGCCCGCGGACAACGTGCACCCCGTGCCGGCGCTGTCGGCCGACGTCCCGACGCCGGACGCGGCGGCCGCCGCGTACGCGCGCAGCCTCGCCGAGTTCGCGCCGCCCGGACTGCTCGCCCCCCGGTTCGACGTCACGCTCTTCGGCATGGGTCCGGACGGGCACGTCGCGTCGCTGTTCCCCGGCCACGACACCGTGTCCGTCACGGGTGTCGCGGCCGTCGGCGTCGAGGACTCCCCCAAGCCGCCACCGCAGCGCGTCTCGCTGACGTTCGACGCCATCCGCGCGTCGCGGGAGGTCTGGGTGGTCGCCGCCGGCGCCGAGAAGGCCCGGGCAGTCGCGTCCGCGCTCGCCGGTGACCCCGTCGAGCAGACGCCCGCCGCTGGGGCTCTCGGGACGGAGCGCACGCTCTGGCTCGTCGACGCCGCCGCGACGCAGGACGCCGCACCCGGCGCACCGGCGACCGCGCCTGCGAGCGGCGAGGGCGTCGACCCGGTCGTCGGGTGGGCCTCGGTGGACGCGTGGTTCGAGCGGCTCGCACCGCAGGACGTCGGGCTGCTCGACGCCGCCCGCAGCGCGCAGGACGCCGGGCTCCCGGACATCGCGGTCTCCGCGCTGCAGGGCAAGCTCCTGCACCTGCTCGCTCAGGGGGTCGGTGCGCGCCGCGTGCTCGAGCTCGGGACGCTCGGCGGGTACAGCACGCTGTGGCTCGTCCGGGCACTGCCTGCCGACGGCCGGGTCGTCACGCTCGAGATCTCCCCCGAGCACGCGCGGGTCGCCACGGAGACGTTCGTCCGGGCGGGGGTCGACGGTCAGGTCGACGTCCTCGTCGGTCCGGCGACGCAGACGCTCGCGCAGCTCGCGGCCGACGGCGTCGAGCCGTTCGACCTCGTGTTCGTCGACGCGGACAAGCAGTCGCTCGCCGCCTACGTCGACGCGGTCGCCGGGCTCGTCCGCCCGGGGGCGCTCGTCGTCGTCGACAACGTGGTGCGCGGTGGCGCCGTCGTCGACGCTCATCACCCCGACGAGCGCGTGCAGGGCGTGCGTCGCTTCGTCGAGAGCGTCGCGCAGGACGCCCGCTGGGACGCGACCGTGCTGCAGACCGTCGGCTCCAAGGGCTACGACGGGTTCGCGCTGCTGCGCCGCGCGGACGCCTGACCCGCTCCCCCGCCCGCCGTCCCACGACGGCCGGCGGGGCGAGGACCGGGACGCACGAAGGGCCCCTGCCGTCGTCGGCAGGGGCCCTTCGTCAGCTCGTGTCAGGCGCGGGGTCCGCCGCCTCGGCGGGCCCGCAGCGCGGCGAGTGCCTCGTCGAGGATGGCCGCGCCGTCCTCGTCCGAGCGACGCTCCTTCACGTAGGCCAGGTGCGTCTTGTACGGCTCGTTCTTGGAGGGCGACGGCGGGTTCTCCTGGTCCTGCCCCGCGGGGAACCCGCAGCGCGGGCAGTCCCACGTCACGGGCGCCTCCTCGGCCGCCTCCTCCGCGAAGCTCGGCCGCGTCTCGTGGCCGTTCGCGCACCAGTAGGAGATCCAGATGCGGGGAGCCGCGTCGCCGCGCTCCGCCTCGCCCATCGGGCCGGCTCCGACTCGCGACCCCCTGATCGCGCTCCCGCTCGCCATCGCCTACCCCCTCAGCTCACGCGCTCGATGAGTCCGAGCAGGACGATCACCACGGTCCAGAACAGCGCCACCCCGATGGTGATCCGGTTCAGGTTGCGCTCCGCGACGCCCGAGCTGCCGGCGCTGCTGGAGATGCCGCCGCCGAACATGTCCGAGAGGCCACCGCCCTTGCCCTTGTGCAGGAGCACCAGCGGGATGAGCAGCAGGCTGGACAGGACCAGCAGCACCTGGAGGGTGATGCGCAGGGCGTTCACGGCGAGTGTCGTTCCTCACTGGACGGGTGCGTCGACCGGCCGGACGGCGGCGACGCTGCGGTGGACCGCGGTACAGGGTAGGCGACGATCGGCGCGAAAAGCCACCACCGCCCACGCTCCGCGGGTCCCGTCCGGCGAAGGTGCCGGACGGGACCCGCGGGTGTCGGTCAGGTCAGAGCCCGACCTCGTGCGCCTGGAACCGCGCGATCTTGGCGAACTCCTCGGGGTCGAGGCTCGCGCCGCCGACGAGGGCGCCGTCGACGTCGGGCTTCGCCATGATCGACGCGACGTTCGACGACTTCACCGAGCCGCCGTACAGCACGCGCACGGCCGCGGCCGTCTCGGCGTCGTACAGCTCGCCGACGCGGACACGGATCGCCTCGGACATCTCCTGGGCGTCCTCGGGCGTCGCCGTCTCGCCGGTGCCGATCGCCCAGACGGGCTCGTAGGCGATGACGAGCGTGCGGACCTGCTCGGCCGTCACGTCGGCCAGGGCGGCCTCGAGCTGCAGCAGGGTGTGCTGCACGTGCGCCGCGGCGCGGCGCGTGTCGAGGTCCTCACCGACGCACAGGATCGGGACGAGGCCCGCCTTGAGCGCGGAGTGGACCTTCTTGTTGATCAGCGCGTCGGACTCGGCGTGGTACTCGCGCCGCTCCGAGTGGCCGACCAGCGCGTACGTCACGCCGAGCTTGGCGAGGAACGCCGGCGAGATCTCACCGGTGTACGCGCCCGACTCGTGCGCCGACAGGTCCTGCGCGCCGTAGGTGATCTGCAGCTTGTCCGCGTCGACGAGCGTCTGCACGCTGCGCAGGTCGGTGAAGGGCGGGAAGACCGCAACCTCGACCGCGCTGTAGTCGTGCTTGGCGTCCTTGAGCGTCCACGCGAGCTTCTGCAGGGTGTGCGTGGCCTGGTGGTGGTCCAGGTTCATCTTCCAGTTGCCCGCCATGAGCGGGGTGCGCTGCGTCATCAGTCCTCCAGGACAGCGATGCCGGGGAGGGTCTTGCCCTCGAGGAACTCCAGGCTGGCGCCGCCGCCCGTCGAGATGTGGCCGAAGCCCGCCTCGTCGAAGCCGAGCGTGCGCACGGCGGCGGCGGAGTCGCCACCGCCGACGATGGTGAAGGCGCCGTCGGCACCGGCGTCGACGAGGGCCTGCGCGACGGCACGCGTGCCGCCCGCGAACGCCTCGAACTCGAACACACCGGCCGGGCCGTTCCAGACGACCGTCTTGGCGTCGACGATCTTCGACGCGAACAGCGCCTCCGACTCGGGGCCGATGTCGAGGCCGATCTTGCCGTCCGGGATCGCGTCCGCGGCGACGACCGACGACGGCGAGTCCGCCTTGAACTCGTCGGCGACGCGGATGTCGACGGGCAGGACGATCTCGACGCCGGCCTGCTCGGCCTGCGCGAGGTAGCCCTTGACGGTGTCGATCTGGTCGGCCTCGAGCAGCGAGTTGCCGACGGAGTAGCCCTTGGCGGCGAGGAACGTGAACAGCATGCCGCCACCGATGACGAGGCGGTCCGCCTTCGTGAGCAGGTTCGAGATGACACCGAGCTTGTCGGAGACCTTCGAGCCGCCGAGCACGACGACGTACGGGCGCTCCGGGTTCTCGGTGGCCTTCTTCAGCGACTCGACCTCGTTGAGGACGAGCTTGCCGACGGCGTGCGGCAGCGTGAGGGCGACGTCGTAGACCGACGCCTGCTTGCGGTGCACGACACCGAAGCCGTCGGACACGAACACGTCCGCCAGCGCTGCGAGGTCGGCCGCGAGCGAGGCGCGCTCGGCGTCGTCCTTGGACGTCTCGCGGGCGTCGAAGCGGATGTTCTCGAGCAGCGCGACCTGGCCGTCCTCGAGCGCGGCGACGGTCTCCCGCGCCGACTCGCCGACGGTGTCCTTCGCGAGGGCGACCGGCTGGCCCAGCAGCTCGCCGAGGCGGGCGGCGACGGGGGCGAGCGAGTACTTGTCCTCGGGGGCACCCTTCGGGCGGCCGAGGTGGGCGGTCACGACGACGCGCGCACCGGCGCCGAGCAGCGCCTGCAGCGTCGGGAGGGCCGCGCGCACGCGGCCGTCGTCGGTGATCGTCGTGCCGTCGAGCGGCACGTTGAAGTCGGAGCGGACGAGCACGCGCTTGCCGCGCAGGTCGCCGAGGTCCTCGATGGTCTTCATGGTCTCCTACCTTGCAGAACCGGCCGGCTCACGTCGGTCGGGGGGCCGAGAGGTGCTGACACGACAACGTCCGCGTGCGCCGGGGCCGGTGGCCGGGGCGCACGCGGACGCATGACGTGTGCTGAGCGGGGAACGTCAGAGACGCTCGCCCACGTACTCCGTGAGGGCGACGAGCGAGTTGGAGTAGCCCCACTCGTTGTCGTACCAGGCGATGATCTTGACCTGGTCGCCGATCACCTTGGTGAGCTTCGAGTCGAAGATGCTCTGGTGCGGGTTCGTGACGATGTCGCTCGAGACGATCTCGTCCTCGACGTACTCCAGGACACCCTTGAGCGGGCCCTCGGCGGCGGCCTTGACCGCGGCGTTGACCTCGTCGACCGTGACCTCGCGCGAGGCGGTGAAGGTCAGGTCCGTGGCGGAGCCGGTGATCGTCGGCACGCGGAGCGCGAAGCCGTCGAGCTTGCCCTTGAGCTCGGGGAGCACGAGGGCGACGGCCTTGGCCGCACCGGTCGACGTCGGGACGATGTTCTGCGCGGCGGCACGGGCGCGACGCAGGTCGCGGTGGGGGCCGTCCTGCAGGTTCTGGTCGCCCGTGTAGGCGTGGATCGTGGTCATGAGGCCACGCTCGATGCCGATGGCGTCGTTGAGCGCCTTCGCGACGGGGGCGAGGCAGTTCGTGGTGCAGGACGCGTTGGAGATGATGTGCTGCGTCGCCGCGTCGTAGTCGGTGTGGTTCACGCCGACGACGAACGTGCCGTCCTCGTTCTTCGCCGGGGCGGAGATGATGACCTTCTTGGCGCCGGCGGTGATGTGCGCCTTGGCCTTGGTCGCGTCCGTGAAGAAGCCCGTGGACTCGATGACGATGTCCGCGCCGAGCTCGGCCCAGGGGAGGTTGGCCGGGTCGCGCTCCTCGAGGGCACGGATCTTCTTGCCGTCGACGATGATGTTCTCGTCGTCGAACTCCACGCTCAGCGGGAAGCGGCCCAGGACCGTGTCGTACTTGAGCAGGTGGGCGAGCGTCGCGTTGTCCGTGAGGTCGTTGACACCGACGATCTCGATGTCCGCGCCCGACGCGATGATGGCCCGGTAGAAGTTGCGACCGATACGACCGAAGCCGTTGATGCCGACCTTGATGGTCACTTGCCCTCCTCGGCAGCGCCGACGAGGGTCGGCGCACACAAAATGGGTGGTGGGGTCACGCACGCCGATGTGCGTCCCGACCGTCCTGACCTCCATGTGCGCAGCACATGACGGTCGTGTGACGATCGGATGACGTCCACCCTATACCCGTGACTGGGGTCACGCGGGCCGGAGGTCCCAGGGTGGACACCCGCCCAGGTGCCTGCGGCGCGGTCTCAGAGGTCGAGCAGGTCGGGGCTCAGGCCGGCCTCGGTGTCGGGGATCCCCAGCTCCGCGGCGCGCTTGTCGGCCGTCGCCAGGAGGCGGCGGATCCTGCCCGCGACCGCGTCCTTCGTGAGGGCCGGCTCGGCCAGCTTGCCGAGCTCCTCGAGCGACGCCTCCTTGTGCGCCAGGCGCAGCTCGCCGGCCTCGCGCAGGTGCTCCGGCAGGTCGTCGGCGAGGATCTCGAACGCCCGCTCGACGCGTGCACCCGCCGCGACCGCCGCCCGCGCCGACCGGCGCAGGTTCGCGTCGTCGAAGTTCGCCAGGCGGTTCGCGGTGCCGCGGACCTCGCGCCGCACGCGGCGCTCCTCCCACACGAGCATCGTCTCGTGGGCGCCGAGGCGCGCGAGCATCGCCGAGATCGCGTCGCCGTCGCGGATCACCACGCGGTCCACGTTGCGGACCTCACGGGCCTTCGCGGAGACCCCG
>NZ_BIMR01000195.1 GCF_004306155.1 Cellulomonas biazotea
GGCGCCGAGGGGCGCCCCGCGGCCGGCCGTCAGCCGAAGCGGCCCGAGATGTAGTCCTCGGTGGACTGCTCGCGCGGCGAGGAGAAGATCGTCGACGTGTCGTCGATCTCGACCAGCCGGCCCGGCTGGCCCGTCGCGGCCAGGTTGAAGAACGCCGTCCGGTCGGACACGCGCGCGGCCTGCTGCATGTTGTGCGTGACGATGACGATCGTGTAGCTCGCCTTGAGCTCCGCGATCAGGTCCTCGATCGCGAGCGTCGAGATCGGGTCCAGGGCCGAGCAGGGCTCGTCCATGAGAAGCACCTGCGGCTTCACGGCGATCGCGCGGGCGATGCACAGGCGCTGCTGCTGACCGCCCGACAGGCCCGAGCCGGGACGGTCGAGGCGGTCCTTGACCTCGTTCCACAGGTTCGCGCCGCGCAGCGAGGCCTCGACGAGGTCCTGCGCGTCGCCCTTGGAGATGCGGCGGTTGTTGAGCCGGACGCCCGCGAGCACGTTCTCCGCGATCGACATCGTCGGGAACGGGTTCGGGCGCTGGAACACCATGCCGACCTGGCGGCGCACGGCCACGGGGTCGATGTCGCCGCCGTACAGGTCGATGCCGTCCATCGCGACGGTGCCCTCGACGCGCGCGCCGGGGATGACCTCGTGCATGCGGTTGAGCGTCCGCAGGTACGTCGACTTCCCGCAGCCCGACGGGCCGATGAACGCCGTCACCGAGCGCGGCTCGATGGCCATCTCGATGTCGGCGACGGCGCGGAAGTCGCCGTAGTAGATGTTGAGGTCCTTGACGTCGATGCGCTGAGACATAGGAGGGTCCTTAGCCGAGGTTCTTGGGGGCGAAGAAGCGGGTGATGAGCCGCGCGACGAGGTTGAGCAGCATGACGATGAGGATCAGCGTCAGCGCGGCAGCCCAGGCCCGGTCGTAGTTGATGGTCGCGATGCAGTCCACGGCGTCCGGCGAGCACGGCACGAGGCCCTGCTGGTACTGGCGGTACACGTAGACGGGCAGCGTCATCATGCGGCCCTCGAACAGGTTGAAGTTGATCGAGTCGATGACGCCGACGGTGACGAGCAGCGGCGCCGTCTCGCCGATGACGCGCGCGATGGCGATCATCACGCCCGTGCCGATGCCGGCCACGGCGGTGCGCAGGACGACCTTGACGATCGTCAGCCAGCGCGGCACGCCGAGCGCGAGCGCCGCCTCACGCAGCTCGTTCGGGACGAGCCGCAGCATCTCCTCGCAGGACCGCACGACGACGGGGATCATCAGCACCGACAGTGCGACAGAGCCGACGACACCCATCCGGATGCCCGGGCCGAGGATCACGGCGAACAGCGCGTACGCGAACAGACCGGCGACGATCGACGGGATGCCGGTCATCACGTCGACGAAGAACGTCACCGCCCGGGCGAGGGCCCCCCTGCCGTACTCGACCAGGTAGATGGCGGTCATGAGGCCGATCGGGACCGAGATGAGCGTCGCGAACAGCGTGATCTCGACGGTCCCGATGATCGCGTGGTAGATGCCGCCGGCGTCCATGCCGCCGAAGACGCCGCGCATCGAGTGCGTGAGGAAGTACGGGTCGAACCGCTCCAGGCCGTTCGCGAGGACGGTCCAGGTGACCGACACGAGCGGCAGCATCGCGACGACGAACGCCCCGACGACGAGGCTCGTCATGAGCCGGTCGCGGCGGCGACGGCCCTTGTCGACGGTCGACAGCACCCGGCGCAGGTCGTCCGTCGAGGCGACGGCGGGGGCGGTGGCGGCGGACATCAGTTGGCTCCCGAGAAGTCCTTGCGGCGCGCGACGATCGCGCGGGCGGCCATGTTGACGAGCAGCGTGATGACGAACAGCGCGAGGCCCGTCGCGATGAGCGTCGAGACGCCCAGCGGGTTGGCCTCGGGGAACTGGGCCGCGATGTTGGCGGCGATCGTCTGCTGCTGGCCGGCGACGACCAGGGCGAACGAGTAGAGGAACCCGGGCGACAGGATCATGAGGACCGCCATCGTCTCGCCGAGCGCGCGGCCGAGGCCCAGCATCGCGGCGGAGATGATGCCCGACCGCGCGAACGGCAGGACGGCGGTGCGGATCATCTCCCAGCGGGTCGCCCCGAGGGCGAGCGCGGCCTCCTCGTGCAGGCGCGGCGTCTGCAGGAACACCTCGCGCGTGACGGCGGTGATGATCGGCAGCAGCATGACCGCGAGCACCAGGCCCACGGTCAGCAGCACGCGCGCGGTCGGCGACACGTCGCCGCCGAACAGCGGGATCCAGCCGAGGTACGTGTTGAGCCACGCCCACACCGGCTGGACGGCCGGCGCCAGCACCAGCGCACCCCACAGGCCGTAGACGACCGACGGGATCGCGGCGAGCAGGTCGACCAGGTAGCCGAGGCCCGCGGCGAGGCGGCGCGGCGCGTAGTGCGAGATGAACAGCGCGATGCCCAGGGCGACGGGCGTCGCGATGACGAGCGCGAGCGCCGCGGCGAGCACCGTGCCGAACACCAGCGGCCCGACGAACTCGAGCAGCGAGTCCGCGCCGTGCAGCCAGGAGATCTTCTCGGTGAGCTCGGCGGCGGGCGTCGTCAGCGCGGGCCAGGCCCGCAGCACGAGGAACACCGCCACGGCGGCGAGCACCAGCAGGATGAGCGCGCCCGACCCGGTCGCGGCCCAGCGGAACAGCCGGCTCGCACCGCGCTCGCCCGAGCCGGCCGAGCGCCGGGGCGTCAGCGGGCTGCGCGGCGACGGTCGTCCGTCGCCCTCGGTCCGTCGCCCGCCCGCGGTCGGGGGGCTGGTGGTGCTGGTCACGGTTCTCCTGCGGGTGCTCGATGGTGCCTGGACGTGCGACGAGCCGGTGACCGACCCGCATCCCCCCGGTGCGGGCCGGTCACCGGCGTTGCCGTCACGCGGCGGCGATCGCCTCGATGGCGGCCTGCGCGTCGGCGGCGAGAGCCGAGGACAGCGGGGCCGAGCCCGCGGCGTCCGCGGCGGCGGCCTGGCCGTCCTCGCTCACGATGTAGCCGAGGAAGCCCTTGACCAGGTCGGCCGTGGCGGCGTCCTCGTACTGGAGGCACGCGACCGCGTACGAGACGAGGAAGAGCGGGTAGGCGCCCGACTCGGTCGTCTCACGGTCGATGTCGATGACGATGTCGTGCTCCGAGCGGCCCTCGGCACGCGGCGACGCGTCGAGCGCGACGGCGACGGCGTCGGCGGACGGGGCCACCCACTCCTCGCCGACCTGGATGCTCGCCTTGCCGAGCGACCCGGCGGCCGACTCGTCCGCGTAGGTCACGGTGCCGTTGCCGCCCTGGACCGTCTGGATGACGCCCGAGGTGCCCTGCGCCGACTCGCCGCCCTCGACGGGCCAGATGCCGTCGGCCTCGTGGGCCCACGCGCCGCCCGACGCCTTGCCGAGCCAGTCGGTGAAGTTCTTCGTCGTGCCCGACTCGTCGGAGCGGTGCACGGGCGTGATCGCCACGGCCGGGAGGGTCACGTCGGGGTTCTCCGCCACGATCTCCGGCGCGTCCCAGCTCGTGATGGTGCCCTCGAAGATGCCCGCGATGGTCGTCGCGGAGAGGTTGAGCTCCGTGACGCCCTCGAGGTTGAAGACGACCGCGATGGGGCTGACGTAGACGGGGACGTCGATCGCCTCGGCGGAGCAGGTCTCCTTGGCGGTCGCGAGCTCCTCCTCGGAGAGCGCCGAGTCGGTGCCGGCGAACTGCACGGCGCCGTCGAGGAACTGCGTGCGACCGCCGCCCGAGCCGACCGGGTCGTAGTTCACGGTGACGTCGGGGTTGCCGCTCTGGAAGCCGGCACGCCACGCGTCCATCGCCTTCTCCTGCGAGGAGGCGCCTGCGCCGTTGAGCTCGCCGCTGAGGGTGCTGACACTCTCGTCCGACCCAGAGGTCGCGTCGCCGGTGCCCGTCGGGTCGTCCGATCCGCACGCCGCGAGCGTGAGGGCGAGGGCGCCGGTGAGGGCGACCGCCCCGGCACGGCGGTGGAGGGAGAGCTTCACAGTGTCGTCCTGTCGTTCGGTGCGCGCACCGGGGTGTGCGCGGCGAGGCCGACGGTAGGAAGCCCACGTGACGGGCCGGACGGCGGTGGGTGAACCGGGGGTGAACGGTGGCCGACGAAGTCCGCGGGGCGTCACCGCACGACGACGCCCGCACGCGAGCACCGGACGAACCGGGCGCGTGCGGGCGAGGAGCGGAGCGGCGACGGTGCCGCGGGTGCAGGCCGGGTCAGGCCTCGTCGTCGTCCGTGAGCTTGTAGCCGAGCCCGCGCACGGTTAGCAGCAGGACCGGGTTCGCCGGGTCGGCCTCGATCTTCGCGCGGACCCGCTTGACGTGGACGTCGAGGGTCTTGGTGTCCCCCACGTAGTCCGAGCCCCAGATCCGGTCGATGAGCTGCCCGCGGGTCAGGACGCGGCCCGCGTTGCGCAGCAGCATCTCCAGCAGGTCGAACTCCTTGAGCGGGAACGCGACGAGCTCGCCGCGCACCTTCACCGTGTGCCGGTCGACGTCCATCTCGACCGGGCCGCTGACGAGCAGGTCGTCGTCCTCGTCGAGCACGGGTGCGGCGACCGCGGCCGTGGCCCCCGTCGTCACCGCGGCCTCGCGTCGGCGCAGCACGGCCCGCATGCGCGCGAGCAGCTCGCGCGACGAGTACGGCTTCGTCACGTAGTCGTCCGCGCCGAGCTCGAGGCCGACGACCTTGTCGATCTCGTCGTCCTTCGCGGTGAGCATGATGACGGGCACGTCGCTCGTCAGGCGCAGCCGGCGGCACACCTCGGTGCCCGGCAGGCCGGGGAGCATGAGGTCGAGCAGCACGAGGTCCGCGCCGTGCTCCTCGAACAGCGTGATCGCGTCGGGGCCGGTCGCGGCCGCGATGACGTCGTAGCCCTCGCGCTCGAGCTGGTACGTCAACGGCTCCCGGTAGGACTCCTCGTCCTCGACGAGCAGGATGCGGGTCATGAGGCGGTCTCCCGCACGGTGTCTCCGGTGGTCAGGGGGGTGGGGGTGGTGCGCGGCAGGCGCATCGTGAACGTCGAGCCGCGGCCCGGCTGCGACCAGACCGACACGTCGCCGCCGTGGTCCGCCGCGACGTGCTTGACGATCGACAGCCCGAGGCCCGTGCCGCCCGTGTCGCGCGAGCGCGCCGGGTCGACCCGGTAGAACCGCTCGAAGACCCGGTCCTGCTCGTCGGCCGGGATGCCGATGCCCTCGTCGACGACCGCGATCTCGACCAGGTCGCCCGCCTCGCGGACGCCGACGCCGACGTGCGACGCCTCGCCGGAGTACGCGACCGCGTTGTCGACGAGGTTGCGCACCGCGGTGACGAGCAGGTCGTGCTGGCCGAGGACGGTCGTGCCGCGGACCCCGCCCAGGTCGAGGCGCACCTTCTTGGCGTCCGCCGCGGTCCGCGCCCGGTCGACGGCCTCCGCGAGGACCGCGTCCACGTCGACGACCGCGACCTGCCCGACCGCGCCCGCGACCTGCAGGCGGGACAGCTCGATGATCTCGTGCACGAGCGCCGACAGGCGGCTCGCCTCGGACTGCATGCGGTCGGTGAAGCGGCGCACCGCGTCCGGGTCGTCGGCGGCGTCGTGCACCGTCTCCGCGAGGAGCTGCAGCGCACCGACGGGCGTCTTGAGCTCGTGCGACACGTTGACGACGAAGTCGCGGCGCATCGCGTCGATCCGCCGCGCCTGCGTGAGGTCCTCCGCGAGCACCAGCACGTGGTGCGGCGTGACCTGCGCGACGCGGACCTGCACCATGAGCAGCCCCGGCCCGAGCGGGCCGCGCGGGATCTGCAGCTCCTCGTCGAGGATCACCCCGTCGCGCCGGACCGCCGTCACCATGTCGCGGATCGCGGGCGGCACGAGCCGGCCGTCCCGCACGAGGCCCAGCGCGTGCGCGGGCGCGCTCGCCCGCACCACGACGTCGTCGTCGCCCAGCACCACCGCGGCCGACCGCAGCACCGCGAGCGCCCGCACGAGGCCGTCGTCCAGCTCGGGCTCCGGCAGGGGCGCGGTGTCCTTCTGCGCGCGCTCGCTGACCCGGAACGCCAGGGTCGCCCCGATGCCGGTCAGCAGGCCGAGGCCACCGGCGAGGAGCAGCGCGAGGCCGTCGAACCCGTTCACGCACCCAGACTAGGACGGCCGGGGAGGCATCATCGCCTCCCCGACCGTGGCACGCCCGGAACGTCGACGGACGTTCACCTGCCCGTCCGGGGTCGTTCACCTCAGCCGAACGTCTCCAGCAGCGCGGACCGCTCGGCGTCCGTGAGGTTGGTCGCGACGAGCGTCGAGTGCGTGCCGAACCCGTGGAACCGCTCGCCGAGCCGGTCGACGTCGCCGTCGGTCGTCACCGCGCACAGCAGCGACGTGCCCGGGGTGATCTGCTGACGGATCGTCTCGAGCTGCGCGTCGTCGATGCCGACCGCGGACACCGCCTTCGAGATGCCGCCGATCGCGGCGCCCGCCGCGGCCCCCAGCAGCGGCACGAAGAAGATCCCGCCGAACAGCAGCCCCCAGAACGCGCCCCAGCCGGTGCCGCGCCACTTGTCCTCGTTGCTGTGGTGCAGGTCGGGCTTCGACGCACCCTCGGGCCACTCGACGATCGCGTGGTCGAGGATCTTCACCAGACCGTCGGACTGCGCGCCCTTGAGCGCCGTCTCCGCGCGGCGGGCCCCCTCCGGGGAGTCGAACTTCCAGGCCGTGAACGTCGTCATCGTGCGTCCCTCCTCGTGGTGCCTCGTCCTGCTGCGCGTGCGTCCCGGCGCGGCGGCCGGGTCAGGCGACCGCCCGCTCGACCTCCTCGCCGTGCACGATCAGCGCCCACAGCACGACGACGTCGAGGATGATCACCGCGAGCGACCACCACGGCGTGATGGGCAGCGACACGAACTGCGCGACGAGGTTGAGCACGACGAGCACGCTCGCGGTCCACCGGGCCCACGCAGCACCGGTGAACAGCACGAGCCCGAGCCCCGTGAGCGCGACACCGAGGACCAGGTGCACCCAGCCCCACGTCGAGACGTCGACGATCGTCAGACCCTGGCCCGACCAGGCGAGGACCTTCTCCTCCTGGAAGACCGCGATGAGCCCCGCCACGATGTTGAACAGCCCCACCGTGAGCAGCGCGAACGCGCCGAACCACACCCAGCCGACCCATCCCGTCACCGTGCGCGCCATCGCCCGCCCCCTTCTCCGCCCGCCGACCCCGGCTCCTGCCGGGCCGCTGGGGCACAGCGTCGCGCGGGCCTCTCCGGCGTCGCCTCACCCGTCCCGGGTGACTGGCCGGGGGGCGTCGCGACGGGCCGCCGCCGATATCACCCGGAGGGCGTGAGGCACGTCCCGGACGGCCCGCCGGACCCTGGTCGCACAGGGCGACGAGGGGGTGCCGTGCTCTACCACATCCGCGTCGACGGGTCCCCGGCCGGTGCCGACCTCGAGGCGCTCCTGCGCGACCACGCGGACGTCGTCGCGACGACCACGCCGCACGGCACGGTGCTGTCGTGCCGGCTCGCGGACCCCGCCGCCCTCACGGGGATCGTGGCGCTCCTGCACGACCTGGGCCTCGTCCTCGTCGAGGCGCACGCCGTCCCCGAGCCCGACGACGAGGGCTGAGCCGCCCCGGGCGGCGACGACGCGGGGCGGTGGCCGCTACAGCAGGCCGCGCTCCGCGGCGACCCGCAGCGCGTCCCGCCGGCCCGCGACGCCGAGCTTGCGGTAGATCGAGCGCTGGTGCGTCTTGACGGTGTTGCCCGACACGAACAGCGCCGCCGCGATCTCGGTCGTCGTCATCGTCGAGCGCAGCCGGACCAGCACCTGGTGCTCGCGCTCCGTCAGCTCCAGGCTGCCCCACGCGCCGCGCGGCCCACGCCGGGGTGCGTCGCCCGCGACCAGGGCGGCGACGACCTCCTCGTGCGCGCTCCCCCACCGCAGGTGCTCGACGAGCAGGTCGTGCAGGACCGGCTCGAGCTCGACGAACGGGCGGCGGACCCCGGCCCGCTCGGCGACGTCGAGCGCACGCTCCAGCAGCCGGTGCGCGGCCGGCTCGTCGACCGCGGCCACGGCGAGCGCACCGCGCAGCGCGGACACGACCTCGGCGGGGGTGCGCGCGTGCGCCGCGACGATCTCGCCCAGCGCCGCCAGGTCGGCGTGCTCGTCCGCCGCGGCCCGCACCGCGTCCTCGACCCGTCGCCGCGCGCGCTCGAAG
>NZ_BIMR01000196.1 GCF_004306155.1 Cellulomonas biazotea
GCCCTGGACGGCCGACCCCGCGGGCGCGGCGGCGCGCAGCGACCGCACGGCCCGCGCGAGCGAGCCCTTCGCGTCGCGCAGGGCGGCGGGGAGCCCGGGGGAGACGGCGCCGACGGCCAGGTCGTCGGGGTCGGCCGCGTGCACGCCGCCCACGACGGGACGCACCAACCGGTCGAGCACGCGCGCGCCGAGCCGGGCCCGCACGAGCGCGCCGAGCGTCGTCGCACCGGACCCGACGCGGGCCGGCAGGACGAGGTCGAGCGACGCGCGTAGGGCCCCGACCAGCCCGATCGTGCGGCGGACGTCCGGCGCCCACGGGTCCGCGGGGATGCCCAGCAGCCCGGTCCGGGGCAGCGGCCCGTCGCCCGACGGCAGGTGCACCCACGAGCCGTGCCCGGCGGGTCCGCACACGCGGTCGGCGAGGCCCAGGTCGGCGAGGTACGCGGCGACGGTGCCGCCGCGGGTCGCGAACGACTCGGCGCCCGCGTCGAGGCGCAGCCCGGCGACGGTGTGCCCGCGGACCGCCCCACCGGGGGCGTCGCGCCCCTCGAGGACGACCGTGCGGAGCCCGGCGCGCGCGAGCTCACGAGCGGCCACGAGGCCCGCGACACCGCCCCCGACGACCACGGCGTCAGGTGCGTGCGGAGCGGCGGACGAGATGCCGTCCGCGTCCGGTGCGGTGTCGCTGCGCGGCGACGTCACCCTCGCCCCGGAACCTGCGTCTGGCCGCCGCACGCCGTGCCCCGCACCCGGCTCAGAGCGAGTGGACGAGCGTGACCACGCGGGTCAGGACGTCGGGATCCGTCTCCGGCGGGACGCCGTGGCCGAGGTTGACGACGTGGCCGGGGGCCTGCGCGCCGCGCTCGACGACGTCGCGCACGTGCGCCTCCAGCACCGGCCACGGTGCGGCGAGCAGTGCCGGGTCGATGTTGCCCTGCAGCGGCGTGGAACCGCCCAGCCGGCGGTTCGCCTCGTCCAGCGGCAGGCGGTAGTCGACCCCCACGACGTCGGCGCCGACGTCCCGCATCGCGGCGAGGATCTCGCTCGTGCCGGTGCCGAAGTGCACCTTGCGCACGTCGAGGTCGGCCACGGCGGCCAGGGCCCGGGCCGACGCGGGCGCGACGTGCGCGGTGTAGTCCGCGAGGCCGAGCGACCCCGCCCACGAGTCGAAGAGCTGCGCGGCGCTCGCCCCCGCGAGCACCTGGGCCCGCAGGAACGCACCCGTGACCTCCGCCGCCCACGACGTGAGGTCCGTCCAGGTCTGCGGGTCGGCGTGCATGAGCGTGCGCGCGGCCAGGTGGTCGCGCGACGGCCCGCCCTCGACCAGGTACGCGGCGAGCGTGAACGGCGCACCCGCGAAGCCGATGAGCGGCGTGCTGCCGAGCGCCGCGACCGTGCGGGCGACACCCTCGCTGACCGGGGCGAGCCGCTCCGGCGTCAGGGGGCCCAGGTCGCGCAGCCGGGCGACGTCCGCCGCCGTGCGCACGGGCGCGCCCATGACCGGGCCGACGCCCGGCTTGATCTCGACGTCGACCCCGGCGAGGCGCAGCGGCACCACGATGTCGGAGAAGAAGATCGCGGCGTCCACGTCGTGCCGGCGCACCGGCTGCAGCGTGATCTCGCTCGCCATCTCCGGGTCGAGGCACGCGTCGAGCATCGCGGTGCCCGCTCGCAGCGCGCGGTACTCGGGCAGGGACCGTCCGGCCTGGCGCATGAACCACACGGGGCGCCGCGACGGGCGCTCCCCGGAATACGCGCGCACCAGCGGAGAATTCGCGGTACGGCCGTCGACGAGCGGATGTGTGACGGGAAGAGGCACCCGTCGATTGTGCCCGACAAATGTCGGGATGATTCAATCGGGACCGTGGTGCTGCTGTCCCTGGTCGCCAGTCACCACGACCTCGACCTCGCCGTGCTCGAGCGTCTCTCGTCGGACGTGCACGCCGTGGGTCGTGAGCTCGTGCGCGCGTCCTCCCCCGTCACCGGTGCCGTCGTTCTCGCGACGTGCAACCGGTTCGAGCTGTACCTGGAGGTCGACGACGCCGACCAGACGCCCGCCGCGCTCGCGGCCGCGTCGCAGGCCGTCGCCACCCGGTCCGGGTACGCCCCCGACGAGGTCATGACGCACCTGCGACCCCTCACGGGCAACGCCGCCGGCGAGCACCTGTTCGCCGTCGCGAGCGGCCTGGAGTCGATGGTCGTGGGGGAGCGGGAGATCGCCGGGCAGGTCCGCCGGGCGCTGACGACCGCACGCCGCGACGGCACGACGACGTCCGCGCTGGAGTCGCTGTTCCAGGCGGCGTCGCGCGTGTCCCGCGCGGTCGAGGCCGAGACCGGTCTGGGGTCCGCCGGGCGGTCCGTCGTCGGGGTCGCGCTCGACATCGCCGAGCGGGGCCTCGTGCCGTGGTCCGAGGTGAGCTGCGTGCTCGTCGGGACCGGCTCGTATGCGGGCGCGTCGCTCGCGGCGCTCAAGGCCCGCGGCTGCACCGACGTCCGCGTCTTCTCCCCGAGCGGGCGGGCCGGGCAGTTCGCCGCCGCGCGCGGGGTGCGCGCCCTGCCGGCGTCCGCCGACCTCGCCACCGAGCTGGCCGGCGTCGACCTCGTCGTCGCGTGCAGCGGCGCCGCCGGTGCGGTCCTGCAGGTCGACGCGCTCGCGGGCGCGCGCTCGCGGGTCGGTGAGGCACGGCCCCTGACGGTCGTCGACCTCGCGCTGCGGCACGACGTCGACCCCGGCGTCCGGCACCTGCCCGGCGTGCGACTGGTGAGTCTGCACACCGTCGCCGAGCACGCCCCGGCCGAGCACGCCGCCGTCGTGTCCGCGCGGCAGATCGTCGTCGACGCGGCCGAGGCCTACGAGGCCGAGCAGCGGGTGCGCGAGTGGAACCCCGCGGTCGTCGCGCAGCGGACCCGTGTCCTCGGCGGGCTGGAGGCGGCGTTCGCGGCGATGCCGGAGGACGCGCGCGACGAGCGGGCCGAGCGCGCGCTGCGCCGGCGCACCCGGGCCCTGCTGCACGCGCCGACCGTCCGGGCCCGCGAGGCCGCCCGGGCGGGGGACGCCGTGTCGTACGGCGAGGCGCTCGCGGAGCTCGCGGCGGTCGCGGTGCCGACCGTGCCGGTGCCGACGGTCGAGGTGTCGTCGCCCGCACGCTGACGGCGTGGCCGGCTGGAAAGAGGTGCGTGCCGGGCCTGGACGGGGGGGAGGGCCAGGCCCGGCACGCGTTCGGGAGGGATCACGGCGTGGTCGTCGCGCCCTCGGTCTGGGTGGTCGTCAGTAGCTCACCGTGTGCCGCTGGGCGGCCGGGCCGGGGGCCCAGGTGTGCGGGACGACCTGGTTGGTCTGGATGTCGGTGAGCTCGGCGGCGTACACGATGCCCTCGTAGACGCCGGCCTCGACCTGCTCGAGGTGCAGGCGCTCGGCGCGCTCGATGTCGTCGCCGAGGTGGGAGATGCGGGCCACGACGTAGCGCTGCGCGTCCTGCCACTGGTCGACGACGCGGACGGACAGGCCGTTCCAGCGGGCGGTGAGGTCGAGCTCGAACAGCTCGGAGACGTCCTCGCGGGCGACGCGGCGGTACCAGCGACCCGAGGGGGCCTGGTGGAAGCCGGTCTCGGCGAGCGGCGGGTTGGCGAGCGCGAGGACCACGGTGTGGCCGCCGTCGACGACGTCCGCCTCGAGGTACGCGCCGTGCCACTTGGCGACCGGGCCGACGCAGCGTGAGAGCGATGCCAGGGCCGGACGTCGGGCGCCGAGCTGCGTCACGGTCCAGCCGGTGCCGACGTCGCCGTAGCGGGCGAGGAGGGTCGCCGTGCCGTCGTCGTAGACCCGGATGAGCTCCGCGCCCGGGGGGATGCGGGAGTGCCGGAGCCACCACAGCGGGAGGATGTAGCCGGGGACGTCGCGGTACTGGAGCTGGGGCGAGGACTCGAACCGCAGGATGTCGATGGAACGGTCCCACGGGCTGAAGGGCGAGCCCTCGTAGCCGAGGCCGTGGACCTCGAAGAGCTGGGCGGGCGTCGTCGCGAAGGCGACGTCCTCGGCTCTGACGACGTAGCCGGCCACACGGTCGTGCCCGGCGGTCAGGATCGCGCGGGTGAGCGCTGGTGTGATCGCCTTCTGCATCAGGGTCACGGAGGGGCATCCTTGCCGAGAAGGGGAGGAACCGGAAGAACCAGACGGATTGGTGCACGATTGTGCAGCGCTTCGCGGTCACCTGTCCAGGTCGGTTCACCCATTGGTGTGATTTCGCAGGTCAGACCCGGTGGGAACGTTCCCGGTCGAAGCGGTTCGACCCGGCGGGACGGCCGAGAGATCGCGTCGAACCGATACGAACGCATCGAGTCCTGCGGCTTCGTCGGTAAGCGCATCCCTCGACATCGATGTCGACGCCCCGCCCGACATCGATGTCGAGAACGTTCACCACGACCCACCCGAGCGCGCGCGCCTACGCAGGCGCGGATAGCAGCGTGCTCACCTGCCGGACGCGGCGGCGCGGGCGTCCCGGGGGCGCGGGGGACCGTCGTCGCCCCGACCCGTCCGGGCGCGGGCAGGCCGCGCCCACGACCGTCAGCGGTCGAGGTACTCCACGAGCTCCGCCGCGAGGCCCGTGTACGACGCCGGGGACAGCCCCTGCAGCCGCTCCGCGACGTCACCCGGCAGGCCCAGCCCGCCGATGAACTCGCGCATGTCCTCCGCCGTCAGGCGACGCCCCCGCGTGAGCTCCTTGAGCCGCTCGTACGGGTTCTCCATGCCGGTGACGCCCGCGACCGACGCCGCCCGCATCGCCGACTGCACGGGCTCGCCGAGGACCTCCCAGTTCTCGTCGAGCTCGCGCGCCAGCAGGGCCGCGTCGACGTCGAGCGCCCGCAGGCCGCGACGCACGTTGTCGATCGCGAGCAGCGAGTGCCCGAACGCCGGGCCGATGTTGCGCTGCGTCGTCGAGTCGGTGAGGTCGCGCTGCAGGCGGCTCGTCACGAGCGTCGACGACAGGGTGTCGAGCAGCGCGCTCGACAGCTCGAGGTTCGCCTCGGCGTTCTCGAACCGGATCGGGTTGACCTTGTGCGGCATCGTCGACGAGCCCGTCGCGCCCGCCACCGGGATCTGGATGAAGACCCCGCGCGAGATGTACGTCCAGACGTCCGTCGCGAGGTTGTGCAGGACGCGGTTGAACCGCGCGACGTCGGCGTACAGCTCCGCCTGCCAGTCGTGCGACTCGATCTGCGTCGTCAGCGGGTTCCACGTCAGGCCCAGGTGCTCGACGAACGTCCGGCTCACGACCGGCCAGTCCGCGCCCGGCACCGCCACGACGTGCGCCCCGTACGTGCCGGTCGCGCCGTTGATCTTGCCGAGGAACTCGTCGCCCGCGACCCGCCGGAGCTGACGCCGCAGCCGGTGCGCCAGCACGGCGAGCTCCTTGCCGAGCGTCGTGGGCGTGGCCGGCTGGCCGTGCGTGAGGGCCAGCAGCGGCTGGTCCTTGTGCTCGTGCGCGAGGGCCGCGACCTCGTCCGTGAGCTCGGTCGCGGCGGGCAGCCAGACGTCCTGCACCGCGCCGCGCACCATGAGCGCGTACGACAGGTTGTTGACGTCCTCGCTGGTGCACGCGAAGTGCACGAGCTCGCTCACCGCGGGCAGCACGGTGTCCGGGCCGAGCGCGGCGGGCGCGTCGGCGAGGCGCTTCTTGAGGAAGTACTCGACGGCCTTCACGTCGTGCACGGTCACGCGCTCGATCTCCGCGAGCTCGGCGACCTCCGCGGCACCGAACGTCGCCACGACGTCCCGCAGGTACTGCTCCTCCGCGGGGCTCAGGGTCGGCGCGCCCGGCACGACCGCGTGGCGCGTCAGGTGGATCAGCCACTCGACCTCGACGTGCACCCGCTCGCGGTTGAGCGCCGCCTCCGAGAGGTGGTCGACCAGCGGCGCGACCGCGGAGCGGTACCGGCCGTCCAGCGGGCCGAGGGCGATCGACGGCGTCACGTCGGCCAGACGGACGCGCGCGGGCGTGGCGGTGGCGTCGGGGGAGGACATGGCGCCCATCATCCCAGAGCGGTCGTGGCCCCCGTCGGTGCGTCCACGTGCTCGGCGGCGAAGGCGCGGGCACGGGTGCGGCGGGCGCGGAGCAGGACCGTCACGGCGTGCAGGGCGACCGCGGCCCACACGATGTTGGTGACGACCGACGGCCAGACGCCGCTGCTGGCGGCGACGGTGCCGAGCATGAGGCCGCTGACGACGTTGGCGGCCTGGTAGCGCCCGGAGGTGGGCGACCAGCGGCCGCGGGTGACGAGGATGTAGGCGGTGAGGCACAGGGCCGCGCCGACCCAGCCGAGCGCGGTGACGAACGCGGACACGAGCATGCTCCAGGCAGGACAGGAAGGGGTGAGGGGCCGTCGTCGCCGGGGGGCCGGTGTCGTGCGGTGGGTCCAGTCTGACCGGCCACCGGGTTCAGCACAATCGAACGGAACTACGCTGAGGGTGTAGCCGAAGTGAATGAGGATGAACCTCCGTGTGCACAGATCCCCGCCGCCTCGCCGTGCTGCTCGCCGTGCACCGCGCGGGCGGCGTCCTGGCCGCCGCCGACCTGCTGCGGGTGACGCCGTCGGCCGTGTCCCAGCAGATCGCGCGGCTGGAGGCCGAGGAGGGCGTCGCCGTGCTCGACCGCGGACCGCGCGGCGCCACGCTCACCGCCGCCGGGCGGATCCTCGCGGACGCGGCCGAGCGGATCGAGGGCGAGCTCGTCGAGGCCCGCAAGGCGCTCGCGGCGCTCGGCGGCGAGCTCGCGGGCCGGGTCACCGTCGCCGGGTTCCAGACGGCCATCCGCGCGGTCGTCACCCCCGCGCTCGGGCTGCTCGCCGAGCGGCACCCGGGCGTCGAGGTCGTCGTCGAGGAGCGCGACCCCGACGACGCGCTGCGCCGCCTGCGCGCGGGTGACGCCGACGTCGTCCTGCTGGAGCGCGACGAGGACGCCGACCCGCACACGCCGCGGGGCCAGCGGGACGTCGTCCTGCTCGAGGAGCCGTGGCGGCTCGTGCTGCCCCCCGCGGTCGCGGCCCCCGGGCAGCTCTCCGACCTCGCGTCCGCGACGTGGCTGGAGTCCGAGCCCGGCACCGCCGCCGCGCGCGCGCTCGGGCGGGTCGCCGCCCTCGTCGGGCCGCTGTCGACCCGGCACGTCTACTACGACTTCGACGTCGCCCTCGCGCTCGTCGCCGCAGGTCAGGGAGTCGGGATGCTGCCCGCGCTCGCGCTGCAGGGCGAGCTGCCCGACGGCGTGACCGTCGCGACCGTGCCGGGGCTGGGGTCGCGGCGCCTGGTCGCCCGGCACCGCGCCACCCGGCACGAGCCGCGGCCGACGGTCGCGGCGGTCGTCGACGAGCTGCTCGTCGCCGCCGGTGCGCTCGACCTGTCGCAGGTGTAGCGGCCTACGGCGCGACCGTGTCCGGCAGGACCGCGTCGGTCGCGGCGGGACGTCGGCGGGCCGTCTCCGCCAGGACGACACCGCTCAGCACCACGGCCCCGCCGACGAGCTGCACCGCCGTCATCGCCTCGCCCAGGAACACCCACGCGGACGCCGACGCGGCGACGGGCTCGACCATCCCGAGCAGGCCCGCGCGCGCCGGACCGAGCGAGCGGATGCCCACGAGGAACAGCAGGTACGGCACGACCGTGCCCAGCACGACGATCCACGCGACCAGCGCCCACAGCGGGGGAGCGACCCCGCCCGGGACGTCGACCGCGAGGCCCAGCGTGTCGTACGGGTACGTCCACACGGGCTGCAGGACGACCCAGAACAGCGCCGCGAACGCCATCGTCCACGCGTGCGTCGACAGCGGGTCGCGCGTCGACAGCATGCGGTCGCCCAGCAGGTAGTACGCCGCGAGCGACACCGCGGCGGCCGCCGCGAACAGCAGCCCGACGACGTCGAGCACCGCGCCCTCGCCGACCTGCGCGACCAGCGCGAGGCCGCTCAGGCACGCGAGCAGCGCCCACCACACGCGCGCGTGCACGGCCTCCTTCAGCACGAACCGCGCCCACAGCGCGACGAGCAGCGGCGCCGTGTACTCGATCAGCAGGGCGATCCCGACGGGCAGCCGCGCGATCGCGCTCAGGTAGAACCACTGCACCAGCGCGACCCCGACGACGCCGAGCACGGCGAGCGACACGACCTCGCGCCGGTCCCGCAGCCGCAGGCGTCCCGCACCGACGACGAGCACCGCCGCGACCAGCACCACCGCCGACCCGACGCAGCGGATCTCCACCAGCCGCGTCGGCGACAGGCCGGCCTGCATCGCGAGCTTCGCGACCGTCCCGTTGACCGCGAACAGCAGCGCCCCGACGACGACGGCCAGCACACCGAGCGGCGCGGGCAGGCGATGCGGCTGGGACACCCGGGCACGCTATCCCGCCCCCCGGTCGGCGGCGCGGACGTCCGGACCGGTGCCGACCGGTCAGTACCCTGACCTGCACGGAGCCGCCCGCGTCGTCGTCGGGCGCCGTGACCACCGGACCGAGGGGAGCGACCGTGCCGTCGAGCCGTCCCCCCGCGGCCGTGCTCGGCGTCGCGGCGCTCGCGGTCGTCGCCGTCCTCGGCGCCGCCGTCGCCGGGCCGTGGCAGGTCACCGGTCGCGCGACCGGCTGGGCCGGGCTGCCCGTGCCGTCGATCCCGCCCGCACCCCCGCCGCCGCGCCCCGACCCACCGCCGCCCGACGGCGTCGCGACGGCCACCGGGCTGCCGGCGTGGTGGGTCGTGCTGCTCGGCGTCCTCGTCGCGCTGCTCGTCGCCCTGCTGGTCGTCGTCGGGCGGCGCCTGCTCCGGTCGGTGTGGGCGGCCCGCCAGGCTCCCGCCGACGAGGGCCTGCCGGCCGGCCTCGTGCTCGGGGGCGACGCGCAGGACGTCACGCGGGCGCTGCACGAGGCGAGCCGCGCCGCGGGCCGTCGGCTCGCGGAGGACCTGCCGCCCAACGACGCCGTCGTCGCCGCGTGGGTCGCGCTGGAACGCGCCGCGGCCGGCAGCGGGCTCACCCGCGACCCGAGCCAGACCGCCACCGAGCTCACCGTCGCCGTGCTCGACGCGACGCCCGCCGACCCCGCCGCGACGCGCACGCTGCTGCGCCTCTACCTGACGGCCCGGTTCAGCGAGCACCCCGTGACCGCCGACGACGTCGCCGCCGCGCGGGCCAGCCTCCGGGCCATCGAGGACGCGCTCGCCGGGGCGACGGCGGTGCGGTCGTGAGGTGGCGTCGCGCGGGCGGGACAGGCGGCGGCCTGGGGCGCCGTGCCCTCGCCGCGTTCGACGTCCGGCCGCTCGTCGCGCTCGTCGTCGCCGTGGTCGTCGCGTGGGCCGGCGGCTTCTCGACGTCGTCCGCGCTGCTGGTCGGGCTCGCCGTCGCCGCCGCGGTCGTCGTCCTCACCCGCATCGACGTCGCCGCCGAGCCCCGCGGCGACACCTCCCGGCCCGTCCGACGGCACGGCGCCCGCGGGGAGATCCAGGAGCTGACCTGGGCGATGGTCGGCCGCGACCGGCGCATCGGCGAGCGCGTCCTGCGTCGCGTGCGGGACGTCGGGGCCGTGCGCCTCGCCCGGCACGGCCTCGTGCTCGGGGCGCCCGACGACGACGCCGCGGTCCTCGCCCTCGTCGGGCCGCGCGCCCACGCGACGCTCACGCGGCGGTCGTCGCCGCTGCCGACTGTCGCGGACGTGCGGCACACGGTCGACGTGCTCTACGCGCTCGGCCCGCACCGCGCCGCTGACGTCGCGGTCGGGGCTGGTCCTGCCGGCGACGCTCGCCCTGCCGACGTCCGCCCTGCTGACGTCCGTCCCGCCGACGTCCGCCCTGCTGACGTCCGTCCCGCCGACGTCCGCCCTGCCGACGTTCGTCCCGCCGACGTCCGTCCCGCCGACCCTGCCCGCCCCACCGACCCCGGGAGCCCCCGCCGATGACCGCCGCACCCCTGCCCGTCCCCGACGTCGCCGCGCACGGCCGCGCGGTGCTCGACGAGGTCGCCACCGTCGTCGTCGGCATGCGCGACCCGCTGCGCACCGCGCTCGCCGCGATCCTCGCGGGCGGCCACGTGCTGTTCGAGGACGTCCCCGGGCTCGGCAAGACGCTCGCCGCCCGCAGCCTCGCGACGGCCCTCGGCCTGGAGTTCCGCCGCGTGCAGTGCACGCCCGACCTGCTGCCGTCGGACATCACCGGGTCGAGCGTGTTCGACCCCGCGACCACGACGTTCCAGTTCCGGCCCGGGCCCGTGTTCACGGGCCTGCTGCTCGCCGACGAGATCAACCGCACCGCCCCCAAGACGCAGTCCGCGCTGCTCGAGGCCATGGCCGAGCGGCAGGTCACCGTCGACGGGACGACGCACCGGCTCGACGACCCGTTCCACGTCGTCGCGACGTCGAACCCCGTCGAGTACGAGGGCACGTACCCCCTGCCGGAGGCGCAGCTCGACCGGTTCATGGTCCGCCTCGCGGTCGGCTACCCCGACGCGGACGCGGAGGTCGACGTCCTGACCCGCCGCCTCACGCGGCGCACCGAGGTCGGGATCGTCCGGACCGTCGTGGACGCCGCGACGCTGCTCGCGATGCAGGCGGGCGTCGAGGCCGTGACGGTCGACGCGGACGTCCTGCGCTACTGCGTCGACCTGGCCGCCGCCACCCGCGCGCACGACGCCGTCGAGGTCGGGGCGTCGCCGCGTGGGTCGCAGGCCCTGGTGCTCGTCGCACGGGCGCTCGCGGTCCTCGACGGCCGCGACTTCGTCGTCCCCGAGGACGTCAAGGCCGTCGCCGTGCCCGCCCTCGCGCACCGCCTGTCGCTGACGCCGCAGGCATGGGCGGCGGGGACCGCGCCGCAGCGGGTCGTCGCGGACGTCCTGTCGCGCGTGCCCGGCCCGACGACCGCGCGCCGCACGTCGGACGCGGCGGACGGGGTGGTGGGGGCGACGCGCCCGTGACCCGCCGCGTGCCGACCGCCGGGACCGCACCGACCCGCCGTCCCGTGGCG
>NZ_BIMR01000197.1 GCF_004306155.1 Cellulomonas biazotea
GCCCTCGTCGCCCCCCGCGCGCCGCGCGTCCCCGAGCGCCAGCAGCAGGTGCGCGCACCCCGCGAGCGGGTGACGGGCCTCACCGAGACTCGCCGGCGGGTCGAGCGCGTCCCGCAGCAGGGCCGTCGCGCGCGACGGGTCGCCGTCGGCCAGCGCCGACCGGGCCGCCGCGAGCGACGCCTCCTCCCACGCGCGCAGCACCTGCCCCTCGCCGCCCTCCCAGGGCTGGAACCGCCGCGACGACAGCGCGCGCAGCGCCTCGTCGGCCCGTCCGAGCGCCGTCAGCAGCGTCGCGTGCTCGACGGTGAGGTCGTCACGCGCCCGGACCGCGGCACGCTCCCGGTCGAGCCGCGCGAGGCGGTCCTCGGGTGCCGCGCCGGCGCGCCGGGCCAGCTGGTCGGACTCGTAGACGAGCCGCGCGTCGCCCGGCGCGAGCGCGAGCGCCCGCTCGTACCAGTGCGCGGCCGCCTCCGGGTCGCCCTGCACGTCGTACGCCGCCACCGCGAGGTTGCGCCGCACGACCACGTCGCCGCCGTCGACCTCGACCGACCGCTGCCACGCGTCCACGGCGTCCTCGTACCGCCGCTCGGCGTACAGCCAGTGCCCGAGCAGCGCCCACGCCCGGCCGTCGTCCGGCGTGCGCTCGCAGGTGCGTCGCAGCATGTCGACGTCGTCGAGCCGCGACGGCAGGCACCACGTGGCGTCCGCCTGCCGGGCGGCCAGCCGGGCGGCCTGTGCCTCGGCGGTGCGACCCGCTCGTTCGAGCAGGTCGGCGCGGTGGTAGTGCGCGAGCGGCGCGACGTTCACCTGGCCCGGCACGGTGGGCAGCGACGCGGCGTGCGCGAGCAGGCGGGCCGCGTCGTCGACCGCGCCGACCGACGCGTGCTCGAGCGCCACGTCGAGGCAGGTCGGCGCGTCCGCCTCGACGGGCTCGCCCGCGAGGTCGCGGGCCCACCAGTCGAGCGGATCGGTCGCGAGGGTGCCGGCGACCAGGCGCGCGGCCTCGTCGGTCCGGCCGAGCGCCCGCAGGGCGACGGCGGCGACGTCGCGCGCCTGGACCTGGTGCCCGTCCAGGTCGAGCACCTCGGCCGCCCGGGCGAGGGCGTCGGCCGGACGCTGCTCCCGTGCGTCGAGCCGCGCGGTCGCGAGCCCGGCAGGCACACGCCACGCCGCGGACCACGCGGCCTTCCCGTAGGCCTCGCGCGCCTCGGCGGGCCGCCCGGTCCGCTCGAGCACGCGGCCCAGGTGGTAGGACGCCGCGCCGTCGGCGGGGTTCGGGTTGAGCGCGGTGAGCCGCGCGAGGGCAGCGCGCAGGTGCCGTTCCGCGTCCGCGTACCGGGCCGAGCGCAGGCGGCGCACGCCGAGCGCGAGGTGCGCGCGGCTGTCGCCGGGGTCGCGGCGCAGGAGCTCCTGCCAGTACGGCTCGGGTGAGCGGGTCGCGTGCCGGTACTGCTCGAGGTGCGTCGCGGTGAGGTGCAGCTCCTCGGCCGACGCGAGGTCTGCCGGGGCCGCGGGCTCCCGCGCGGGGGCGGGGACCTCGACGTGCGCGGGGACGGGTCGGGGGCGCCAGCGGACCAGGTCGCGACCGTCGTGCCGCACGGTGAGGACGAGGTCGGTCGGGGTGTGGGCACCGTCGAGCACGATCTCCTCGACGACCGCGTCGGCTGGGCCGGCGTCGACCACGGTCGACCACACGCGCACGCCGTCGGCCGTCACGAGGTCGACGTGCAGGCCGGGCCGGTCCGCGGTGACGGCGACCCCGAGCGCGACCCGCGTCCGCGCGGCGTCGGCGTCGGGGGAGACGTCGAGGTGCACGGCCGCGTCGAGCGTCGCCTGGTGCACGACCCCGATGCCGCGGTACGGGTACCAGTACTGGCTGAACGCCTTCGTCTCCCCGGGCGCGAGGAACGTGAAGTCCGGCTGGTTGTCGGTGAACACCCCCGCCATGAGCTCGACGTAGGGGCCGTCGCCGTCCGTGAGGTTCGCCTCCCACGCCCGGCCGAAGTCCGAGTCGCCCCACGTCCACTGCTTCTTGCCGGGTGCGATCCGATGGTCGGCCCAGTGCACGAGACCCGCGCCGACGCCGTGGTCGTAGCCGCCGAAGAAGTCGTCCTGCGTCCCCAGGCACATGTACGACGTCGGCACGGGGATGTTGCGGTACCGGTCGAGGCGGTCGGCGTCCGGCCGGTCGGGGGTGACCAGCGCGGGGTAGTCGACGCCGTAGTAGGGGCGGTCGGCCGCGGGGAACGCGGTCACGGCGCGCTTCGCGTGGTCGGCGACGACGTGCACGTCCGTCGGGAAGAACGACTGGTGGTCGTCGCCGACGTGCACGGCCGTGTTCGCCCACCACAGGAACGACTGGACGTCGTCGGTGCGGTTGAGCAGCCGCACGCGCAGCTCGACGACGTTGCTGCCGGGCCGCAGCCGCACGCCGTGCATGCCCTTCATCCGGGCGAACGGGTCGTGCTCGGAGCACCACACGGTGACGGAGCCGTCGTCCTCGTGCTCGATGTACGCGTCGGTGGGCAGGAACGTCGACGGTCGGTGGTGCTGCGGCCAGTTGAGCTCGACGCCGCCGGAGATCCACGGGCCGGCGAGGCCGACGAGGGCGGGCTTGACGACGTTGTTCCGGTAGAAGAAGTCGTACCCGTTCGTCCTGTCGACGCCGACGTGGATCCGCCCGCCGAGCTCCGGGAGCACCATGAGGCGGACCCACGCGTTCTGCAGGTGGATCGCGTCCCACGTCCGGGGCGCGCTCGTGGGGCTGATGCGCTCGTGGAACGGCAGCGGGTAGACCGTGCCGGAGGAGCCCTGGTAGACGCGGCGCTCGAGGTACGCGGGGTACCGGTCGGGCGGGTCCGGCAGGTAGGTGTCGATGACGACGGGCTCGCGCCAGGCGGCGACCGGGTCGTCGGCGAGCGCCGGCGGGACCGGCGGGAGGTGGAGGCGGGACTCGTCGTCGAGCATGCCCACGACGCTAGGTCGCGCCGGACCGGCGGGGAATGTGTGATCCTGCGGTCACCATGGACGAAACGACGATCACAACGACCTCGCGGGAGGTCCCCGCACGGCTCGGCGAGGGGTTCCCCGGCCAGCGCATGCGCGTGCTCCCGCGTCCGCTCGTCGCGCAGGCGGCACAGGCCCCGGTGACGTCGTCGCTGCTCGTGACCGACGTCGGCTTCTTCCCCCGGGCGTCGTCGCACGGTCGGGTGCGCGAGCGGGGCGCCGCGCAGCACGTCGTCATCGTGTGCGCGTCGGGGCGGGGCGCGTGCCGGCTGCCGTCGGGTGAGCACCCGGTGACCGCGGGCCAGGCGTTGCTGCTCCCGGCGGGGGTACCGCACGCCTACGCGGCGGACGAGCGGGACCCATGGACGATCTGGTGGCTGCACGTCACGGGTCGTGCCGTGCCGGAGCTGTTCGCGGCGACCGGTGCGACCGTCGAGCGGCCCGTCGTCGGCCTGGCCGACCCGCCGCGGGTCCTCGCGCTCGTCGACACGGTGCTGCGCCGGATGGAGCGGGACGAGACGACGTCCAGCCTGGTCGCCGCGTCGGGCGCGGCCTGGCACGCGCTGGCCCTGCTGGCGGCCGACCGTCGTGCGGTCGGTGCCGCGCCGCACGACCCCGTCGAGGCGGCGCTCGACCTGCTGCGGGCGACGTCGTCGGAGCGCACGTCGGTCGACGAGCTCGCCGCGATGGCCGGGCTGAGCCGGTCGCACTTCGCGGCGCTGTTCCGTCGGGCCACCGGCTTCGGCGTGCTGGAGTACCAGACGCGGCTGCGGATGGCGGCCGCCCGGGAGCTGCTCGACACGACCGACAGGACGATCGCGTCGGTCGCGCGGCAGGTCGGCTACCCGGACGCGCTGTACTTCTCCCGGCAGTTCCGCCGCATCCACTCGGTCAGCCCGAGCGCGTACCGCAGCCAGGAGCGCGGCTGACGCCGGGCGTGCCATGGTCCGCCCTCAGCCGACGGCGCCGTCGGGGTCGTCGGGTGCGAAGAGGCGCGCGAGCGACTCGGAGCCGCGGGCGAGCAGCGTCACGTCGGCGCCGACGAGGACGAACGACGCCCCCGCCTCGACGTACGCGCGCGCCAGCACCGGGTCGAAGGCGTTGACCCCGACGGGCACCCCGGCGGCACGCACGGTCCGGATCGTGCGCCGCACGGCGTCGACGACGTCGGGGTGGTCCTGCCGGCCGAGCAGGCCCATCGACGCGGCCAGGTCGGACGGGCCCACGAAGACGCCGTCGACCCCGTCGACGCGCGCGATCGCGTCGGCCGCGTCCACGGCCTCGACGGTCTCGACCTGGACGAGCAGCGACACGTGCGCGTCGGCGTCGTCGAGGTACCCCTCGACGCGGTTCCACCGGGCCGACCGGGCGAGCGCCGACCCGACGCCGCGGCGTCCGCGGGGCGGGTAGCGCACGGCCGCGACGACCTCCCGGGCCGCGTCGGCGCTCGACACCATGGGCACGAGCAGGTTCTGCGCCCCCAGGTCGAGCACCTGCTTGATCGTCACGACGTCACCGCTGGGGACCCGCACGACGGACGTGACGGGGCTCGCGGCGACGGCCTGCAGCTGTGCGAGCACGGACTCCAGCCCGTTCGGCGAGTGCTCCATGTCGACGAGCAGCCAGTCGAGCCCGGACCCCGCGCAGATCTCGGCGACGAGCGGGCTGCCCGAGCACACCCACATGCCGGTCAGCGGGCGCCCGGCCGGCACGCGGGTCTGCTGCGCGGCGAGGGCGTCGCGGAACGTCGGCGTCAGTCGAAACGGCACGTGATCGTCCCCAGGTCGCGGTAGTCGGCCAGCACGGTGTCGCCCCGGCGCACCCACATCGGCCTCGTGAAGGAGCCCGCGAGGACGAGCTCGCCGGCCTCGAGGCGGTCGCCGTGCGCGGCGAGCTTGTTCGCGAGCCACGCGACGCCGTTCGCGGGGTGGTGCAGCACCGCGCCCGCGACGCCGGACTCCTCGACGCTCCCGTTGCGCTGCAGCATGGCCGCGACCCAGCGCAGGTCGACGTCGTCGGGCCGGACGGGCCGGCCGCCGTGGACCATCGCGCCCATCGCGGCGTTGTCGCTGATGGTGTCGACGATCGTGCGGCCCTCGAGCGCGATCCGGGACGACAGGATCTCCAGGGCGGGCACGACGTACTCGGTGGCGCGCAGGACGTCGAACAGGGTCGCGTCGGGGCCGTCGACGGGCTCGGCGAGCAGGAACGCGAGCTCGACCTCCACGCGGACGTTGGAGAACCGGCCGTGGTCGATCACGGCACCGTTCTCGTGGACCATGTCGGCGAAGATCGCGCCGTAGTCGGGCTCGTCGATGCCGGTCGCCGCCTGCATGACCTTCGACGTGAGGCCGATCTTGCGTCCGACGGGGCGCCGGCCCGCGGCGACGGCGCGGCGCCGCCACTCGGCCTGCACGGCGTACGCGTCCTCGACGGTCATGCCGGGGTGGCGTGCGGTGAGCAGCGGCACGGTGGTGCGGTCCCGCTCGGCGGCGGCGAGCTCGTCGGCGATCGCGGTGAGGGTCTCAGGCGTGAGCACGGCGGCCTCCGTCCGGGGGGCGCCGGTGCACGCGGCCGATGCCGTGTGCGCGCCGGCGCGTCGCGCCGCTCACAGCTGGTGCCCGAGCTTGTACTCGCCCTGCTTCCACGTCGGGAGCGCGTCGGCGTCGTCGCCGGGACGGGTGTAGGAGAACCCGTCGGCCCCGATCGTCACCTCCATCTCGCTGGTGTCCGCGCGCGCGAGGACGGGCTGCGGGTTCCCGTCGAGGTCGAGGACGAGCGACGCCTCGGTGTACCAGGACGGCACCACGGGGTTGCCCCACCAGTCGCGGCGCTGGTTGTCGTGCACGTCCCACGTGACCACGGGGTTGTCGGGGTCGCCCGTCCAGTAGTCCTGCGTGTAGATCTCGACGCGGTGCCCGTCGGGGTCGCGCAGGTACAGGTAGAACGCGTTCGAGACGCCGTGCCGGCCGGGTCCGCGCTCGATCCGGTCGGACAGCCGCAGCGAGCCCAGCCGGTCGCAGATCGCGAGCACGTCGTGCTTCTCGTGCGTCGCGAACGCGACGTGGTGCAGCCGCGGGCCGTCGCCGCCGGTCATCGCGGTGTCGTGGACGGTGGGCTTGCGGCGCATCCACGCCGCGTACGTCGTGCCGGCGGCGTCCTGGATGTCCTCGGTGACGCGGAACCCGAGGTCCTCCATGTACCGCACGGCGCGCGGGACGTCGGGCGTGACCTGGTTGAAGTGGTCGAGCCGTACGAGCGGGCCGGGCGGCTGCAGGTCGTAGCGCCACGCGAGCCGCTCGACGTGCGCGACGTCGTGGAAGAACTCGTAGGGGAACCCGAGCGGGTCCTCGACGCGCACGCTGTCGCCGACGCCCGCCGTGAAGCCGTCCGGGCGCCGCTCGACCCGGCACCCGAGCTCGCGGTAGAACGCGACCGCCCGGTCCAGGTCGTGCGGGGCGCGCACCCGGTAGGAGAACGCGGCGGCCGCGGCGACTGGCCCTTGCCGCAGGACCAGGTTGTGGTGGATGAACTCCTCGAAGGTGCGCAGGTACACGCACCGGTCGTCCTCCTGCGTCACGACGAGGCCCAGGACGTCGACGTAGAAGCGTCGTGACGCCGCGAGGTCGGTGACGACGAGCTCGATCGACGCGGCGCGCACGACGTCGGGCGGCGGCGACGACGGCGTGGGGACCGGACCGGCGTTCATGACGGCCTGCCCTCCTTGCCGAAGGTCGGCTGGTGCACGTCGCCGAGCGTGACGTGCACGGCCTGCTGATGGGTGTAGAAGTCGATCGAGCGGTACCCGCCCTCGTGCCCGAGGCCCGACGCCTTGACGCCGCCGAACGGGGTGCGCAGGTCGCGGACGTTGTTGCTGTTGAGCCACACCATCCCGGCCTCGACCGACTGCGCGAAGGTGTGCGCCCGGCGCAGGTCGGTGGTCCACAGGTAGGCCGCGAGCCCGTACCGCACACCGTTCGCGAGGGCGAGCGCCTCGGCGTCGGTGTCGAACGGCGTGATCGCGACGACGGGGCCGAAGATCTCCTCCTGGAAGATCCGCGCGTCCGGCGCGACGTCCGCGAACACCGTGGGGGCGACGTAGCTGCTGCCCGCGAGCCCCTCGGGCGGACCGCCGCCGGCGACGAGCCGCCCCTCGGTCCGGCCGATCTCGATGTACCGCAGGACCTTCGCGACGTGCTCGGGGTGGACGAGCGCCCCGACCTCGGTCGCCGGGTCGTGCGGCGGCCCGACGACGACGCGCCGCGCCTGCGCCGCGTACCGCTCGACGAACTCGTCGTACACCTCGCGCTGCACGAGGATCCGGCTGCCCGCGGTGCAGCGCTCGCCGTTGAGGGAGAACACCCCGAAGATCGTCGCGTCGATCGCGGCGTCCAGGTCGGCGTCGGCGAAGACGACCGCGGGGGACTTGCCGCCGAGCTCCATCGACAGGCCCTTGAGGTGCGGCGCGGCGTTCGCGAAGATCACCTGCCCGGTCCGGCTCTCGCCGGTGAAGGAGATGAGCGGCACCCCGGGGTGGCGGACCAGGGCGTCACCGGCCTCCTCGCCGAGGCCGTGCACGAGGTTGAACACCCCCGTCGGCACGCCTGCCTCGGCGAAGATCCCCGCCCACAGCGACGCGGACAGGGGCGTGAACTCCGCGGGCTTGAGGACGACCGTGTTGCCCGTGGCCAGCGCGGGCCCGAGCTTCCACGACTCGAGCATGAACGGCGTGTTCCACGGCGTGATGAGCCCCGCGACGCCGACGGGCTTGCGGTTGACGTAGTTGAGCTGACGTCCGGGGACCTTGTACGCGTCGTCCCGCTGCGCGACGACCAGGTCGGCGAAGAACCGGAAGTTCTCCGCTGCTCGCCGGGCCTGGCCCAGCGCCTGCGTGATCGGCAGGCCCGAGTCGAACGACTCGAGCTCGGCGAGCCGGGCGTCGCGCTGCTCGACGAGGTCCGCGACGCGGTGCAGGACGCGTGAGCGCTCGCGGGGCAGCATCCGGGGCCACGGGCCGTCCTCGAAGGCGTGCCGTGCGGCGGCGACGGCACGGTCGACGTCGGCGGCCTGCCCGGCGGCGGCGTGCAGGTACGTCTCGCCCGTGACGGGGTCGAGCACCTCGAACGTCGCGCCGTCGAGCGAGTCGACGTCCTCGCCGCCGACGTGGTGCCGCAGCAGCCGCGGCAGGTCGGCGGGCACGTGCGGCGGGCGTGCTGCGGCCCGCGGGTCGGTGCTGTCCGGGTCCATCAGGTCGCCTCTCGCGCGGTCGTCGCGCCGGCCGTGGCCGGTGCCTCGTCGGGGTGCTCGTGGCTGAGGTACGCGGCGAGCGTCGCGGAGCGGTGCGCCCGCGCGGCCGTCTCGACGTGCGCGGGCGGTGCACCGGCCGCGATGAGGTCGACGATCGCCTCGTGCTCGCGGACGGACTCGTGCGCGCGGCCGGGGACGAAGCTGAACGTCGAGTCGCGCAGGTGCCCGAGCCGGACCCACTCGGCGTCGACGAGCGCGAGCAGCCGCGGGTTCGGGCACGCGGCGAACAGCACCGCGTGGAACCGGTGGTTGAGCGACGTGAACAGGCGCGGGTCGAAGTCGTCGAGCGACTCGACGAGGCGACGGTTGAGGTCGCGCGCGCGGCGCAGGTCGTCGGGTCCCAGGTGCGGGGCGGCGAGCGCGGTGGCGGCCCCCTCGAGCACGGCGAGCGTCTCCATGCTGTGGCGGTACTGGGAGTCGTCGATCATCGACACGCGCGCCCCGACGTGCCGCTCGAACGTCACGAGGCCCTCGGCCTCGAGCAGGCGGATCGCCTCGCGCACGGGCACGACGCTCATGTCGAGCTCCTGGGCGATGGACCCGAGGACGAGCCGGTAGCCGGGCGTGAACTCCTCGCCCGCGATCCGCTCCTTGAGCCAGTGGTACGCGAGCTGCGACTTGCTGCGTGTGGGCGCGGGCTCGCTCACCGGTCGGCCCGCCACGCGTCGAACCGCGCCCGCCACGTCGCGTCCATCGGGAACAGCCCCTCGACGGGGTGGCCGTCGGCGACCTGCCGGGCGACCCAGCCGTCCTCCTGCTCCTGGGCGAGGGCGGCCTCGACGACCTCCTCGACGAGGTCCGGGGGGATGACGACGACACCGTCGGCGTCCCCGACGAGGACGTCGCCGGGCTCGACCGTGGTGCCGCCGCACGCGACCGCGACGTCGACGTCCCAGGGCACGTGCCGCCGCCCGACGACCGCAGGGTGGGGACCGGCCGCGTACACGGGGATCCCGACGGCCGCGACGGCGTCGTGGTCGCGCACGCCGCCGTCGGTGACGATCCCGGCGGCGCCGCGGGCGCGGGCGCGCAGCGCGAGGATGTCGCCGAACGTGCCGGAGCCCGCGTCGCCACGTGCCTCGATGACGAGGACGTCGCCCTCGTCGAGACCGTCGAACGCGCGCTTCTGGGCGTTGTGCCCGCCGCCGTGGCGGGCGAACAGGTCCTCGCGGCCGGGCACCAGGCGCAGGGTGCGCGCGGTGCCGACGAGCTTCTGCCCGGGGTGCAGCGGGCGGACGCCGTCGATCGTCACGGCGTCCAGGCCGCGCTTGCGCAGCTGCGCGCTGAGGGCCGCGACCGGGGCCTGGTGCAGCCGGTCGCGCAGCGCGGGCGTGAGGCGCGGTACCCCCGGGTCGGGGGACAGACCGGCGGCGGTGCGCGAGCCCCACGCCTCGGTGCGCTGCGTGTCGTCGACGGACGGGAGCGACCCGAGCGTGCCGTCGAACGGGTGGGTGCCCTGCACGACGG
>NZ_BIMR01000198.1 GCF_004306155.1 Cellulomonas biazotea
CGTCGCCCCGCTCGGCCAGCTCGGCGGCGACTGCGCCGCTCGCGCCGTGCGGCAGCGCGAGCACGACGACGTCGTGGCCCGCGAGCGCCTCGACACCGGTGGGCTGCAGGACGCGGTCGGCGAGGGTGCGCAGGTGCGGGTGCAGGCCGCCGAGGGTCGAGCCGGCGTTGGAGTGGGCGGTGAGGGCGCCGATGCGGGCCTCGGGGTGGCCGAGCAGCACCCGGAGCATCTCGCCCCCGGCGTACCCGCTGGCCCCGGCGACCGCCACGCTGAACGTCATGTGCATGAACATACACGGTCATGCACGAAGATACGCACGCCTTTCGGGATGACACGCAGGGCGGGCCGCGTTGCGGACAACCGTGCGCGCCATCGTTGCCACCGCCCCCGGCGGTCCCGACGTCCTCGACGTCCGTGAGCTGCCCGACCCCGAGCCCGGCCCCGGCCAGGTGCTCGTGCGCGTCGCCGCCGCGGGCGTGAACTTCATCGACACCTACCGCCGCAGCGGCCTCTACACCGTCCCCTTCCCGCACGTCGTCGGGTCCGAGGGCTCGGGCGAGGTCGTCGCGGTCGGGGCGGACGTCACCGAGGTCGCCGTGGGCGACCGGGTCGCGTGGGCGTCGTCGCCCGGCGCGTACGCCGAGCTCGCGCTCGTCGCCGCGCGCGACGTGCTCGTCGTGCCCGACGGAGTCGACGACCGCACCGCCGCCGCCCTCCCCCTGCAGGGGCTCACCGCGCACTACCTCGTCACCTCGACCTTCCCCGTCGCCGCCGGGCACGACGTCCTCGTGCACGCCGCCGCCGGCGGGGTCGGTCTGCTCCTCACGCAGCTCGCCGCGCAGCGCGGGGCACGCGTCGTCGCGACCGTGGGCAGCGCCGAGAAGGAGCGGCTCGCCCGCGCCGCCGGGGCCGCCGACGTCGTCCGCTACCGCGAGCTCGACGACCTCACCGCCGAGCTCCCCGCGCTCGTGCGCGACCTCACCGACGGCCGCGGCGTGCACGCCGTGTACGACTCCGTCGGCAAGGACACCTTCGACGCGTCGCTCGCCTCCCTCGCGCGGCGCGGCACGCTCGTGCTCTTCGGCGCCTCGTCCGGCCCCGTCCCGCCGGTCGACCCGCAGCGGCTCAACGCCGGCGGCTCGCTCTTCCTCACCCGCCCGACGCTCGGCGACCACACGGCGACGCGCGACGAGCTCACCTGGCGCGCCGGCGAGCTGTTCGACGCCGTCCGCGCCGGCACGCTCGACGTGCGCGTCGGCGCCACGTTCCCCCTGGCCGACGCGGCCGACGCCCACCGCGCGCTCGAGTCGCGCTCCACGACCGGAAAGGTCCTGCTCCTCCCGTGACCACCACCCCCGCCGACCGCACGCTCACCCCCCTCGACGTGACGGCCGGCACCCGGCCGCGCACGCTGCACGTCGAGGTCTGGTCCGACATCGCCTGCCCGTGGTGCTTCATCGGCAAGCGCCGGTTCGCGACCGCGCTCGCCGCGTTCCCGCACCGCGAGCACGTCCGCGTGACGTGGCGGTCCTACGAGCTCTCCCCCGACACCCCGACCGGTCCCGGTCGTCCCGAGGTCGACGCGCTCGTCGAGCACAAGGGGCTGCCCGCCGACCGCGTGCGGCAGATGTTCGCGCAGGTCACCGCCGTGGCCGCGGGTGAGGGCCTCGCGTACGACTTCGACCGGGCGCTCGCGTTCAACACGTTCGACGCGCACCGGCTCGTGCACGTCGCCGCGGAGACGGGGGGCGCGCCGCTCGCCGACGCGCTCGTCGAGACGCTGTTCTCCGCGCACTTCGAGCACGGCCGCGACCTCGGCGACCCCGAGACGCTCGTCGCCCTCGCCGCCGACGCGGGCTTCGGCGCCGCGGGGCTGGACGACGACGCCGTGCGGGCCGTGCTCGCGGGCGACCGGGCCGCCGACGCCGTCCGGGCCGACGAGGCGCAGGCACGGCTGCTCGGCGTCACCGGCGTGCCGTTCTTCGTCGTCGACCGCCGCATCGCGGTGTCCGGCGCGCAGCCGGCGGAGGTCTTCGCGCAGCTCCTCGAGGCCGGGTGGCGCGAGGCCAACCCGCTCACCGTGCTGCCGGGCGCGACCGACGCGCAGGGGTGCGCGGACGACGCCTGCGCCCTGTAGCGCACCGCCACCACCCCCTCACGCGACCGGCGCCCCGATCCGGCACGCGGGCGACGACGTCGGGCCTAGGGTCGCCACCATGACCACTACGCCCGACGACGTGCGCCCCGCCCCCCGGACCGAGCCCCTCGGCGTCACCGTCCCGTCCGCCGTGCCGACGCACTGGTACAACCTCGCGGCCGACCTCCCCGAGCCGTGCCCGCCCGCGCTGCACCCCGGCACGCGGGAGCCGCTCACGCCCGACGACCTCGCGCCGCTGTTCCCCCTCGCCCTCATCGGGCAGGAGGTGAGCACCGAGCGCTGGGTCGAGATCCCGCAGACCGTGCGCGAGATCTACGCGCTGTGGCGGCCGTCGCCGCTCGTGCGGGCCGTCCGGCTCGAGCGTGCGCTCGGCACACCGGCGCGGATCTACTACAAGTACGAGGGCGTCAGCCCGGTCGGGTCGCACAAGCCGAACACGGCCGTCGCGCAGGCGTACTACAACGCGGTCGAGGGCATCACCAAGCTCACCACCGAGACGGGCGCCGGCCAGTGGGGCGCGTCGCTGTCGATGGCGTGCGCGCTGCTCGGCCTGCAGTGCGAGGTGTGGCAGGTCCGCGCGTCGTTCGACGCCAAGCCCTACCGGCGGATGCAGATGGAGACGTACGGCGGCGTGTGCCACCCGTCGCCGTCCGACCTCACCGCCGCCGGACGGGCGATGCTCGAGGCCGACCCCGACACGACCGGCTCGCTCGGCATGGCGATCAGCGAGGCCGTCGAGGCCGCCGCGACCGACCCGCAGGCGCACTACGCGCTCGGCAGCGTCCTCAACCACGTGCTGCTGCACCAGTCGGTCATCGGGCAGGAGGCCCTCGCGCAGCTCGACGAGATCGGCGAGAGCGCCGACGTCGTCTTCGGGTGCGCGGGCGGCGGGTCGAACGTCGGCGGGCTGGCGTTCCCGTTCCTCGGTCGCAACCTGCGCGACGGCACGACGACCCGCGTCGTCGCGTGCGAGCCCGCGGCGTGCCCGTCGATGACGCAGGGCGAGTACCGGTACGACTTCGGCGACGTCGCCGGGCTCACGCCCCTGCTCAAGATGCACACGCTCGGCAAGGACTTCGTGCCGCCGCCCATCCACGCGGGCGGGCTGCGCTACCACGGCATGGCGCCGATGGTGTCGCACGCCTACGAGCTCGGGCTCATGGAGGCGATCGCCGTCGACCAGGACGCCGCGTTCGCCGCCGGGGTCGAGTTCGCGCGCGCCGAGGGGATCATCCCCGCACCCGAGTCGACGCACGCCGTCGCCGGGGCCCTCGCGCACGCGCGTGCCGCGACCGGCCCGGAGACGATCGTCATCGGGCTGTCCGGCAACGGGATCCTCGACCTGCCCGCGTACCACCAGTACGTCTGACGCACCCCGTACGTCTGACGCACCTCGTACGTCTGACGTAGCGGGAACGCCTCGGTCGGGACCCGGTCCACGGGGTCCCGACCGAGGCGCTCACCCGTCGGCGGGGCGGGTGCCGGCGACCAGCAGGTGCGAGCTCGCGCCGAGCAGCGATGGCTCGCGCTCGACCCGGCGCAGCGCCGTGAGCACGCGGTCGCGGGTCGCGGGGTCGTCCAGCAGTGCGTCGACGTCCGCGGCGAACCCGCCGAGCCCCTCGACGGCGACCGGGCCGTCCGGCACGAGTCCCGCGTCCCGGACCTCCGCGACGACGTCCTCCGGCCGGTGGAAGTACGCCGTCGCGAACCAGCCCGGGACGGCGTCGTCGTTGCGGTGCTCGCCCGTCGCGACGTCCCTCTCGACCACCGCCGCGAAGCGCTCGTCCGCCAGCAGGCCGCCCGCCACGCCGTCCGCGGTCGACGCGAACCTGCTGATGACCGCGGCGACGACCAGGCCCCCGGGGCGCAGCACGCGGCGGGCCTCCGCCAGCGCCTGCACCCGGTCGACGCGCGACGACAGGTGGTACAGCGGACCGAGCAGCAGGACGGCGTCCGCGCACGCGTCGTCGAACGGGAGCGCACGCGCGTCGCCGGTGCGGACCGACGCGAGCGGACGCGCCGCCGTCGCCGACGCCTCACGCGCCTGCTCGACGTGCAGCGGGACGGGGTCGAGCAGGTGCACGTCGTACCCCGCCCCGGCGAGCGGCAGCGCGTACCGGCCCGCCGCTCCCCCGACGTCGAGCACGACCGCCGGCGCGGGCGGGAGCCAGCGGTCGAGGAGCTCGGTGGTGCGCAACGCCTCCAGGCGGCCGGCGCCCCGGTCCAGGCGGCTGCGCTCGCGGCCGATCGCGTAGTACCGCTGCACGTCCGACGGGATCTCCATCGGCACACCCTTCCCGACGGCGGCCCGCGCGGTCGACCGCATTCCGCGGCACGCGGTCAGCGCGCGCCGACCGGCACGCGAGCACCCGGCAGCGACGGGGCCGCCGCGTCGAGCGGCACCTGTCCGAAGAACGCGACCTCGTGCCGGCACGACGTCGCGAACGCCGCGACCATCCGTGCCCGTGTCGACGGGTCGACGTACCGTGCCGCGTCGTCGGCCAGGCGGCCTGCCAGCGCCGCGTGGTCGGTGAACGGTGCCGTGCCGTACGTCGCGACCCAGTCGCGGTACGGGTGCCCCTCGACGTCCGCCGCAAGGGCCAGCAGCGCCACCCCGACCTGCGCGTACACCTGGTAGCAGGGCAGCACGGCGGCGACGACCTCCGCGTACGACCCGTGCGCCGCGACCGCGGCCAGGTGGTCGACGTACGCGCGCGTCACGGGCGACGCCGGACCCGTCGGACGCACGTGCGCCCGGGCGAGGTACGACTCGTGCAGGCTCCGCTCGACCGCGAGGCACGCGTGCGCGCCACGCGCGAAGAACTCCTGCGCCACACCCCCCGGAGCGAGCTGCGCGGCCCGCGCCAGCACGCGCGAGTACTCCACGAGGTACAGCGCGTCCTGGTGCAGCTGCGTCGCGAACGCGTCGTACGGCAGCGACCCGTCGGCGAGCCGCCGCACGAACGGCACCGCGAGCGAGTCGCGGGTCGCGTCCGCGAGCGCGCCCGCGACCTCGTCGCTGAACGCCCGCGCGCCGAGCCCGGGGGCATGGTGGAAGTGGTCGACAGGCCCGTGCCCGCCGCCGACGCGCAGCGCGGCACCCGCGGCGATCGCCCCGGCGAGCCACGCCTTCGCCTCACGGGCGGCGCTCGCCCAGTCGGGACGGGCCGGGCGCAGCGCGGCGAGGGCCGCCGACAGCGAGCAGCCCGTGCCGTGCGTGCTGGTCGTCGCGACGCGTTCCCCGGGCAGGTCGATGACGGACGTCGCGTCGACGAGCGCGTCGGGGCTCCCCACGGCGGTCGGGCCGGACCCGGCGGCATGCAGGTGCCCGCCCTTGACCAGCACCGTCACACCCGTGCGGCGCGCGAGCCGTCCGGCCTGCGCGACCGCGTCCGGCCACGTCGTCGCGACCGGCTCGTCCGCGAGCACCGCGAGCTCGGGCAGGTTCGGCGTCACCACGTCGCACAGCGCGACCAGCGCGCGGACGGCCGCCACGGCGTCGTCGTCCAGCAGCCGGTCCCCACTCGTCGCGACCATGACGGGGTCGAGCACGACGAACGGCGGACGGTGCGCGGTCAGCCACGCGCCGACGGCCGCCGCGACCTCGGCCGTGGCGAGCATGCCGATCTTCACCGCGTCGACCGTGACGTCGTCCGAGACCGTGTCGAGCTGGGCCCGCAGGAACGCGACGTCCGGCACGAGGGTCGACCGGACGCCGCGGGTGTTCTGCGCGACGAGGGCCGTGACGACCGCCATCCCGTAGGCGCCGTGCGCCGCGAAGGACTTGAGGTCGGCCTGCACGCCGGCCCCGCCCGTCGGGTCCGTGCCGGCGATCGACAGCACCCGGGGGCGGGACGGGTGCGCGACCGCGCCGTCGACGCTCACCGGGCCACCTCGACAGACCGGACGTCGGCCGTCCCCGCCGCGGCCACCACGGACGGCGTGCCGTCGGCCGCCGGGGCGCCCGACGAGCGTCCCGCCGGACCCCCCAGCGCGGCTCCCGCCGCGCCTTCCACCGGGTCGACCGCTGCCTCACTCCCCGCACCGGCCGCGTCGGCCCACGCCGCGACGAGCCGTGCCGCGGCCGACGCCGGGTCCGCCGCCGCGCACACGGCCGAGACGACCGCGATGCCGTGCGCCCCCGTCGCACGGACCGCGGCCGCGTCGCCCACGCCGAGCCCGCCGATCGCGACGACCGGCAGCCGGGTGGCCGCCACCGCGGCCCGCAGGCCCGCGAGGCCGAGGGGCGGCCCGGCGTCGGGCTTGGTCGAGGTGCCCCGCACGGGGCCGCTGCCGACGTAGTCGACGAGCGACGCGTCGACGAGCGCGAGGTGCTCGGCCGACGCCGCCGAGACGCCGACCACCGCGTCCGCGCCGAGCACGCGCCGCACGTCCGCGACGTGCAGGTCGGACTGCCCGACGTGCACCCCGTGCACACGCGCGCCGCGGGCGCGGGCCGCGAGCACGACGTCGACCCGGTCGTCGACGAGCACGACGGCGTCCGTGCCGTCGACCGCCCGGCAGACGTCGACCGTGAGGGCGACCAGGTCGCGCACGGGCGCGCGCTTGGCGCGGACCTGCAGGACACGGACACCCGCCCCGACGGCGGCGGCGGCCACGTCGGCCGGGCGCCGAGCGGCGGCGGCGCAGGCGTCGGCGTCGAGCACGAGGTAGGCGCCGCCGGGCAGCCGGGCCGCACCGCCCACCCCGGAGGCGCGGACCGGAGC
>NZ_BIMR01000199.1 GCF_004306155.1 Cellulomonas biazotea
CCCTCCCCCCCCGGCGACGGCGAGGAGCAGCAGGGCCGCGTGCCGCCGGGCGACCGTCGTGGTGCGCCGCTGCGCCACGTGTCCCTGCGTCATCGCTCAGGCGTTCTGCAGCGGCGACTTGAACGTGTAGTGGGCGTTGTACGAGCTGCCGTTCCACACCTTGACGACGCCGTAGCTGTAGAACGACCCCGACCGGTAGAGCGTCCCCGACGGGATCGACAGACCCGACGCGGCACCCGAGTTGTAGGTGAACCCGCCCTCCTTGACGAGCGAGCCGCCCGAGTTGAACAGGCGCCCGTTGGCGCCCATCCAGCCCGACGCGACGTTGCCGGACTTGGAGTTGATGCGCGAGTAGGCCCAGGCCGAGCCGGTGTTGGTGTAGACCAGCGCCTGCGCGCTGTAGGACTTGCCGTTGGCGGACAGGGCACTGACGGTGCTCGACGCCGAGCCCGCCTGTGCGGCGCCGAGGCCCACGAAGGTCAGGGCGGCTGCCCCGACGACGGCGACGGCGGTCCGGACGAGTGCATGACGCAAGGGAGCCCCCTGGGTGAGATGACCGTGACGTGCTTTTTGCCCGTCGTGCCGGAAGTTACCAGCCGCACGGGTCGCCCGAGGGGCAAACGGACCGACGAAAGTGCAGGTCAGACGTCCAACTCGGCGCACGGTGCGATGTCGGGCGGGCTCGGTCCCCGACCTCGACGCCTGGGGGGCCTCAGGTGCTCAGCGGCCGCCGGCTGCGCTGCCGGGACCCGGCCTCACGCTCCTGCTCGGCGAGCAGCCGGTGCCGCGCCGCCCGCGCCAGGTAGTAGCCACGACGCTCGGTACCGGAACCCGCCAGCCCGTCGAAGAACAGCGCTACCCGCTCGTGCACCTCACGCGCCTCGTCGTGCAGGCGCACCGCGTGCTCGACGGCGTCGGACCCGAACGACTCGGTGATGTCCTGCAGCACGCCCGCCGGGACGACCGGCGGCGCGGGCTGGGCGTCGGGCGGGACGTGGATCGTGGCCATCTGGGCTCCCCCTCGGCGACACTGCCGTCCAGGCACCTGCTCACCTGGCACCCCTCCACGAGGAGTGGACCCATCTTGCGGCGGCACCGGGGCGCGCGCGACCTGAGGGAGGGCGGATGAGTCAGTCGGTACGCCGGGTTCTGTCCCCGTGCCCGGTTGCCCCGGCACGGGTGGCGGCCATCCCTCTACGACGTACGTTGCCGCACGCCTCCAGCGGTCTACCCGGGAGCTCGGGCGGGCCGCCCTCGAACGCTCCCTGTCTGACCTTGCTCCGGGTGGGGTTTACCGAGCCGCACCGGTCACCCGGCACGCTGGTGGTCTCTTACACCACCGTTTCACCCTGACCTGCGCCGGTCCACGCTCGCGCGCGGCCCGTGCAGGCGGTCTGTTCTCTGTGGCACTGTCCCGCGGGTCACCCCGGGTGGGTGTTACCCACCACCCTGCCCTACGGAGCCCGGACGTTCCTCGGCAGGCCCGAGGGCCTGACGCGGCCGCCTGACTGACTCATCCGCGCGCACGAGTCTACCCGCTGGTCAGACGTCCACCCGGTACGGCAGGTCGAGCTCGTCGCCGGAGCGGCCGCGGATGCCCCAGTTCTCGGGCGGGCTCTCGAGGATCACGACCTCGAGGTCGTCCGGCGCGAGGCCCAGGGCGGGTGCGACGTCGTCGAAGAACGCGGCGAGCAGCGCCCGGCGGGCGGCGCGCGAGCGGCCCGTGAAGCAGACGACCTCGACGACGAGATAGGCGTCGGAGCGGGGCGCGACGAGGTCCTCCGCGTCGAGCAGCAGGAAGCGGTGGAACCGCTTGTCGGCCGGCAGGCCCCACGCGCGCACCAGCGCGTCGTGGATCGCGTCGGACACCTCGCGACGTCGCGTGGACCACACGTCGCGACGCCCGTACACCTTGACCTGCGCCATCGTCGCCACCCTTCGCGCGCCCGCATCGCCCGACGAGCCCCGGGCGGCCAGCGGAGCCTACAGTTCGGACGTGCTCGTGCTCCTGCCGCCCTCCGAGGGCAAGACGTCCCCGGCCCGCGGTCCCGTCCTCGACCTCGACGCGCTGTCGTCGCCCGGCCTGACGCCGCTGCGGCGCAAGGTCCTCGACGCGCTCGTCGAGACGAGCGGGCGGCCCGACGCGGCGGACGTGCTGGGCGTGGGCGCGAGCCTCGGCGACGAGGTCGCCCGCAACGTGCGGCTGCACGAGGTCCCGACTGCGCCCGCGCGACGCGTGTACTCGGGCGTCCTGTACGCCGCGGCGGGTCTCGACCGGCTGACGCCCGCCGCCCGGCGACGCGCGCAGGAGAGCGTGCGCGTCGTGTCGGGGCTGTGGGGCGTCGTGACGCCTGAGGACCCGATCCCCGCGTACCGCCTGTCGATGGGCACGGACCTGCCCGGCGTCGGTGCGCTCGCGCCCGCGTGGCGGTCCGCGCTGGCCGCCGAGCTCGACGACGCCGCGGACGGCCGGCTGGTCGTCGACTGCCGGTCCGCGGCGTACCTCGCGGCGTGGCACCCGCCGCGCTCGTCCGACTGGGTGGCCGTGCGCGTCCTGCGCGAGGTCGACGGCGTGCGGTCCGTCGTGTCGCACCACGCCAAGCACACGCGCGGCGTCCTCACCCGGCACCTGCTGACGAGGCGCGCGCGCCCGCCGCGCGACGCCGCCGGCCTCGCCGCCGCGGCGGGCGAGCTCGTCGGGGACGCGCTCCTGGCCGTCGAGCTCGGGCC
>NZ_BIMR01000200.1 GCF_004306155.1 Cellulomonas biazotea
CGCGGGTCCTGCCCCGGGGGGCGGGCCGTCGGCGGCGTGCGGGGCAGCGGCCGGTCCGGCGGGGTCGCCGTGCGCGCCGGTCGCGTCCGGGCCGGCAGGTCCGCCGGCAGAGGGGTACGTGTCCATGTCTCGATCCTGCTCGCCGGGGGTGGGGTCGCGGCATCGGGTGCTCCCCTGAGCCGACCCTGATCCTTGCGCCGCGCGGCCCTGACCGGGGCGCCGACGGTCCCTGATCGTGCCCTGAACGTCACCGGATCGGCCGGGGATCGGCACCGTGCGGGGTCCGGGACGTGTGACGATCGGTGCGTGACGTCCGCACCCGCCCCGCTGCGACCCGGACCCGGCGCGACCGCGCCGCGGGCCCGGCTGCCGCTGCGCCGTCCCGCGCGGGGCCGCTGGTTCGCGGGGGTCGCGGTCGGCCTGGCGGCGCACCTCGACGTCCCGGTCGGGCTGGTGCGCTTCGCGTTCCTGCTCCTGGTGCCCGTCGCGGGCGTCGGTCCGGCGCTGTACGTGTTCTGGTGGCTGACGGTCCCGACGGGCGACCCGGCGGCGGCCGCGCAGGATCTGCGCCCGACGGCGCTGACCCGGCTCGCGCGCCGCCAGCACGACGCGGACCCGGCCCGCCGGCTGCCGCTGTCGACGATCGTCACGGGCGCGCTGCTCGTGGTCGGCGCGGTGGCGCTCGTCGCGGTCCGGCGGGGGGCGGACCTGAACGTCGACTGGCTGCTGCCGGCCCTCGTGCTCCTCGCGGGTCTGGGGCTCGCGTGGAGCCAGCTCGACCACGCCCCGCGCGAGCGCTGGCGCACCGAGACGGGCCGCCCGTCGGTCGGGGTGCTGCGGCTGCTGGGCGGGGTCGTCCTCGCGGGTGTCGGCGGGCTGCTGCTGGTCGGGCAGCTCAGCGGCGGCGGCGTCGAGCCTGCGGCGTTCGTGCAGGCCGTCGTCGCGGCGGTCGCGGTCCTGGCAGGCGTGGCCCTCGTGCTGGCGCCGTGGTGGCTGCGGCTGGTCCGCGAGCTCGGCGACGAGCGGGCGGCGCGGGCGCGCGAGTCGGAGCGCGCGGACATCGCGGCGCACCTGCACGACTCGGTGCTGCAGACCCTGGCCCTGATCCGGGCCCGCGCCGACGACGGCGCCGAGGTGGCCCGGATGGCGCGCGCCCAGGAGCGCGAGCTGCGGGAGTGGATGTACGACGAGCGCCCGGCGCCCGGCACGTCCCTGGCGGCGGCGCTCAAGGACGTCGTCGCGGAGGTCGAGGACTCGCGCTCGGGCCCTACGGGGGACCCGGTCGCGATCGACGCGGTCGTCGTCGGCGACATGGTGCCGGACGCCGACACGGAGGCGCTGGTGCAGGCGGCGCGTGAGGCGCTCGTCAACGCCGTCGTGCACGGCCGCCCGCCGGTGTCGCTGTACCTGGAGGTGCGGCCCGACGCGGTCGAGGTGTTCGTGCGAGACCGCGGCGACGGGTTCGACGTGGACGCGATCGGCCCCGACCGGTTCGGGGTGCGGGAGTCGATCATGGGGCGGGTGCGCCGCCGCGGTGGCACCGCGGAGGTCAGGAGCCGGTCGGGTCGGGGCACCGAGGTGCGGCTGGTGGTGCCGGTGCGGACCACGCCCGGGACGGACGAGGGAGGGGAGCGGTCATGAGCGTGACCGACACGACGGGCCCGACGGGGGCCGTGGACGTGGTGCTGGTCGACGACCACCACCTGTTCCGCACGGGGGTGAAGGCGTCCCTCGACTCGGGCGTGCGCGTGGTCGGCGAGGCCGACGACGTCGAGTCGGCGGTCCGGGTGGTGCACGAGCTGCAGCCCCCGGTGGTGCTGCTCGACGTGCACCTGCCGGGCGGCGACGGCGGCGGCGGCGCGGAGGTGATCCGTCGCTGCACGGACCTGCAGGCCACGACCCGGTTCCTCGCGCTGTCGGTGTCGGACGCGGCGGAGGATGTCGTCGCGGTGATCCGGGCGGGTGCGCGCGGGTACGTGACGAAGGCGATCGACGGCCCGGACCTGTCGGACGCGGTGCGCCGCGTCGCGGGCAACGACGCGGTCTTCTCGCCCCGGCTCGCGGGGTTCGTCCTCGACGCGTTCGGCGCGGCGGCGGGCGACGTGGCGACGGGCGACGACGAGCTGGACCGGCTGTCGGCGCGCGAGCGTGAGGTCATGCGGCTCATCGCGCGCGGGTACACCTACCGCGAGGTCGCCACGGAGCTGTTCATCTCGGTGAAGACGGTCGAGACGCACGTCTCGGCGGTGCTCCGCAAGCTGCAGCTGTCGAGCCGGCACGAGCTGACGCGCTGGGCGGCGGCGCGACGCCTGCTGTGACCAGATCGATCTGACGCGGCGTCAGAATCGGGCCGCGGCTCGACTAGGCTCGCCGCATGGAAACCCTCCAGCACCTGCTCCTCCTCCTGCACCTGCTCGGCTGGGCGATCGTCTTCGGCGGCACGCTCGTCACCCTGCGCGACACCCGGCTGCCCAAGGGCGCGCTGCACGGGATCCTCACCGCGCTCGTCACCGGCATCCTCATGGTCGGCCTGGCGTCGGCGAGCGACGAGCTGCGCGACCCGAACAACGTGAAGGTCGCGGTCAAGCTCGTCGTCGCGCTGGTCGTCACCGGCCTCGTCGTCTACGGCACGCGCCGCCCCGAGAAGGTCACGCGCGGCCTGCTCGGCGCGGTCCTCGGCCTCACGGTGGTCAACGTCGCCATCGCGGTCCTCTGGCGCTGACGCGCCCGACCGCCGGGTCCGGACGTCCGGGCCCGGCGGCGCGACACGCGTCCGCTGACGCGCCCCGCGCGGCGGCCGGCCGGACCGGTCGCTAGGGTCTGCCGCCATGGGTGCAGCGGGAGAGGTGCTCGTCGGGGTCGTCGTCCTCGTCGGGCTGTTCGGCGTCGTCGTCCAGGTGCTGCCCGGTGGGCTCCTGGTCGCCGGCGCCGTCGTCGTCTGGGGCGTCGTCACCGGCGGCGCCGCGGGCTGGACGGTGGTCACCGTCGCGGTCCTCGCGACCGTGCTCGCGGGCGTCGGCAAGTACCTGCTCGCGGGGCGGCACCTGCAGCGCAAGGGAGTGCCGGGCTCGACGCTCGTCTGGGGCGGGCTGCTCGGCGTCGTGGGGTTCTTCGTCATCCCGGTCGTCGGCCTGGTCGTGGGCTTCGTCGTCGGTACCTACGCGGCCGAGTGGGTCCGGCTGCGCGCGCACGACCCCGCCTGGAAGGCCACCGTCGCGGCGCTGCAGGCCACGGGCGTCACGATCCTCGTCGAGCTCGCGGGCGCGCTCGTGTGCACGGGCGCGTGGGTCGTCGGGCTCGCGGTGACCTGACGCCACGGTTCGTTCGTCACACGTTCGTGTGACCTGCAGGGATGTCGGTCGTGAGACCCAGTCGTGACAACCTTCACCAACTTTGCTGCGCGGCGTGACGAGCCGCTACTGTGCGCCCGCACCGGAACGGACATTCGTCGCGTCCGGGGCACGACGGGGCGAATCGCGCCCCCGTCGTTCTCAGGGTGGACTGCAGAGAGGCAGAACCTCATGAAGCTTGGAAGGGTCGTCGGTGCGCTCGCCGTGACCGTCGCGTTCGTCGGGGTCGGCATCGCCCCGGCCAGTGCCTACACGTGCAACTCCGGGATGATGTGTCTCTGGAAGGACCGGAGCTACTCGGGCACGATCATCGGCCGGTCCGGCACCGTCGGCAGCCTCGGCGGCACGGCGCTCGACAACGCGGCCTCCTCCGCCGCGACCAACGGCAAGTCGTGCCGCAAGACGTGGTGGGCGGGCGGCTACACCAACCCGACGTGGGACGCGTACGGCTTCGCGCTGTGGAGCGAGCAGCTCACGGGCTCCAACTACCGCGACCCGAACCTGTCCAACGGCGCCGGCTTCTACGAGGACGCGCCCCGCGGCTACAACCAGAACATGGAGGACTACATCAGCAGCTGGCAGTTCATCGACTGCTGAGTCGTGCTGTGTGGCGGGCGGCTCCGGCGGCCCGCCACACGGTCGAACGTCGTCCGCCCGCGGGTCCGAGGAGAGATTCCAGGTGTCAAAGTTCGTGAGCGTCGTCGCCGGCGCCCTGGTGACGACCGTCCTCGTCGCCGGCTGCAGCAGTCCCGACGAGGGCGCCGACGCGAGGGCGCAGTCCGCGATCGACGTCTCGGTGACGCTCGACGAGGAGAACGGCACGATCGTGCTCCCGTACGACCGCTTCATCCCGGACAGGGTCGACGCGTCGCTCCTGCAGACGGCGCAGCAGGTCGTCGCGACGCTGTGCGCGCGCGAGCAGGGCGTCGGCTTCATGACCGGCCGGTTCGTCGAGATCCCCACCTACCGGTCGGAGCCCTTCTACGGCCCGTGGACCCTCGCGCAGGCCGAGCGCTACGGGTTCGTCTCGCCGTTCCTCACCGACGCCGACCTGCGGGCCAACGGCATCGTCCCCGAGGACTACGGGTCGCCCTCGCTGCTCAACAACGCCGAGGTCGCCGCCGTCAACGAGAAGCTGACGGACGAGGACCGCGCGGTCGTCGAGGAGTGCTACCGCTCGCCCGAGCGGGCCGAGTTCACCGTCAAGGGCGGCGGCGGACCGTGGGACGACGAGCTCCGGCAGGCCGAGGAGCCCATCCTCGCGGGCGAGACCCTCACCGAGCCGCTCGACGAGCTCTACGCGTGCTACCGCGAGCGCGGCCTCGAGCCGGACACGGCCCGGCCCGGCCTCGTCGTCGGCGCCGACCCCGGCCGGATCGACGAGGAGCAGGTCGCGCTCGCGGTCCAGACCGTCGAGTGCAAGCAGGAGACCGACTTCACCCGCCGTGTCGCCGACGCGCTGGCGGCGGCGCAGGCCGAGGTGCTGCTCGACTACGCCGACGAGGTCGTCGCGCAGGGCGAGGAGCTGCAGCGCGCGCTCGACGCCGCCCAGCGGTACGTCGCGGCCCACCCCGAGGCGTTCGAGCCCCCCGCATGACGCGGCCGTCGCGGCGCGGCCCGGCGGTCTGGATCACCGCGCTGTGCGTGCTCTCAGCCGTCGTCATCGCCGCGTCGTTCCTCGCGGGCACCCTCGTGGAGTCGCCCTGGGAGGAGGCCGTCGCCAACGCCGAGCGGGTCCCGGCGGTCACCGCGCAGGTCACACAGCGCTCCGTCGCGCGCGACGTCGTCGCGGTGCAGGGCACGTACTCCGCGGGGACGGTCGACGAGGTCCGCGTCGCCGGCGAGGACCTCGCGGGCGTCGTCACGGCGCAGAAGCGGCAGCCGGGCGAGAGCGTCGTCTCCGGGGACGTGCTCGGCGAGGTGTCGGGGCGACCCGTCGTCGGCCTCTCCCTGACCTTCCGGCTGTACCGCGACATCGCCCCCGGCGACACCGGTCCCGACGTCGAGCAGCTGCAGCAGGCGCTGGCCGCACTCGGCCTCTTCGAGGGGCAGCCGGACGGCGAGTACGGCCGGCGGACCGTGACGGCCGTCGACGCCCTCTACCGCCGGGTCGGCTACCGACCACCGCCGACCGCGCCCGACCTGGCGCAGGCGGTCGACGCCGCCGAGAAGGAGCGCGAGACGGCGGTGCGCGCGCGGGACGCCGCCGTCGCCGAGCGGGACCGGGCGGCTGCGGCCGCGGCTGCCGCTGCGGCGCGTGACGCCGCCTCCGGTGCGCCCGAGGCGGGTG
>NZ_BIMR01000201.1 GCF_004306155.1 Cellulomonas biazotea
CGGCACGGCCGCGCTCGTGGCGCAGGAGTACCCCGAGGTCCGGCTCATCGCGCACCCGGTGAACACCGGGTTCGCGGGCGGCAACGACCTGGCGCTGGCCGACGTCACCTCGCGGTACGTCGTGCTGCTCAACAACGACGCCGTCCCCGACCCCGCGTTCGTCGCGTCGCTCGTACGGGCGATGGACGCCGCCGGGCCGTCCGTCGCGGCCATGGCGGCGACCGTCCTGCTCGCGGCCCGGTTCCGCCCCGCGACGCCCGACGACGACCGCGGCGACGTGCGCGTCGTGCGCGGACCCGACGGCGCCTGGGTCGAGGCCCCCGACGGACCGGTCCGGCTGGTGAACTCGACGGGCAACGTCGTGCGCTCCGACGGCTACGGCGTCGACCGGGGCTGGCTCGCGCGCGCCGACGGGCACGCCCCGCCGCGCGAGGTGTTCGGCTTCAGCGGGGCCGCGGCGGTCCTGCGGACGTCCGCGCTGCGCGACGTCGGGCTGTTCGACGCCCGCCTGTTCATGTACTACGAGGACACCGACCTCTCGTGGCGCCTGCGGCTGGCCGGCTACCGCGTGGAGCACTGCCCGGAGGCGGTCGTCCTGCACGAGCACTCGGCGTCGTCGGTCGAGGGCAGCACGTTCTTCCGGTTCCACGACCAGCGCAACCGGCTCGCGGTGCTCACGAAGGACGCGACCGCCGGGCTGTGGGGCCGCGCCCTCGCGCGCTACCTCGTGACGACGGCGTCCGCGCTGCTGCGCCGGCGTGACCTGGCGGAGGTCCGGCTGCGGCTGCGCGTGCTGGGGTCGTACGCCGGGCTCCTGCCCCACCTGCTCGCGGAGCGGCGGCGGATCGGGCGCTCCGCGCAGGTGGCCCGACGCGACGTCGAACGCCTGCTCGTCGCGCCCGGGCCGCAGGCCGACACCGGCTACCGGAGCTGAGTCGGCACGACGCTACGCTGTCCGGCAACCCCAGATCCCACGGAGGAATGCCCGACATGCGCATGCTCGTGACCGGCGGTGCCGGCTTCATCGGCTCCAACTTCGTCCACCAGACCGTCCGCGAGCGCCCCGACGTGCACATCACCGTGCTCGACGCGCTGACCTACGCGGGCGACGAGCGCAGCCTCGACCCCGTCGACGGCCAGGTCGTCTTCGCGAAGGGCGACATCGCCGACCCCGACATCGTCGACGCGCTGGTCCGCGAGGTGGACCTCGTCGTGCACTTCGCCGCCGAGTCGCACAACGACAACTCGCTGCACGACCCGTGGCCGTTCCTGCGCACGAACGTCATCGGCACGTACCAGATCCTCGAGGCCGTGCGCCGGTACGGCGTCCGGCTGCACCACATCTCGACCGACGAGGTCTACGGCGACCTCGAGCTCGACGACCCGGCGAAGTTCACGCCCGAGACGCCGTACAACCCGTCGAGCCCGTACTCGTCGACGAAGGCGTCCTCCGACCTGCTGGTCCGCGCGTGGGCCCGCAGCTTCGGGGTGCAGGCCACGATCTCGAACTGCTCGAACAACTACGGCCCGTACCAGCACGTGGAGAAGTTCATCCCGCGCCAGGTCACCAACGTCATCGACGGCGTCCGCCCGAAGCTGTACGGCACGGGCGAGAACGTGCGCGACTGGATCCACGTCGAGGACCACAACTCGGCCGTGTGGACGATCATCGACAAGGGTCGCATCGGCGAGACGTACCTCATCGGCGCCGACGGCGAGGTCGACAACAAGACGGTCGTCGAGACGATCCTCGAGGTCATGGGCCAGCCGAAGGACGCGTACGACCTGGTGAGCGACCGCCCGGGCCATGACCTGCGGTACGCGATCGACTCGACGAAGCTCCGCGAGGAGCTCGGCTGGACGCCGCGGTACCGCGACTTCCGGTCGGGCCTCGCGGCGACGATCGACTGGTACAGCGCGAACGAGTCGTGGTGGCGTCCCCGCAAGGAGGCCACGGAGGCGAAGTACACGCAGCTCGGCCGCTGAGGTCGGCGCGGTCGTCCGTCGACCGCCCCCTCGCCTGGGACTGCCGGCACGGGCGTGGTGGCACTGATCTGCACAGATCCTCCACCACGCCCGTGCGTGCGCTCCGCTGCGACGGCCCGCTCGGCTCCTAGGATCGTCGGGTGACCACCCGCCACGCCGCCGTCCCGCGCCCCCGTGCCGCCCGGCACGCTCGCAGACTGCACTCCGGCACGGTGCTGCGCACCGTGGCCCTCAGCACCGTCGGGCTCCTCGCCTTCGGCGTGACGGGTGCGGCCGCGGCGTTCGCGAAGCTGCAGGGGAACGTCGACCGCGTCGACGTGTCCGACCTCCTCGGCGACGCCCCCGAGCCGAGCAAGGCGCCCGACCCGGACGACCCGAACGCGGGCTCGCCCGTCAACATCCTCGTCCTCGGGTCCGACCAGCGGGACGGCGTCAACGCCGACATCGGCGGCGAGGTCGAGGGCATGCGCTCCGACACCACGATCGTCCTGCACATCTCCGCCGACCGGCAGCGCGTCGAGGCCGTCTCGATCCCCCGCGACTCGCTCGTCGACATCCCCGCGTGCGAGATGTCGAACGGCAAGACGTCCCGCGCGACGCACGGCATGTTCAACACCGCGTTCGCGACCGGGTGGGACATGGGCGGCGACATGGCCTCCGCCGCCGCGTGCACGATCCGGACCGTCCAGGAGAACACCGGGCTCGCGATCGACCACTTCGTCGTCGTCGACTTCAGCGGGTTCCAGTCGATGATCGACGCGATCGGCGGGGTCGAGATCTGCATCCCCAACGACATGACGTCGAAGGACGCCGGCCTCGCGGTCAAGGCGGGCAACCAGCGGCTCGACGGCCCCACGGCGCTGGCGTTCGCGCGCGCCCGCAAGGGCCCCGGCGTCGGCGACGGGTCGGACACCAACCGCATCGGCAACCAGCAGCGCCTCATCGCGGCGATGGTGCAGGAGGTGCTGTCGAAGAACGTCCTCATGGACGTCCCGCAGCTCCTGTCGTTCCTCAACGCGGCGACGAGCTCGCTGACGACAGACACGGGCCTGTCGCTCACGGCGATGACCGGCCTCGCCTACAACATGCGCTCCATCCGCGGTGGGAACATCACGTTCATGACCGTGCCGTGGGCCCCCGCCAAGAGCGACCCCAACCGCGTCGAGTGGACGTCGGAGGCGGAGACCCTCTGGGCGAACATGGCCGCCGACGTCCCGGCGCTGGGCCAGCCCGAGCCCGAGCCCGCGCCCGTGGACACCGCGCCGCCCGCGGCCGACCCCGGTGCGACCGCGGCCCCGCCCGCGGCACCGCCCGCGACGCAGGCGCCCGCCCCCGAGGTGACCACCCCGGTCGAGCCCGCGCCTTCCGAGACCAAGCAGGCCGGCAAGGAGCCGTTCAGCGCCGACGACACCACGGCGGTGTGCGGGTGACCGCCACGACCACGGCGGTGGCATGACGGCCGACGACCGGCGCCGGCCCGACGCCGCTCCCCCGTCCTTCACGCCCTCCACGCCCGGCCGGCGCCCGGGGGCCGACGGCGGCGCGATCGTCGTGGGCGAGGGGGCGGCACCCGGCGCGACCCCGCCGACCTCGGGACGCGCCCCGGCCGCACAGCCCGCGCCGTCCACCCC
>NZ_BIMR01000202.1 GCF_004306155.1 Cellulomonas biazotea
GGACGAGCGGGTTCTTGCCCTCCGGCGCTGCCGGGAGCGGAGCCTGCGGGGTCTCCTCGGTCGGCGCGGGAGGCGTCGTGGCGTCGTCGGGGAGGACGAAGAGCGCGCCGGACACCATGATCTCCAGGTCACCGAGCGTCGTGGCCGGCCGCCCGCCACCCGCCACCGCATCGGGCTGCGAGGTACCCGTGACCGACTCCACGACCAGCAGCCGCTGGGTGCCGGTCTGGAGCGTCGCCAGGAAGGCCCGCACGTTGTCGAACGTCCCGACCACGGAGAGCGTGAGCGGGATCGACACCGTGCCGTCGGCGATCGCCGACGTGGTCGGGGCCGCGGCCTGCGTGGTCGCGGCGTCGTCTGCGGCGGCGCTGGCCGCACCGTCCGCTGCCGGGGTCGCGGCCGGCTCCGGGGCCGCCACGACGAACGCCGCCGGCGTCGACGGCGTCACCGACAGCAGCGTGACGGCGTGCGCCTCGGCGGCGGCCGTGAGCTCGCGCAGGTACGCAGCCAGGTCGTCGTCGGTCGGCACCGACGCCCGCAGCGTGGCGAGCTCGCTCCGGTACGTCTCGATGTTGGCGAACTGCTCCGCAAGGATCGAGATGCGCTGCTCGCGCAGCGCGTTGTCGGCCTCGACCTGCTCCGCCGTGGTGTTGGTCTCCGCCGCCTGGGCGAAGGCCGGCGAGACCAGGAGGAACCACGAGGCTGCGAGCAGCGCGGCGACGAGCACGGCGGTGCCGATCACCCAGGGGGACGCCTTCGAGGACCGCATGTCAGTTCTCCTCCGTGGGCACGAACCGCTGGGCGAGCGTCGTGTCCGACATCTGCACCGAGATCGACACGGTGTAGTACGTGGTGCCCTCGACCTCGGTCACGGCCAGCGCGGACGCCCACGCGTCCTGCAGACCGGGCACCGTCACCAGCGCGTCGAGCATCGCGCTCGTGTCCGGCAGGGTCTTGGACTGGGCCTCGAACGTGAGCGAGCCGACGCTGGGCGAGTCCAGCGGGCTGGCGGGCGCGAAGCCGACACCGTCGCTCGGCGACAGGCCGGTCGCCGCGAACGAGACCACGCGGACGTCGGTCGGCATGACAGCGACGACCGCGTCCAGGTACGGCCGCCACAGGACCTCGGTCGAGGTCGCGACGAGCCGAGCGCTCTTCGTACGCTCGATCGCGCCGAGCACCTGCGGCACCTCGGCGTACTCGCGCTCCTTCACGAGCAGCGTCGTCGTGCGGTGCTCGGCGTCCGCGAGACGCTCGTCCGCCTGGCCCCGGACGACGAGAGCGAAGACGTACACGAGCGCGATCAGGGCGAGCACGACCACGACGGCCATCGCGAGCCAGCGCTTGACGACCGAGAGCGACCGGGCTGCACGGACCTCCGGCGGGAGCAGGTTGACCTGTGGGAGCCCAACTGGGGTCGAACCCGTCGACTTCTTCTGCCGCGTCGGGGCGCGGTCCAGCAGTGCACTCATGCGGCCACTCCGTAGGCGAGGCCGACCGGGAGGGCGACCAGGGGCTCGGCGCCGGCGAGCGCGGCGCGATCGACGTGCTTCCCGAACCGGAAGTTCGACAGGGGGTCCCCGAGGAGGACGGGCAGCCGCGTCGAGCTCGACATGAACTGACCCAGGCCGGCCAGGTGGGCACCGCCGCCGGTCAGGACGACTGCCTCGATGCCCCGACCGGGGTTGTTCGACGCGTAGTAGACGAACGTGTTCCGCACCGACTCCGTCAGGATCCGGGTCGCGTTCATGACCGCCTCGGCCGCGGCCTCGTAGCCGGCCTGCGGAGCGAAGCCGAGCCCGATCTCGCGCTTGAGCGCGTCGGCCTCGGGCTGCGCCATGGACATCGCCGAGGCGACGGCGTCGGTGGCGTTCTGGCCGCCCGAGGGCAGCATGCGCACGAGGCGCGGGGACCCGGAGTCGGCAATGACGACGTTGGTGACGCGCGCACCGATGTCGACGAACGCGACGACCCGCTGGGCGAGGTCGCCCCGCGCAAGCGCGCGCAGCAGAGCGAACGCGTTGAGGTCCACCATGACGGGCCGGAGGCCCGCTCCCTCGACGGCGAGCACGTTGGCGGCGACGGTGTCCCGCTGGGCGGCGACCAGCATGCCGTGCACCTGGCGCCCCTCGGGACCGGCCGACTCCCCCGTCGGGTAGTAGTCGAGCAGCGCGTCCGACGAGGCCACGGGCAGGAGCTCCTGGACCTGGAAGGGCAGCGACGCCTTGAGCTGCGACAGCGGCATCCACGGCAGGTCGAGCTCGCGCACGACGACGCGCTGGTTGCCGACGCCGATGACGACGTCCTTCGACGAGAACCCGGCGGTCGACCACAGCTGCTTGAGGGCGTGGGACACCACACCGGGGTCGACCGCCTCGCCGTCCCGCACCGCACCCGGCGGGAGAGGCACGGTGCCCGCACGCAGGAGGGTCGGGCTCGGCGTCGCGGCGGGACCGCCGGAACCGAACTCCACCTCGGCAGCGCGCACCGCTGTGGTGCCGATGTCGAGGCCGATGACACGCGTTGACGCCACAGGTCGTCCTTCCGCAGAGGTGCTGCCTACGGGCCTTCTATCGGCACCGCGGGGTCGTCGCTTGAGGCCTGCGGGGAGACGTCCGCGCGCTACATCAGACCGAGGTACGCCTCGGCGAGCTGCGGTCCCACCACGAGACCGACGGCCGCGCCGAGGAGCATCCAGGGCCCGAACGGGATGGCTGACTTGCGCCCCGCGCGACGCGCGAGCATCAGGACGCTGCCGAACACACCCCCGAGCACGAAGGCGGCAAACCAGCCGACGACGAGGCTCGACCAGCCGACCCACCCGAGGTAGAGGCCCAGCACGCCGGCCAGCTTGACGTCGCCGAACCCCATCCCGCCGGGCCGGATCACGACGAGGACGAAGTAGAACGCGAACATCGCGGCCGCCCCGATGGCGGCGCGCAGCAGCGCGGCCCAGTCGCTCGTCCCGCCGGGGTTCCAGCTGGCGAGCCCGAGCAGCACGAGCCCCACGACGTACGACGGCAGCACGATCGCGTCGGGCAGCCGGTGCACGTCGACGTCGATGAGGCAGAGCGCGACCGACACGGCCGCGAGGTACAGGAACGCCGGCAGCGCCCAGACGGGTCCGAGCCACCACGCAGTGAGGGCGAACAGCGCGCCGGTCACCGACTCGACGAGCGGGTAGCGGGCGCTGATGGAGGTCCCGCAGTCCCGGCACCGCCCCCGCAGCGCGAGCCACGACACGACCGGCACGTTGTCCCACGGGCGGATGCGGTGCCCGCACGACGGGCAGGCGCTCGGTGGGCTGACGACCGACTCGCCCCGGGGCACCCGCCAGACGACGACGTTGAGGAACGAGCCGACCACCAGGCCGAGCAGGCCGACCAGGACGACGAGCAGTGAGGTCACGAGGACCGAGCCTGCCTCATCCGCCGCGGCTCTCGAGGTAGTTGCCCACGGATGCGCTGACGTTCTCCGGCGGCGCGTTCCACTTCTGGTCGAGCCCGCCCGTGCAGTCGGTCAGCACCATCTTCGACCAGGCGCCCTCGAACTTGTCCCCGAGCCCGATGCAGCGGGTGGCGTTGGACTTGGGCACGAACGTGTAGCTCGTCTGGTAGTTGCCGGTGTCCGCGGAGCGGATCCACTTCTGCTGAGGGTCGGAGGCGTTGCACGTCGCGAGCGTCGGGTAGGTCGTCGTGCTCGCGGCCTTGAGGCACCACTTGTCGGCGTCGCTGTTGTTCCGCCGCACGTAGATGGTCGTCTCGACCGACCCGTTGCCGCCCGTCGGCTCGGTGTAGAACCACTTGTGGTTCCAGTCGAGCTTGCTGCCGCCCGACGGGTCCTGCTTGCAGGGGTAGATGATCATGTGCGGGTGGGTCACCGCGGCCCACGTCACGTCGAAGCACCGGCCGAACTCGAGGAAGTTCACGACCTGGCTCGTGCTGGGGCCCGCAGCGCCGGCACCCACCGCCGGGTCGGGGTTGAACGAACCCCACTCCGCCTTGTCGGCGCACGCGCCGGTGTAGAGCTTGCTGTTCTTGGGGCTCGTCCCGGAGTCCGTCTGCGCGCGCAGGCAGAACGACCCGTAGTTGGTGATGTCGGTGTTCTCGCCCTTCCACCGCGCCCCGGCCTCCCAGCTCCACAGCTGGTTCCAGCGCGACGTGCCGGTCGTGGCGGCGCAGGTCTGGAGACGCGCGAGCGTCACCGTGCTCGTGTTCGTCGACGGACCCGTGATGCACAGCGGCGGGCCGGAGCCCGGGAGCGTCGAGAGCGCGAGCTTGATGCGGTAGTCGGTGTCCCAGACCCACAGCTCGTGGTCGTCGTCGACGCCGCACGAGGCGACGTCGACGTAGCTGATCGACGAGCCGGCCGTCGTGCCGTCGGCGCGCAGGCAGTACTTCGTCTCGTAGCTGTAGATGCGCCCGCCGATCACGTTGGTGCTCGTCGTGTTGAACCGGTAGATGCTCGACATCGTGCGCACGCCCTCGTCGTCCGCGACGGCGCTGCCCGAGGGCGCGTCGCCCGTCGACGTGATGTACGCGAACAACGGCTGCAGCGTCGTGCCGTTGCCCGGCACGCACGAGAGCTTCTTCGAGTTGAGCCACGTCTCGTTCTGGCCCGCGGGGTTGTCCCGGTAGTACCGGACGGTGACCGAGTAGGCGAGCTCACCACCGGGCGCGGCGACGGTGCCCGCCATGGTGCACGGGAGCTTGCGGATGTCGCCGTAGACCGCGCCCACGAAGTCGGGGCTGCCCTGGGCTGTCCGCAGCGCGCCGAGCGCGGTCTCGATCCCGGCCTCGGCGGCGTAGATCGTCTGCGTGTTCTTCCGGGCGAACTGCGTGGGCATCGTCTGGGAGAGCACGAGACCGAGCACCAGCACGCTCAGCGTCGTCATGATGAGGATCACCATGATCGCGCTCAGCATCGCGACGCCTGACTCCTGCCCGTCACGACGGGCCTCGTCGAGCCGAGTCCGGATCCACCTCACGGTCGTCCTCCTGCCATGCACACCGGGATGTCGCTCACGCCTGCGCTGACGCTGTCGTTGTTGGTGAGCGAGTTCTTCGAGCTGTTGCGCGCCACGAACTCCGACTCGGACTCGACCGTGCGCGTGAACGACGGGTCACCCACGCGCAGCCGCATCACGAGTCGCTGCCTCGGGTTGGCGTCGGTGGCCTTGACCATCCGGAACGGGTACGGGTCGGCGCCACCGCTCAGGGGCGCCTGCACGTCGCTGACGATCGTGCTGAACCCGGGGATCGACGGGCTGGGCTTGTCCTCCCACGACCGGCGCTCCACGCGCCCCGTCGTCGGGTCCCACCGCCACTGCGTGCACATGGCCTTCCCGTTCGCGGAGACCGTCGCGCCCACGCGGAACTCGACGTACCGCCGACCGTCGGCGCCCGACCCGGGGAAGTTGATCGCCTCCGCGTACCGGACCTGCCGGTCCATCCGCTGGAACGCGGTCCGCACGCCGTCGCTCGCGGCCACCGTCATGTCCGTCCGCACCGTGTTGCGGCTCATGATGACGACACCGCCCATGACGACGCTGACGAGGATCGTGAAGATCGCCATGGAGACGAGGAGCTCCACGAGCGTCATCCCGTCGTCCGCGCCGGAGCGACGCGGATCCGGGGCCGACCTCACTTCCCCACCACGAGCGTGATGGTCTTGACGTCCGACACCGTCAGCGGATCGGTGGGCGAGACGAGCTGGTAGCCCATCGTGCACGTCTTACTCGTGATGCCCTGCGTCCGGACCTTGATGATGCCGTTCTGGTACTCCTGGTTGCCCGGGTTCGTGACGCAGGACGGGAACGCGGCGTCGACGAGCTTGACCGTGCCTCCGAAGTTCGTCGGGGCGATGCCGGCGACGTTCTTGAGGTCGATCCGCTGCTCGGACGACTTGTTGCCCTGGAGGTTGACGGTGAAGTCCACGGCAACCGGCACGATCCGGATGGTCACGGTCTTCACCGCGGAAGGCTGCCCGCCCTCCGGGTCGAGCACGCGGTAGGTGAACGTCCAGGTCCCGAGCGTGTTCGTCTGCGGCGAGTACAGGAACCTCGTCCCCCGCTTGTAGTTGCTCATGTTGACGTTGCGGACACCGCTCGGGCCGTCGATCTTCAGCTGGCCCTGGTTGATGTTCATCGACATCACCTCGAACAGGTAGCCCGGCGGGTTGAGCGTGCTGCCGAGCATGTTGAGGTCGACGTCACCGGTCACGAGCGTCGCGGGGACGATCGCGGTGAAGTCGGCGACGAGCGGCGCGGGGTAGTTCGTGACGACGACCGTGACCTCGGCCTGCGTGCTGTCCGACTTCCCGTCGTTGAAGTGGTAACGGAACGTGTACGTGCCCACGTTGTTCGCGTAGAACTGCACGGTCCGCCCGTCGGGGTTCGGCGTGGCCGTGGCACCGGTCGGCGGGGTGTCGATGACCACGCTCGTGGGCGACCCGAGGTCGTTGCTGGTCACGGGCAGGCTCACGGACACCCGTCGCACCGCGGTGGCGGTGTCCGGCAACGCCTTGCCGGTGACCCTGACGCTGACCGTGGCGGGGTCGGACATGTGCCCCGCCTGGTCCTTGAGCTGGTACGTGAACGTCACGAGTCCCGACGCGTTGGCCGGCGCGGTGTAGCGCAGCTCGCCCACGCGGGGGCGGCTGACGCTGCCCATCGACGGGGCGGTCACGTTGACGACCGGGTCGGACGTCACCGGTCCGAGCACGTCGTTGAGCAGGACCGCGATGTCGACCCAGGCACCGACCTCGACCGACGACTGGTCGTCCATCGCGATCGGGCGCGTCGTGTTGTTCCACACGATGTCGGAGTTGGGGTCGACGAGCGACTGCGCCTGGTACGTACACGTGCCGTCGCACACGCCCGCGGTGTCCGGCCAGGACACGAGCACCATGACACGCAGGAGCTGAGCGCGACCCGCCGGTGCGACACCCGGGTCGTTGAGCTGCCCCGCGACGCGCGTGCAGTCCTCCGGGTTGGTGCTCGTCGTCACGCGGTAGCAGGTGCCGATGAGGATGTCGGACGTGTAGGCGACGCCGTCGAGGGTCGTCGTCCGCGTGAGGTCGACGGCGGCGTCACTGCCGGACGTCGGGTGCGGGTCCCAGGCCGGGTACGACTGGTCGAGGCCCTCGAGGCCCGCCGCGACGGCGGCGCCCCACGCGGCGTCCACCTCGCTCTGCGTCCGGTCGACCAGCAGCCCCGAGAACGTCGTGCCGCTCTTCGTCACCGGCTTCGCGCTCACGGCGAACGCCTGCTCCATCGACTCGGACGCGACGGTGACGGCGGCCTGGCTGCGGCTCTGGTGCGTGACGGTGCGGGTGCCGTTCACGAAGAAGTAGAGGGCGGCCGTCGAGATGACGGCCATGACGGCGAGGGCCGCGACCACTTCGACCAGCGTGAACCCGCTGTCGTCGGCGCGTGCTGCGGTGCTGGGGCGGATCACGTCGTCCTCCTCGCTCGTGGGTGACAGCGGAGCGGCCGCCGGGGAGAGGACGTGCCCCTCCCCGGCGACCGCGTGCGTCCGGAGGCTGGGTCAGCCCTCGCCGCCCTCGGCGGGGGCCGCCGAGGAGACCGCGAACCCGCCCGTGGCGGTGTCACCCTTGTCCGACTGGAGGCCGCCGGCCTCGCTGTTGTAGACCCACGCCTCGCCCGTCGCGAGGCTGCCCGGCTGGGCGTCGGTCTCACGCGTCGCGTGGATCGTGTAGCTGTCGGCATCCGCGACGACCGTCAGGACGTTGCCGTCGGAGATCGCGACGGTGCCGAGCTCGGCCGCCGTGTCGGGGTACGAGTTGTTCGACGTGAGGTAGGTCTCCATCGCGGTGGCGACCGTGCGCAGGTCCGACTTCATCGAGGCGTCGACCGCGCTCTTCCGCTGGTTCAGGAAGACCGGGATCGCGATGGCCGCGAGGATGCCGATGATGATGATGACGACGAGGAGCTCGATGAGCGTGAAGCCCTGCTCCTTGTCCTTCTCGTTGAGAGCCTTGCTGATGCGAGCGATCATGCCCGTCCCCGTTCCAGAGTCAGGTCCAACTGGTCAGTGGTGCCGGCCGGCGGCCGTCCCGCTGCGTACTTCGGGACGGACGGGCGGGCGCTTGACGATCCGGGCCGGGAATCACCCGAGCGGACGAACCGCCTGGCCCAGGACACGTCAGGGCGCGACGCACGCACGGGACGAACCGCCGACCGACACGCGATCCGCCCACGCACCGTGAGCGGGTGGGGTCACGGGAGGACGAGCTCGGCGGTACCGGTGCAACGTGTCGCGTCGACGGCGAGGCCCGACGCGTCGAGCACCCACCGCTGGCTGTCGACGGCGCCGTCGTGCCAGCCGCGCACGCACCACTGCTCGCCGTCGGCCGCCACCTCGATCACCGTCCCGGGGCTCACCCGGACGTCGTCGCGCACCTTCTCCTCGTCGAACGACCCGTCCCCGTCGACCGCCCCCTCGACGACGACCGCGACCGAGCGCACCTCGGACTTGACGCGCGCGTCGTGGGCGCGCGCCTGCTGCCCGATCAGGACGGGGACGGCGATCGCGGCGAGGATGCCGACGATCGCGATCACGACGAGGAGCTCGACGAGCGAGAAGCCGGCCTCCCGGTCGGCGCGTGCCGTCACTGGACCAGTTCGAAGATCGAGAAGATCGGCATGTACAGCGCGATGATCATGCCGCCGATGAGCGAGCCGAGAACGACGATCATGAGCGGCTCGATGAGGCTCGTGAGCTGCTCCGTGGTCGCCTCGACCTCCTGGTCGTAGAAGTCGGCGACCTTGCCGAGCATCGTGTCGAGCGCACCCGTGTCCTCACCGACGGCCATCATCTGCACGACCATCGGCGGGAAGATCGGGTGCTCGGTGAGCGGTCCGGCGAGCGACTGGCCGGTCCGCACGGACTCCTGGACGGCCTTCGTCGCACGCTCGACCACGATGTTGCCGCTCGTCTCCCCCACGATGTCGAGCGCCTGCAGCAGCGGGACGCCCGCGTGCAGCATCGCGCCGAAGTTCCGCGTGAAGCGCGCGATCGCGATCTTCTTGAACAGGTTGCCGAACACGGGCAGCTTGAGCTTGAACGGGTCGACCTTCTCGCGCAGCGCGCGGTCGTTCTTGTGCCGCGACCACCAGATCGCGAAGACGACGATCGCGATCACGATCGGCCCGATGGCGTACCGGAGCACGTCGGAGAGGAAGACCAGGAACTGCGTCGGCGCCGGAAGCGCACCACCGAGCGAGGCGAACATGTTCTCGAAGACCGGCACGATGAACAGCAGCATGCCGACGACGGCGAGGATCGCGATCACGAACACCACGACCGGGTAGGTCATCGCGCTCTTCACCTTGCCGCGCAGCTTGAGCTCCGCCTCGAAGTTGCCCGCCACCGACACGAGCACCTGGTCGAGGAAGCCGCCGACCTCGCCCGCCTTGACCATGTTGATCATCAGCGGCGGGAAGACCTGCGGGTGCCGGCCGAGCGCGGTCGACAGTGCCACCCCCGTCTCGACGTCGTTGCGCACCTGGGAGACGACCTTCGCCAGCGCCTTCGACTCGGTCTGCTGGGCGAGGATCGTCAGGGCACGCAGCAGCGACAGGCCCGAGTTGATCATCGTCGCGAGCTGGCGCGCCATGACCGCGATGTCCTTGAGCGAGACCTTGTCGCTCAAGCCCGGCACCTTGATCTCGGTGTTGAGACCGCCCGTGCTGACCTCGTTGATCGAGACGGCCGCCATGCCCATCTCGCGCAGCCGGTTCGCAACGGCCGCCTGGTTGCTCGCCTCGACGCGCCCCTTGACCAGCTTGCCGGTGCGGTCGCGGACCGCGTACTCGAACGTCTTCGTCGCCATCAGTAGCCTCCGTCGTACGCGCCCGCGCCACCGGCCGCGGTCAGGCCCGCGGCCCCCTGCGACACACCGCCCATCCGACCGGCGAGCCGGTTGAAGTCCTCGACGTGGTGGCACTTCTCGAGGCCGACCTCGTACGAGACCTTCCCGGACTTGACCAGGTCGGCCAGGTGCTGGTCCATCGTGTGCATGCCCTGCTGGGCCCCCGCCTGCATCGCGGAGTAGATCTGGTGCGTCTTGCCCTCACGGATCAGGTTCCGGATGGCGGGGGTGGCCACGAGGACCTCCGTCGCGACCGCCCGCCCGGGCGAGTCCGCACGCTTGCAGAGCGTCTGGCAGACCACGCCCTGGATCGCACCGGCCAGCTGTGTCCGCACCTGGGCCTGCTGGCCCGACGGGAAGACGTCGATGACGCGGTCGATGGTCTGCGCGGCGTCCTGCGTGTGCAGCGTCGCGAAGACGAGGTGACCTGTCTCCGCAGCGGTCAGCGCGACGGAGATCGTCTCCAGGTCGCGCATCTCGCCGACGAGGATGATGTCGGGGTCCTGCCGCAGCACGTGCTTGAGCGCGTTCGCGAACGAGTGCGTGTCTGCGCCGACCTCGCGCTGGTTGACGAGGGACTTCTTGTGGCGGTGGAGGAACTCGATGGGGTCCTCGACCGTCATGATGTGGTCCTCGCGGGTCCGGTTCGCGAGGTCGATGATCGAGGCGAGCGTGGTCGACTTGCCCGAGCCGGTCGGGCCCGTGACGAGCACGAGGCCGCGGGGCAGCCCCGCGAACGTCCCGACGACGGGCGGCACCCCGAGGTCCTCGAGAGGCTTGATCTCGTACGGGATCACGCGGAACGCAGCACCGATGGACTCACGCTGCTGGTAGATGTTCACCCGGAACCGCGCGAGCGCCCGCACGGCGTAGGACAGGTCCAGCTCCAGGTTGGCCTCGAAGGTCTCCCGCTGCTTCTGCGTGAGGATCCCGTACAGCACGCGACGGAGCGGCTCGGCCTGCATCGGGCCGAAGCCCTCCAGCGGACGGAGCGAACCCGAGACGCGCACCGACGGCGGCGCCCCGGAGGTCAGGTGGACGTCGGAGGCGCCGAGCGCGACCATCCGGCTGAGGATGTCGTCGATGACGACGTCGTCCTCCTGCCGCTCCTGGCCCATCCCGGAACGTACGGGGCGGTCGCGGACGACGCGCGCCGCCTCCGCGCGCGGGGCCGGGCTGCTGGGTGCCGGCACGTGGCCAGGGGCTCCCGGCAGCGGGCCTGCCGGCGCGTGCGCCTGCGGCTGGGGGACGAAGGCGCGGCCACCGCTGACGGGCAGGCTTCCTGGAGCGGCCGACGCCTGCGGGAGCGCCCCGCCGGCCCTACCGGGCGTGACGAACTCGGGCTGCACCGGCCCCTGCTGGTAGGCGGCGCCGGGAGCCGTTGCGGCGACCGGCGCCGGAGGCGGTGCGTAGGCCGCCACCGGCTGGCTGGGCGCCGTGCTCTGCGAGGGGATCGGCGAGAACGCCGCCTGCGAGAGCGGACGAGTCGTCGCGTCCCCTGCCTGGGGCCCGACCGGCCGATAGGGCGGCAGAGGTCTCGTCGGCTCGCCGGTGGGCGGGTCGTAGGGCTCGCTCACGTCATTGCCTCCACATGGTCACCGTTGTACGCACGACACCCTCGGTCGGCGCCGATCCGGCACCTGGTCCTTCATCGGCCCGTCCCGTGCCCGACTTGAGCGGCCGTCGCAGGCCACACGCGTCGGGGGTCGAGACGGCGGGCTAGCTCACGCCACGACGCGCAGGATCTCCTCGATCGAGGTCAGGCCCATCGCCACCTTCTGCCAGCCGTCCTCGCGGAGCGTCAGCATCCCCTGCTTGGTGGCGGTCGAGTTGATCTCTGCCGCGGACGAGTGCGCGACGGCGTGGCGCTCGATCTCCTCGGTCACCCGCATGACCTCGTGCAGCGCGATCCGGCCCTTGTACCCGGTCTTCGAGCACGCGACGCAACCCGCCGGCCGCATGAGCTCGGGGATCTGCTCCCCCGGCATCCAGGGGAACCTCGCCGCCGCGAGCTCCTCCGGGGTGGGCGTGTACGGCTCACGGCACTTGGTGCAGAGCTTGCGGGCGAGCCGCTGTGCCACCACGCAGTCGAGCGCGGACCCGACGAGGAACGGCTCGATGCCCATCTCGGTGAGACGGGTGATCGCCGACGGTGCGTCATTCGTGTGCAGGGTCGACAGCACCAGGTGTCCGGTGAGGGCCGCCTCGATCGCGATCTGCGCGGTCTCGTGGTCGCGGATCTCGCCCAGCAGCACCACGTCGGGGTCCGAGCGCAGGATCGAGCGCAGCGCCGCGGCGAACGAGAGCCCGGCCTTGGGGTTGACCTGCACCTGGTTGATCCCCGCGAGCCGGTACTCGACGGGGTCCTCGACGGTGATGACGTTGATCTCCGGCTTCGACACCGCGTTGAGCGTCGCGTAGAGCGTCGTCGACTTCCCTGAACCGGTCGGGCCGGTCACGAGGATCATGCCGTAGGGCTTGGTGTACGACTCCTGGTACGTGGCGTAGTTGTGCTCGAGGAACGACAGGTCGCGAAGGTCGAGCGACGCCGTCGAGTTGTCCAGGATGCGCATAACGATCTTCTCGCCCCACACGGTGGGCAGCGTCGCCACGCGGAGGTCGATCTTGCGGCCGTTGTGGACGACCGACATGCGACCGTCCTGCGGCTTGCGCTTCTCCGCGATGTCGATGTCGCTCATGATCTTCACGCGGCTGATGACGCCGCCCTGGATCTGCTTCGGCGACCGCTGCACCTCGTGCAGCACGCCGTCGATCCGGTAGCGCACGCGCAGGTCGTGCTCGGTCGGCTCGATGTGGATGTCGGACGCGCGGTCGGTGATCCCCTGCGTCACCAGCAGGTTGACGTAGCGGACGATCGGGGCGTCGTCGTCGACGAAGTCCCCCATCTTCGACAGGTCGGCCTCCGCCGGGGCGGCCTCCTCCTCGAAGGCCGACGACAGGTCGTCCATCTCGTCGTCCGCGCGGCAGAACCGGTCGATCGCGCGCGTGAGGTTCTCGTACGTCGCGATGACGGGGATGACCGGCATCCCCGCGACCGTGCGCACGTCGTCGACGGCCATGACGTTGCCGGGGTCGGCGGTGGCCAGGACGATCGCGCCGTCCTGGATCGACACCGGCAGCACCACGTAGCGACGGCACAGCGCGCCGGGCACGAGCGACACCGCCGCACGGTCGACGGCGTACTCGTCGAGGTCGACGTACTCCATGCCGACCTGCGACGCGAGCGCCTTGACGAGCTGCCCCTCGTTGAGGACGCCCAGCTCGACGAGCGTCCGACCGAGCGACTGGCCGCGCGTCATGGTCTCGTCGAGCGCCATGAGCAGCTGCGCCTCGGTGACCAGTCCCTCGTCGAGCAGGATCTCGCCCAGCTGCTTCACGCGACGTACCTCCCGGTCGGCCCCGCCCGGCGCAGGACCTCTCGACCGGTTCATCGGCACGACACGGCACGGTCCTGAGGACTCCGCGTGGTGTCGCGCCGTCAGATCACCCGTGCGGGGCGACCCCCAGGCGGGCCTCGAGCGCGTCCGACATGACCTCGACCGGTCCAGGCCGGCCCGTCATGAGGCGGACCTGCTCGACGGCCTGGTGCAGGAGCATCCGCTCCCCCGGCACCGTCACTCCCCCGGCGGCGGACCACGCGACGGACAGCGCGGTGGGGCGCGGGTCGTAGGCGGCGTCCAGGAGCACGCCGTGCGCCTGCGTCCCGGCGAGGGCGGCGGCGATCGGGTCGGCGGCCCGGGGCGGGAGCGTCGACACGACGACGTCCGCCCGCCCGATCACGGCTGCGGCGTCGTCGAGCGAACGGAAGACGGGCTCGACACCCATGCGGTGCGCGGCGCGCATGAGCCCGCCCGCCCGCGCGACCGACCGGACGTGCACGACGGGCGTCGTGCAGCCGAGCTGCGCCAGGGCGGCGAGCGTCGAGGCGGCGGTCGCACCGGCACCGAGCACGGCGGCGGTGCGGACCCGGGCGCCCGCGCCGAGGCCCTCGCCGAGCGCCGTGACGAGGCCGTGCACGTCGGTGTTGGCGCCCGTGAGCATGCGACCCGAACCGGTCCCGTGCAGCAGCACGGTGTTCACCGCGCCGACCACCTCGGCGAGCGGCTCGACGTGGTCGAGCAGCGGGATGACGGCCTGCTTGAGCGGCATCGTCAGGCTGAGCCCGGCCCACGTCCCGTCGAGCGACGCGACGAACGCCGGGAGGTCCTCCTCCGTGACGTCGATCGCGTCGTACGCCCAGTCGTCGAGCCCGAGCGCCGCGTAGGCGGCACGGTGCAGCACGGGCGACAGGGAGTGCGCCACGGGGTGGCCGAGGACCGCTGCCCGGTGCAGCGGCCCGTCAGTCACTCCCGTGCTCCGCCTGCCACTGCCGCAGCAGCTCGCGGTTCTGGTTGTGCTCGTCGTTCGTCTCGGCGAACCGCGTCTCGCCGGTGTCGAGGTTGACCGTCACCCAGAAGATCCAGTCTCCCGGCTCCGGGTTGAGGACGGCGTCGATCGACGTCTCCCCCGGCGAGGCGATCGGCGTGGGCGGCAGCCCGGGGTGCCGGTAGGTGTTGTAGGGGTTGGACGCGTCCTGCGTCATCTCCGTGGTGAGCTGCGTCCCGGGGATCCCCAGGCCGTACGCGACGGCCGCGTCGATCTGCAGGATCATGTCGCGGTCGAGCCGGTTCTGGATCGCGCGGGCGACCTTGGGACGGTCCTCGTCGAGACGGGCCTCGCGCTCGACGAGCGAGGCCTTGTTCAGCACCGTCTCCCACTGGTCGGCGGGGACGCCCTTCGCGTTGAGGACCTCGACGGTCTTCGCGGTCATCATCGCGAGGACGCTCTGCGCCGTCGCATCCGGCGGAAGGTCGTACGTCGACGGGAAGAGCCACCCCTCGACGTTGCCGCCGGCCTCCGCGGGCAGGCCGATGGCCGCCGGGTCGGCCGCCGCGGCCCGCAGGGCCTCGACCGTGATGCTCACGGTCTTCTCGTTGATCTTGGTGTAGATCTGCTCGGCGTTGAGGCCCTCGGGGATCGTCACGCGGAAGCTCGACCGGCTCGCCGGGTCGAGCAGCGCCGCCACCGCGTCGGACGCGCGCATCTCGAGGAGCAGCCGGTACGTGCCGGGCTGGATCGACGCCGCCTGCGGCTCCGCCGCCCAGGCCGCCGTGAACGCCTTGACGGTCGCGACCACGCCGGCGTCGACGAGCTTCTGGCCGATCGCCCCGCCCGTGTCGCCCTGCGCGATCGTCACCTCGGCGGACGGGTGCCCCGGTCCGGGGTAGTCCTGGACCGTCTGCTCCTGGCCGTCGCCCGAGAAGAGCCCGCCCATGAGCTCGGTCACGACGTACGCCGCGCCGGCCACCAGGACGAGAGCCACGAGGAGCACGCCGAGCGACCGGCGCCGGCGGCGCTTGCGCTCACGCTCCGCCTTCGCCTTGCCGCGCTGCCGGGTACGCCGGGACTCGGGCGCGGGCTGCCGGGCGTCGGGGTCACCGCCGAAGAGCTCGGCCACCTGGTCACCTCGCTCCACGGGCGCCCACCACTCGGTCTGGTTGCTCACGTACGCGTCACTCCACCGTCGCTCGTCCGTCGCCCGCAGTCTCCCCGTGCGCCGGACGCTCGTGCTGTGATCGATCGACGTCGACCGGTTCCCCGGGACGCCGCCCCGTCGCACGTTCCGCGTCCAGCGCGTACTGCAGGATCACCACCGCGGCCGCCTGGTCGACGACCTGCCGGTGGCGGCGCCCGGATCGGCCGGACGCCTGCAGCGCCTGATGTGCGGTCACCGTGCTCATCCGCTCATCGACCAGCCGCACCGGGACGGGTGCGACGGCCTGCGCCAGTCCCACAGCGTACGCGCGCGCGGCGGCAGATGCGGCACCTTCGGCTCCCGACAAGTGGCGGGGCAGCCCGACGTACACGACCGCTGCACCGCGTTCACGCACCTCGTCCACGATCCGCGCGACGTCGGTCGGCGTCCGCCGCTCCTTGCGGCCCGGGGTGTCCCGCGCCAGCGTGTCGACCGGGGTCGCGACGAGCCCGTCCGGGTCGCTGGCCGCGAGGCCGACCCGGACGGAGCCGACGTCGACCGCGAGGCGAGCGCCCCGGACGACGTCGTCGACCGGCACGTCAGGCCCGGACGCCGTCGACGACGGACGCGAGGGCGTCGCCGAGCCGGGCCGCGTCGGTGCCGCCGCCCTGCGCGAGGTCGTCCTTGCCGCCGCCACCGCCGCCGAGCACGCCCGACGCGGTCCGCACGAGCGCACCCGCACGCACGCCCGCCGCACGCGCGGCCGCGTTGGTCGCGACGACGACGACGGGACGGCCCTTGGTGACGCCGCCGACCGCGACGACCGCGGGCGCGGACTCGCCGAGGCGCGAGCGCACGTCGAGCACCAGGGTGCGGACGTCGTCGCCCGACACCTCGCCCGCGTCGTACGTCACGACGCGCGTGCCGTCGACGTCCTGCGCGCCCGCCGCGATCGAGCCGGCGGCCGCGAGGACCTGCGCCTGGCGCAGCGCCGCGAGCTCCTTCTCGGAGTCCTTGAGCTTGCCGAGCAGCGACGAGACGCGCTCCGACAGCTCGTCGGGACGCGCCCCGAGCAGGCCGGAGAGCTGGCTGACGAGGGCCCGCTCCTTCGCCTGGTACCCGTACGCGCCCGCGCCGACGAGCGCGTCGACACGGCGGACGCCCGACCCGATGGCCGACTCGGACAGCAGCGTGACGAGGCCGAGCTCGCCGGACCGCTTGACGTGCGTGCCCGCGCACAGCTCGAGCGACCAGCCGTCGCCGATGTTCACGACGCGCACCTCGTTGCCGTACTTCTCGCCGAACAGCGCCATCGCGCCGCGGCCGCGCGCCTCGTCGATCGGCATGACCGAGTCGGTCACCTCGAGGTCGTCGCGCAGGCGGTCGTTGACGCGCTGCTCGATCTCCGCGACGACCTCGGACGGCGTCGCGGACGGCGAGCGGAAGTCGAAGCGCAGCCGGCTCGGCGCGTTGAGCGAGCCCGCCTGGGTCGCGCTCTCCCCCACCGACTCGTGCAGCGCCTTGTGGACGAGGTGCGTGGCCGTGTGGGCACGCGCGATCGCCCGGCGCCGCGCGATGTCGATGCGCGCGACACCGGACTCGCCGAACGCGACGGTGCCGTCGACGAGCCGGCCGTGGTGCACCGACAGGCCCTTCACGGGCGCCTGCACGTCGTCGACCTCGATCCGCGCACCGCCGTCGAGGACGATGACGCCGGTGTCGGCCTGCTGGCCGCCGGCCTCCGCGTAGAACGGCGTGACGTCGAGGACGACCTCGACCTCGGCCGGCGCCGTCGCGGCGGGCGACGGCACGCCGTCGACGAGCAGGCCGACGACCTTCGCACGCGCCTCGGAGTCGGTGTACCCGACGAACTGCACGGGCTTGGCCGCCTGCTCGCTGAGCGTCGAGTGCAGCTCCTGGTACGCCGCGGTGTCGGCGCGACCCGCCCGCTTGGCGAGGGCGTCCGCACGCGCCCGCTCGCGCTGCGCCTGCATGAGCGTCCGGAACGCCGTCTCGTCGACGGAGACGCCCTGCTCGGCCGCCATCTCGAGCGTGAGGTCGATCGGGAAGCCGTACGTGTCGTGCAGCGCGAAGGCCTGGTCGCCCGAGAGCACCGGGACGGTGCTGCCCTTCACGGCCTGCACCGCGGTGTCGAGGATCGTCGTCCCGGCCGCGAGGGTGCGGCGGAACGTCTCCTCCTCGGCGTACGCGACCTGGCTGATGCGGTCGAAGTCCCGCACGAGCTCCGGGTAGGACGCGCCCATCGCGTCGCGGCTCATCGGCAGCAGGACGGGCAGCGCGGGGTCGTCGACGCCCAGCAGGCGCATCGCGCGGATCGAGCGGCGCAGCAGGCGGCGCAGGACGTACCCGCGACCCTCGTTCGACGGCGTCACGCCGTCGCCCATGAGCATGAGACCCGAGCGGACGTGGTCGGCGACGACGCGCATGCGCACGTCGTCGTCGCGGTTCGCGCCGTACCGACGCCCGGACATCTGCACGGCGCCGTCGATGACGGGACGGACCTCGTCGATCTCGTACATGTTGCCGACGCCCTGCAGCAGGTACGCGACGCGCTCGAGGCCCATGCCGGTGTCGATGTTCTTCTGCTTGAGGTCGCCGAGGATCGGGAAGTCCTCCTTGCCGCCCCCGTCGCCGCGCTCGTACTGCATGAACACGAGGTTCCAGATCTCGACGTAGCGGTCCTCGTCGACGACCGGCCCGCCCTCGGCGCCGAACTCCGGGCCGCGGTCGACGTAGATCTCCGAGCACGGGCCCGCCGGTCCGCGCGCACCCGTGGACCAGAAGTTGTCCTTCATCCCCCGGCGCTGGATGCGCTCGTCGGGCAGGCCCGCGATCCGCTTCCACAGCGCGGCCGCCTCGTCGTCGTCGTGGAAGACGGTCACCCAGATCTTCTCCGGGTCGAAGCCGTAGCCACCGTCCGCCTGCGACCCGGTGACGAGCTCCCACGCGTAGGTGATCGCCCCCTCCTTGAAGTAGTCGCCGAAGGAGAAGTTGCCGTTCATCTGGAAGAAGGTGCCGTGCCGGGTGGTCTTGCCGACCTCCTCGATGTCGAGGGTCCGGACGCACTTCTGCACGCTCGTCGCGCGGGGCCACGGGGCCGTCTGCTCGCCGAGCATGTACGGGATGAACGGCACCATGCCGGCGATGACGAACAGCGTCGAGGGGTCCGGCGAGATCAGCGGGGCCGACGGCACCACGGTGTGGCCCCGGCCCTCGAAGTAGTCGAGCCAACGCTGGCGGATCTCGGCGGTGCGCATGGTGTCCTCGTGAGTCGCTTCGGGTGTCCCGTGCGGGACGTGGTCGTGTCAGGTGCAGCGCCCGCTCGTGCGGCGCGTGTTCCCGGCCGGTCCGGCCAGGCTAGAAGAAGGCGTAGCCGTCGTCGTCGTCGGGGTCCTCGGTCGGTCCCGCGCCCCACTCGCGCGGGACGTCCCGACCCGGTCCCCCGCGCCGCGCGTCCCACGCCCGGCGCAGGTCGTCGACCCGCTGCGGGCGCTGCGCGCGCAGCGCGTCGACGTCGACGTCGCCGACCAGCTCGTGGCGCAGCTGCTGCTCGCGCTCGGCGAGCCCGGCGGCGAACTCGCGCCGCGCCGTGGCCAGCGCGCCGCGGAAGCGCCCGACGCCCTCGACGACGTCGGTCGCGCCGGGCGGCAGGTACGCCTCGACGACGCGGCGTCCCTGGCGGATCACGACGACGGTCACGACGACGCCGACACCGACCCAGACCAGCCGGCGCATCAGCGGCCCTTGCCCGCACCCGCGACGAGGCCCGACAGGGCACGTCGCACGCCGTACGAGAACGCCGCGACCTTGATCATCGGCCCGCCGACGGTCGCCGCGAACAGCGCCGTGAGCGCGGACACGTTCTCCGAGACCTGCGCCGCGGCCGTCGTCACGGTGTCGATGTGCTCGAGCTGCACGTTCGACGACGCCACGAGCGTGGCCGTCTCGTCGAGCACCGGCACGGTGTGCTCGGTGAGCTCCTTGACGGAGTCGCGCGTCTCGTCGAGCACCCGGCCGAGCTTGAGCAGCGGCACGGCCAGCAGCCCGACGAGCAGCACGAACGCGATCGCGGCGATGAGACCCGCGACGTCACCCACCGACATGCTCGTCCTCCTCGTCCGGGGTCGAACGACCCGCCGAAACCCTACCCGTGGTTGCCTGCCCGGCCCGCGAGGCTTTCCGCGCGCCCGGGACACGAAGGCCCCGCGTGCGCAGCAGCGCAGCGGGGCCTTCGCGGTGGAGCGGTGTCAGCGCGCGTAGTACTCGACGACGAGCTGGACCTCGCAGGTCACCGGGACCTCGGCGCGCTTGGGGGCGCGGACGAGGACGGTGCTCAGCTTCTCGAGCTGGACGTCGAGGTAGCCCGGGACGGCCGGCAGGACGTCGCGGTGGGCGCCGGCGGCGGCGACCTGGAACGGCGTCGTGGCCTGGCTCTTCGGCTTGACCTGGAGGGTCTGGCCGGGCTTCACGCGGAACGACGGGCGGTCGACGATCTTGCCGTCCACGAGGATGTGACGGTGCGTCACGGCCTGGCGGGCCTGCAGGATCGTGCGGGCGAAGCCCGAGCGCAGGACGAGCGCGTCGAGACGCGTCTCGAGGTTCTCGACGAGGGCCTCACCGGTCAGGCCCGGGGCCTTGCGGGCGTCCTCGTAGGCGCGGGCGAGCTGCTTCTCGCGCAGCGCGTACTGCGCACGCAGACGCTGCTTCTCGCGCAGACGCACCGCGTAGTCCGACTCGGTGCGGCGACGGGCACGACCGTGCTCACCGGGCGGGTAGGGACGCTTCTCGAAGTGCTTGACGGCCTTCGGCGTGAGGGCCAGGCCGAGGGCGCGGCTCAGGCGGACCTGGCGGCGCGAACGGGTCACACTGGTCACAGAGGTACTTCCTGTCGTTGCTCGATCACACCCGCAGTCGGAAGGTCTTCCGGCGGGGTGGGGCCGACCTGTGGTCGTCGCGGAGCGCTGCTGCGAGAGCGGTGCTGCGACGGTTGGCTGAGGCCCCAGGAGTGTCCGTGACGGGCGTGCCGGACGCGCCAGGGGCACATCGGGGCACACGTCACCGCGGACGAACTCGGCAACTCTACCCCAGCGGCCGGTCCCGACCCCAATCGCCCCGCTGTGCACGCCCCGTCGTCGGCCCGCAGCCGAGGGGTCACGGCAGGATCGTGCGGATCCGGTCCAGCCGCTCGGTGACGTTCCGCTCGAACCCGCGGTCCGTCGGCGTGTAGTACCGCGACCCCACCAGCTCGTCGGGCAGGTACTGCTGCGCGGCGACGCCGTGCGGGGCGTCGTGCGCGTACACGTACCCCGCGCCGTGGCCGAGCGTCCGCGCACCCGGGTAGTGCGCGTCGCGCAGGTGCAGCGGCACCGAGCCGATCCGGCCCGCCTGCACGTCCGCGAGCGCCGCGTTGATCCCGTTGTAGGACGCGTTGGACTTGGGGGCGGTCGCGACGTGCACGACGGCCTCGGCGAGCACGATGCGTCCTTCGGGCATGCCGATCATCTGGACGGCCTGGGCGGCGGCGACGGCGGTCTGCAGGGCGCTGGGGTCGGCCATGCCGACGTCCTCGGCGGCGGCGATGACGATGCGGCGCGCGATGAAGCGGGGGTCCTCGCCCGCGGCGACCATGCGGGCGAGGTAGTGCAGGGCGGCGTCGACGTCGGAGCCGCGCATGGACTTGATGAAGGCGCTGATGACGTCGTAGTGCTGGTCGCCGTCGCGGTCGTAGCGGACGGCGGCGGTGTCGATGGCGCGCTCGACGGTGGGCAGGTCGACGAGGACGGGGCCGTCGTCGGCGTCGGGCACGGGGCCGGAGAGGGCGGCGCCGGCGGCGGCCTCGAGGATGGTGAGGGCCTTGCGGGCGTCGCCTCCGGCGAGGCGCAGGAGGTGCTCCTCGGCGTCCTCGGCGAGGGTGACGGCGCCGTCGAGGCCGCGTGCGTCGTCGACGGCGCGGCGTACGAGGCGGCGGACGTCGTCGGTGCCGAGGGGCTGGAGGGTGAGGAGCAGGGAGCGGGACAGCAGGGGTGAGTTGACGGAGAACGAGGGGTTCTCGGTGGTGGCGGCGACGAGGGTGACCCAGCGGTTCTCGACGCTGGGCAGCAGGGCGTCCTGCTGGGCCTTGGTGAAGCGGTGCACCTCGTCGACGAACAGGACGGTCTCGCCGCCGTCGGTCGCGAGGCGGCGTCGGGCGTCGTCGATGACGGCGCGGACGTCCTTGACGCCGGCGGTGACGGCGGACAGCTCGACGAAGCGACGGCCGGAGGTGGTGGCGACGAGGTAGGCGAGGGTGGTCTTGCCGGTGCCGGGGGGACCCCACAGGACGACGGAGGACGGTGCGGCGCGGCGGGCGGCGTCGTTCGGGGGCTCGACGAGGCGTCGCAGGGGCGACCCGGCGGCGAGGAGGTGCTCCTGGCCGGCGACCTCGTCGAGCGAGCGGGGCCGCATGCGGACCGCGAGGGGTGCGCCGGCGGCGACGGCGGGTACCCCGGCCGCGGTCGCGGTCGCGGAGTCGAACAGGTCCATGCGGGCAGGGTACGCACGGCCGCCGACGCGCCGCGCACGCGGTGACGGGGTCCGGCTGCGGGCGGACGCGGCCGCGCGTGCGCGGACGGCGCCGCACCTGCGACGATGACCCGCGTGTTCGCCCGCCTGGGTCGCGTCGTCGCCCACCACCCGCGCCTGACCGTCGTCGTGTGGCTCGTCCTCGCCGTGGCGGGGTACGCGCTGGCCGTGCTGGGGGTGCACGGGGAGAACCTGTTCGACCGGCTGTCGACGGGAGCGCCGTCGGTCCCGGGCTCGGAGAGCGCGGTGGGGCAGGACATCCTGCAGGAGTCCTCGACGACGGGGCCGTCGGTGACGCTCGCGGTGAGCGGGGTGGACCCGGCTGACCCGGAGCTGGTGGCGGCGTTCGCGCCGTTGCGCGACGACCTGGCGGGGATCGAGGGGGTGGCGTCGGTCATCGACCCGCTGGCACTGCCGGGCGGGGCGACGAACCCGGCGGCCGCGCCGCTGGTGGCGCGCGACGGCGACGGCTTCCTGGTGGTGGTCGAGCTGGAGCCTGACCTGCCGGGGGCGCAGGAGGCGACGGTCCACGACGAGGTGGTCGCGTCGCTGCGCGCGGTGCCCGGCGAGCTCGGTGCCGTGGCGCCGGAGGCGAGCGGGATCGTCGGCGGGACGGCGTTGATCATCGACGCGATCACGGAGCAGGTCGAGACGGACCTGCGCACGGGCGAGACGATCGCGCTGCCGATCGCGCTGCTGGTCATGGTGCTGGTCTTCGGCGGGTTCCTCGCGGCGGGCATCCCGATGGCGGGCGCGATCGCGTCGATCGCGGGCGGGCTCGCGGCGCTGCTCGCGTTCTCCTACGTGCTGGACCTCGACTCGTCGGTGGTCAACGTGGTGACGGTCCTCGGGCTGGGCCTGTCGATCGACTACGGCCTGCTCATCGTGTCGCGGTTCCGGGAGGAGCTGCACCACCTGGTCGACGACGACGGGGGCGCGTCGAGCCGGCGGCGTCGGGGGGACGGCGCGGTGCTCGCGGCGGTGGAGCGGACGATGTCGACCGCGGGCCGCACGGTGACGTTCTCGGCGCTGATCGTGGCGATCGCGATCTCGGGCCTGCTGGTGTTCCGGCCGCCGATCCTGCGGGCGTTCGGCGCGGCGGGGGTCGCGGTGATCGTGGTCGCCCTGCTCACGGCTCTCACGCTGGTCCCGGCGCTGCTGGCGATCTTCGGACGCCGCCTGGTGCGTCCCAGCGTCCTGTCGAGGATCCCGGGGCTGCGGGCGATCCTGGCGCGGACCGCGGACGTGCAGAAGGAGGAGGGGGCGTTCTCGGCGCTCGCGTCGCGCGTGCAGCGGCACCCGTGGTGGGTGCTGCTCGGGTCGCTCGCGCTGCTGGGCCTGCTCGCGGTCCCCCTGACGCGCATCGAGCTGCGGAACTCCACGACGGAGCTGCTGCCCATGGGGTCGACGCAGCGCGAGTACGTGGAGGTGCTGCGGGAGAGCTACCCCGCGGCGACCACGCCGGGCGTGACGGTCGTGGCGGAGGCGAGCCTCGAGGAGGCCACCGCGTGGGCGGCGGAGCTCGAGGGCCTCGAGGGTGTCGCGAGCGTCGACCCGCCGAGCGCGGTCGGCCCGTACGTCGTGGTCGGGGTCCGCCCGGACACCGACGACCCGGGCGACGCCGTGGCGCGGTCGGTCGTCGAGGAGGTCCGCGACCTCGACCCGGGCTTCACGACGTGGGTCACGGGGCAGGCGGCGAGCCAGATCGACTTCACCGCGTCCGTCGCGGAGCGTGCGCTTGTGGCGGCCGGGATCGTCGCGGTCGCGACGCTGCTGCTGCTGTTCCTCATGACGGGGTCGGTGGTCGTGCCGGTCAAGGCGCTCCTGACCAACACGCTGTCTCTGGCGGCGTCGCTCGGGGTGCTCGTGTGGGTGTTCCAGGACGGTCACCTCACGGGCGTCCTCGACTTCATCCCGACGGGCGGCATCGAGACGTACGTCGTGGCGCTCGTCGTCGCGTTCGCGTTCGGGCTCGCCATGGACTACGAGGTCTTCCTGCTGTCCCGGATCAAGGAGCTCGTGGACGCCGGGCGCAGCAACGACGAGGCGGTCCGCCTGGGCCTGCAGCGCTCGGGGCGGATCATCACGTCGGCCGCGGCGATCGTCATCGTCGTGTTCGCGGGTTTCGTCGCCGGCAAGCTGCTCGTCATCAAGGAGGTCGGGTTCGCCCTCGCGGTGGCGGTCCTCATCGACGCGACCCTCGTCCGGCTGTTCCTCGTCCCGGCGACGATGACGGTGCTGGGCCGCGCGAACTGGTGGGCGCCGCGCGTCCTGCGCCGGGTGCACGAGCGGCTGCCGCTGCACCACTGACGGCGCTCAGGGCGCGGGCCGGTCCGCTCCGGCGGGCCCGTAGGACGCGAGCTCGGCCTCGGTGCGGAACCCGAGCCGCGTGTAGATGCGCCGGGCGCGGTCGTTGTCTGCGTACATGCCGAGGGACACGAACTGCGCCCCCTCGCGCAGGCCGGCACGCAGCACCGCCGTGGTCAGCGCGGAGCCCGTCCCGGCACCCCGCGCCTCCGGTCGCACACCGAGACCGTGCAGGTGCCACGACACCGGGACGTCGCCACCGCCGCGGAGCGAGGCGCCCACGACGCCCCGCAGGCCGTCCGGCCCGGGCACGCCCCACCAGCCGGCCTCGCCGTGCGCGGTCGGGTCGGCGCTCGTGCCGGGGTTGGCGTCGGCCAGGCACGCGCGGATCGCCGCGGCGTCGCGGTGCGGGTCGAGACGCGTCACGGCACCCTCCCCCGGGTGCGGAGCCGGGCTGCGGTCGGCGGCGAGCCAGTCCCACGTCGAGAACGGCTCGAGCCCGAGCACGGCCAGGGTCGCGAGCGTCGGGACGGTGCCGCGCACCATGCTGAGCCACCGTGCCCGGTCGACGAACCCCGCACGGGACAGCGGGCCGTCGTGCGCGGCACGTCCGTCGACGACCGACGTCAGCAGACGCCCGGCCGCGACGGGGTCACCGAGCACGAGCAGGCTCGGACCGTGGTCCGAGGGCGCCGCGAGCAGCAGCGCCCCGTCGCGCTCGACCGCCTCGGCGGTGTCCCACCGGGCGTCCCCGCCCTGCAGCACGCGTGCGGCGCGCCACCGGGCGGGGAGCCGGTCGAGAAGAGTGCTCACGCCTCCGGCTGCGGGGCCGTCGGCGCCGTGGGTGCCTTGGGCTTCGCGTCGACGCCCGCCTCGCGGCGCTGCTCGGGCGTGATCGGTGCCGGCGCGGCCGTCAGCGGGTCGAAGCCGCCGCCGGACTTCGGGAACGCGATGACCTCACGGATCGACTCGGCACCGGTGAGCAGCGCGACGATCCGGTCCCAGCCGAACGCGATCCCGCCGTGCGGCGGGGCGCCGAACTGGAACGCGTCGAGCAGGAAGCCGAACTTCTCCTGGGCCTCCTCCGGGCCGATGCCCATGACCTCGAACACGCGCTCCTGCACGTCGCGGCGGTGGATACGGATCGAGCCGCCACCGATCTCGTTGCCGTTGCAGACGATGTCGTACGCGTACGCGAGCGCCGCGCCGGGGTCCTGCTCGAACGTGTCGACCCACTGCGGCGTCGGGGACGTGAACGCGTGGTGCACGGCCGTCCAGGCGCCACCGCCGACCGCGACGTCGTCGTCCTCGCCCGTGGGCTTGAACAGCGGCGCGTCGACGACCCAGACGAACTCCCACGCCTTCTCGTCGACCAGTCCCCCGCGGCGGCCGATCTCGAGGCGTGCGGCACCGAGAAGCGCGCGTGCCTCGGTCGCCTTGCCCGCGGCGAAGAAGATCGCGTCGCCGGGCGACGCACCGGTCGCGGCGACGAGCCCCGCCCGCTCCGCCTCGGTGATGTTCTTCGCGACAGGACCACCGAGCTCGCCGTCCTCGCCGACCGTCACGTACGCGAGGCCCTTGGCGCCGCGCTGCTTGGCCCAGTCCTGCCACGCGTCGAACCCGCGGCGCGGCGTGCTGCCGCCGCCCGGCTGGACGACCGCACCGACGTAGGGCGCCTGGAAGACCCGGAACGGCGTCTCGCGGAAGTAGTCGGTGAGCTCGACGAGCTCCAGGCCGAACCGCAGGTCCGGCTTGTCGGAGCCGTACCGCGCCATCGCGTCCGCGAACGTCATGCGGCGGATCGGCGTGGGCAGCTCGACGTCGATCAGGCGCCACAGCGCGACGAGGATCTGCTCCGCGAGCGCGATGACGTCGTCCTGCTCGACGAAGCTCATCTCGACGTCGAGCTGCGTGAACTCGGGCTGCCGGTCGGCGCGGAAGTCCTCGTCGCGGTAGCAGCGGGCGATCTGGTAGTACCGCTCGAGCCCGGCGACCATGAGCAGCTGCTTGAAGAGCTGCGGGGACTGCGGCAGGGCGTACCAGGAGCCCGGCGCGAGCCGCGCGGGCACGAGGAAGTCGCGCGCGCCCTCGGGGGTCGAGCGCGTGAGGGTGGGCGTCTCGACCTCGACGAAGTCCTGCGCGTCGAGCACGGCGCGCGCGGCCTGGTTGACCTTGGCGCGCAGGCGGAGCGCGCGCGACGGCGCGGGGCGGCGCAGGTCGAGGTAGCGGTGCTTGAGGCGCGCCTCCTCGCCGACGGTCTCGTCGAGCGACGACGACACCTGGAACGGCAGCGGGGCGGCCTCGTTGAGGACGACGACCTCGTGCGCGACGAGCTCGACCTCGCCCGTGGCGAGCTGGGCGTTCTCGTTGCCCTCCGGGCGCCGGCCGACCTCGCCGGTCACCTGCAGCACGTACTCGGCGCGCAGGCCGTGCGCGACGGCCTCGTCCCGGATGACGACCTGGGCGATGCCGGACGCGTCCCGCAGGTCCACGAACGCCACGCCGCCGTGATCGCGCCGCCGGTCCACCCAGCCCGTGAGGGTGACGGTGGTGCCGACGTGCGCGGCTCGCAGCGAGCCGGCCTGGTGGGTGCGGAGCACGGGTGTTCCTTCGCTCGAGGACGGGTGGGGTGCGCCCGACGGGGCACCCGCACGATCCTAGTGGCCGCGAGCGCACCCGCCGCCCGGGCATTTCCGTCCCGGACCCCCGGACGGCGCACGGCATCGCCGTCGCCGGTTGCGTGGGCGGTGCGCCACGGGCGGGCCGGCCGGTGCCCTCAGAAGAGCGTCGGCTGGGCCATTGCGGGGGCGGCGACGTCGGGGGTCGCGGCGGGCATCGAGCCGACCGGGTACGCGCCCTCGCGCTCGGGTGCGGTGCGGCCCGCGCGGTGGCCGGAGCGGTCGCCGAAGCCGTGCCGCTCGAGCAGGGGGGCGACCCGGTCGCGCAGCCACCGCCCGTAGGCGTCGGGCGCGTAGGCGCGGGAGCCGTAGAGCTCCTCGTAGCGGGGGACGAGCGCGGGCCGGTAGCGGGCGAGCCAGCCGAGGAACAGGGGCTTGACGGGTCCGCGCAGGTGCAGGGGCAGGATCGTGACGCCGGACGCGCCGGCGTCGGCGAGGGCGCCGAGCAGCGCGTCGAGGTGCTCCGTGCTGTCGGTGAGCCACGGCATGACGGGCGCGACCATGACGCCGCAGGGCAGGCCTGCGTCGCGGACGGCGCGGACGAGCTGGAGGCGGGCGCGTGGGG
>NZ_BIMR01000203.1 GCF_004306155.1 Cellulomonas biazotea
GTGCGGTCGCGTCCGCGCGGCGCGACCGCACCACCGCCGAGCCCCGGTCCCCGGACGTCGCGTCCGGTCCGCCGGGGCGTCGCCCTCACGCGGCCGAGGTCGTCCCCCCGGCGGCCGCGATCGTGAACGGCTTCTGCTGCTCGAACGCCTCGTCCTTGGTCCCCAGCAGGAAGTAGTTCGGCTGCTGGTTCTCCGACATCTGGCTGCGGATCGCCTCGTGGAACGCGGCGTAGCCGCCACCGGCGTACGCGCCCTCGTCCCAGACCCGCAGCAGCGTCCCCGTGAACTCCCCGTTCACCGGACCGTCGTACGAGTACTGCTTGTCCTGGCACCCGGAGATCAGCAGCACCGACGCGGCGACGTCGGCGTCGGTCGTCGACCCGGCGAGCGACTGCACGTACTCGTAGGTCGACCGGCGCGCCTTGTCGTCCTTCTCGGCGACGCCCCGCGGCATGACGCGCGCGACCGCCGCGGGCGGCAGGGGCACAGGCGGGCCGGTGCGTGCGCCGCGCTCGACACCGAGCTCGGTCTCGCGACCCTGCTGCAGCTCGGCGTCGCGAGCGTCGTTGCGCACGACCGAGCCGCTGTGGCACGAGTCGCTCAGCACGAGGACGCGCACGCCTTCCTGGAACTGCGCGTACATGCTGCGCAGCTCGTCGTCGACGACCTGGCGGTCGAACAGCACCCAGGTCTCGTCCTTGCCGTCGGGCTCGTCGCCGTCGATGTCGGCCACCTGGCCGCCGTGCCCGGAGTACGTGAACAGCACGAGGTCGCCGGCCTTCGCCTTGCGGGCCAGGGCGCCCATCGCGGTGATCACCGCCTCCGACGTCGCCGCGGCGTCGAGCAGCTGCGTCGGCTCGAACCCGGCGGCGGTCGCGAGCCGCAGCATCGAGTTCGCGTCGTTCACGCAGCCGCTGAGCTTGCCGTCCCAGCCGCCGTAGGCCCCCGGGTCCACCCGGTTGAGCCCGATGTGCAGCGAGTACCCGGTCATGTCCGTCCCCCTCGTCGAACCGCACCTGCCACCCGCCAGCGTCCCACCGGCCCTCGCGCCGCGGAACCCCCTTTGTCCCGATTTCGCCCGCTTCCCGTGGCGGGCAGGTGGGGACCGTGCCGCCATCAGGTGAACTTTGTCGATGACGGTTGTGCTGGCACTGTTCACTCGTCCAGCATCGGGGCGACGGCCCGCCGGAGCGTCCGGCGGCACCCGCTCCGTGACCGTCTAGGGGGACGTCGTGCCCAAGCCCGCGAGGACGCTGCTGTCCGTCGCGCTCGCCGCTGCCCTGGGCAGCCTCGCCGCGCCGGCCACGGCCTCGGACGACCCGGCGGCGGTCCCGCTCGGCGTCGACGAGTGCGCCGTGGACGTCAACGACCAGGGCGTCGTCGTCACCGACACGCACCTCGTCGACCGTGGCCGCGTCCTCCCCCTCCCCGGCGGGCTGACCTCGGCCGCCGCGATCAACGACCGCGGGCAGGTCGCCGGCCTCGTGAACGGCCGCGCCGCGTTCTGGGACGGCCGCCGCCTGCACCTCCTCGGCGTCGCCGACCCGACCGACACGTTCGAGACGGTGTCCGCGGTGAGCGGCCGCGGCGAGGTCGTCGGCACGTCGGGGACCCTCGGCGGCGAGCGGCACGCGTGGCGGTGGCGCAACGGCGTGCTCACGCGGCTGGCGGACCTCGGCGGGTCCACCGGCGCCAACGACGTCAACGACGCCGGCCAGGTCGTCGGCGACGCGTGGGTCGACGGCGAGCAGGTCGCCGTCCGCTGGGAGCCCGACGGCACCCTCGTGCGACTGCCGGGCCTCGCCGACGGCACGGGCAGCCGCCTCGCGACCGCCGTCGACCGCGCCGGCAACTCCGCCGGCTACAGCTACACGGGTGCCGGCACGGGCGACCTGCGGGCCGTGCGGTGGACCGCGTCGGGCGCCGTCTCCGACGTGTCGCCCGCCGACCACCGGTTCGGCGTCGTCGCCGACCTCAACGACCGCGGGGTCGCCGTCGGCAGCATCGTGCCGCCGGGCCAGGGGCAGCAGGGCTTCGTGCAGGACGGGTCGGGCCGCACCTGGCTCGTCGCCGCACCCGACCCGTTCGCGACCGTCGTCCTGTCCGCCGTGAACGACCTCGGCCTCGTCGTGGGCTGCGTCATCGACGACGACGGGCTGCACGCCGTCTCCTGGCGCCGCTGACGCGCTCCGGTCGGCGGCAGCGGCGACCGCACGGAGCGTCGAACGGCCCGCCAGGGCCTCAGACGAGGCGCCGCCGGGGCGGGAGCCGGACCCGGTCGAGGTCGTCGACGGCCCGCACCCGCGTGCCCCCGGCGCGCCGTGAGCCGGCCGCCGCGCGGCGTGCCTGCTCGACGAGCGGACCCACGTCCGGGTACCGCGAGGAGAAGTGCGTGAGCACCAGCTCCCCGACGCCGGCGGCACCGGCGAGCGCGCCCGCCTGCCCGGCCGTGAGGTGGCGGTGCTCGCGCGCGAGGGCCGCGTCCTCGTCGGCGTACGTCGCCTCCGCGACCAGCAGGTCCACGTCCTGCGCGAGCGCCTCCGCCCCGGCGCACGGCGCGGTGTCCATGACGAACGCGAAGCCCTGACCCGGCCGCGGCACGCTCACGTCGTCGAGCGTCACACCGCCCCACCGCCCGTCGCGCACGAGCGTCCCCACGTCCGCGCCCCGCACACCCGCCGCGTCCAGCCGGGCGGGCACGAGCGAGCGGCCGTCGGGCTCGACCAGCCGGTAGCCGTACGTCTCGACCCGGTGCGCGAGCGGCTCGACGACGAGCCCCGGCGCGACCTCCCCGGCGGCGCCGTGCGGGTGCAGCCGCAGGTCGGCACCGGGCCGCGCCAGCGCGACCAGCGCGCGCACGACGGCGTCGCCCGACGCCGGGTAGTGCAGGTCGACGGGATGCTCGACACCGTCCAGCGACAGCCGGGACAGGACACCCGGCAGCCCGAACGTGTGGTCCCCGTGCACGTGCGTCAGGCAGATCCGGGTCACCGCCGACGACGGCACGCCCGCGAGGATCATCTGCCGCTGCGTGCCCTCGCCGGGGTCGAACAGCAGCCCCTGGCCGTCCCACCGCAGCAGGTACCCGTTGTGGTTGCGCTCGCGCGTCGGCACCTGCGACGACGTCCCGAGCACGACGAGCTCACGCATCCGACCTCCCCGTCAGCGACGCCCGGCATCCTCGCACGTCCCGGGGACGACGAACGGGCCCCGGGGAGTCCCCGGAGCCCGTTCGGCACGCGCAGGCGTCAGGCGACGCGACCGCCCGGGTTCTCCTCGTCGCCGATCTTGTGCACGACGATCGAGTTCGTCGAACCGACGACCCCGACCGGCGCACCCGAGACCACGACGACGTAGTCGCCGACCTCGGCGAGACCGTTCGCGCGCAGCGTCTGGTCCACCTGGCTCACCATGACGTCGGTGCTCTCGACCGTCGGGACCTGGTACGTCTGCACACCCCAGCTCAGCGACAGGACGTTGCGCACCGACTCGACGGGCGTGAACGCGAGCAGCGGGATCGGGGACCGCAGGCGCGACATGCGGCGCGCGGAGTCACCGGACTGCGTGAACGTCACGAGGTACTTGACGTTGATCGTCTCGCCGATCTCGGCGGCGGCGCGGGTGATCGCCCCGCCACGCGTGTGCGGCGTCGAGCCCAGGGGCGCGATGCGCTCGCGACCGAGCTCCTCGGTGGCCTCGATGATGCGGGCCATCGTGCGGACCGTCTCGATCGGGAAGTCGCCGACGCTGGTCTCGCCCGAGAGCATGACCGCGTCCGCGCCGTCGAGCACCGCGTTGGCGCAGTCGGACGTCTCGGCACGCGTCGGGCGCGGGCTCGTCGTCATGGACTCGAGGACCTGCGTCGCGACGATGACGGGCTTCGCGTTGCGGCGGGCCATCTCGACCGCGCGCTTCTGGACGAGCGGCACCTGCTCGAGCGGCAGCTCGACGCCCAGGTCGCCACGGGCGACCATGATGCCGTCGAACGCGGCGACGATCTCGGCGAGGTTGTCGACGGCCTGCGGCTTCTCGATCTTGGCGACGACCGGGACGACCCGGCCCTCCTCCTCCATGATCCGGCGGACGTCGTCGTAGTCCTTGGCGTTGCGGACGAACGACAGCGCGATGATGTCCGCGCCGATCTGGATCGCCCAGCGCAGGTCGGCCTCGTCCTTGTCGCTCATCGCGGGCACGGAGACCGCGACGCCCGGCAGGTTCAGGCCCTTGTTGTTCGAGACCGGGCCGGGAACCTCGACGCGCGTGATGACGTCGTTGCCCTCGACGGCCGTGACGCGGACGAGCACCTTGCCGTCGTCGATGAGGATCGGGTCGCCGGGCGAGACGTCGCCGACGAGGCCCTTGAACGTCGTGGAGACGCGCTCCTTGGTGCCCTCGATGTCGTCCGTCGTGATGGTGAAGACGTCGCCCACCGCGAGGTCGTGACGACCCTCGATGAAGCGGCCGAGGCGGATCTTCGGACCCTGCAGGTCGACGAGGACCGCGACCGACCGGCCGGACGCCTGCGCGGCGGCGCGCACGTTCGCGTACACCTTCGCGTGCGCCTCGGTGTCGCCGTGGCTGCGGTTGATCCGTGCGACGTCCATCCCGGCGTCGACGAGGGCCTGGATCTGCTCGGCGGACTCCGTCGCGGGTCCGAGGGTGCAGACGATCTTTGCTCTACGCATGGCTCTGAGCCTATGCCTTCCTGGTGGGCGTGGTCGGACCAACGTCCCGGCCCGGGCCCTGGCCCAGGTGGGTAGAGGACGACGGTCCGGGTGGGGTCAGGGGCGCAGCGCCACGGTGCTGGCCGTGACCGGTGAGGGCAGCTCGGTGCCCCCCGACAGATAGGTGTCGACCGCGGCGGCCGCGGCGCGGCCCTCGGCGATCGCCCACACGACGAGCGACTGCCCCCGGCCCGCGTCGCCGGCGACGAACACGCCGGGCACGGTGGTGGCGAAGTCGTCCGAACGGGCGATCAGGCCGCGCGACGTCGTGACGACGCCGAGCTGGTCGGCGAGCGGGTCGGTCTCCGGGCCGGTGAAGCCCATCGCGACGAGCACGAGGTCCGCCGGGACGTCCCGCTCGGTGCCGGGCGTCGGGACACGCCGGCCGTCGGACAGGTACTCGGTGGTCGCCAGGCGCAGGCGCGCGACGGTGCCGGCGCGCTCCCCCTCGCCCTCGACGAACTCGACGGTCGACGCGAGGTAGCTGCGCTCGCCGCCCTCCTCGTGCGAGGACGAGACCTCGAACAGGATCGGGTCGGTCGGCCACGGCTGGTGCGCCGGACGGTCCTCGGGCGGGCGCTTGCCGATCGCGAGCGTCGTGACCGACGCCGCCCCCTGGCGCAGCGCCGTGCCGAGGCAGTCCGAGCCGGTGTCGCCGCCGCCGATGATGATGACGTGCTTGCCGGCCGCGGTGATCTGGTCGGGGACCTCACGGCCCGCGGCGACCGCGTTGGCCTGGTGCAGGAAGTCCATCGCGACGTGCACGCCGCCGAGCTCCTTGCCGGGGACCTGCAGCTCGCGCGGCACGGTCGCGCCGGTCGCCACGACGATCGCGTCGTAACGGGCCTGGAGCTGGTCCCACGTGAGGTCGCGGCCGATCTCGACGCCAGGGCGGAAGCGCGTGCCCTCGGCCTCCATCTGCGCGAGGCGACGGTCGATGTGGATCTTCTCGAGCTTGAAGTCGGGCACGCCGTACCGCAGCAGGCCACCGACGGCGTCGTCGCGCTCGTACACCGCGACGGTGTGGCCGGCGCGCGTGAGCTGCTGCGCGGCGGCCAGGCCGGCGGGGCCGGACCCGACGACGGCCACGGTGTGGCCGGTCAGCCGCTGTGGCACCTGCGGCGTGACGAGCCCGCGGTCGAACGCCTCGTCGATGATCGAGACCTCGACGTTCTTGATCGTCACCGGCGGCTGGTTGATGCCGAGCACGCAGCTCGACTCGCACGGCGCCGGGCAGATCCGCCCGGTGAACTCCGGGAAGTTGTTCGTCGCGTGCAGGCGGTCGATCGCGTCGGACCACTGCCCGCGCCACACGAGCTCGTTCCACTCGGGGATGAGGTTCCCGAGCGGGCAGCCGTTGTGGCAGAACGGCACGCCGCAGTCCATGCAGCGCCCGGCCTGCTCCTTGAGGAAGGGCTGGCCGTCCTCCAGGTGGGCGTGCACGTCCTTCCAGTCGCGCAGGCGCACCTCGACGGGACGGCTCGGCGGGAGCTCGCGCTCCCGCACCTTCAGGAAGCCGCGGGGGTCAGCCACGGGCCACCTCCAGGATCTGGTCCCACACGCCGGGCGCGGCGGGGTCGAGGCCGTCGGCCTCGGCCTGCGCGAGCGCGCGACGGACGCGGGCGTACTCGGTGGGCAGCAGGCGCGTGAACCGCGCCCGGGTCGCCGCCGGGTCCTCGAGCAGCTGCGCGGCGACCGGCGAGCCGGTCTCCTCCAGGTGGGTGCGCAGCAGCTGCTCGACGAGGGCGGCGTCCTCGTCGTCGAGCGGGTCGAGCGACAGCTCGCCGGCCCGCACCGCCTCGAGGTTGACGAGGGGCACCTCGAGGTCGAGCACGTAGGCGGTGCCGCCCGACATGCCGGCGCCGAAGTTGCGGCCGGTGCGGCCGAGCACGACGACGGTGCCGCCGGTCATGTACTCGCAGCCGTGGTCGCCGACGCCCTCGACGACGAGCGTCGCGCCCGAGTTGCGGACGCCGAAGCGCTCACCGACGAGCCCGCGCAGGAAGACCTGCCCGGACGTCGCGCCGTAGCCGATGACGTTGCCCGCGATGACGTCGTGCTGCGAGAGCACGGCGCTGCGGTCGGGGCGCACGACGACGCGACCGCCCGACAGGCCCTTCGCCACGTAGTCGTTCGCGTCGCCGAACAGCCGCAGGGTGATGCCGCGCGGCAGGAACGCGCCGAACGACTGGCCGGCCGAGCCGGTCACCGTGACGTCGATCGTGTCGTCGGGCAGGCCCGCACCGCTGTACCGCTTGGTCACCTCGTGGCCGAGCATCGTGCCGACCGTCCGGTTGACGTTGCGGATCGGCAGCGCGATGCGCACCGGCTCCTGCCGCTCCAGCGCGTCCTGGGCGAGCGAGATGAGCTGGTTGTCGAGGGCCCGGTCGAGGCCGTGGTCCTGCGACGACGTGTGGTGCAGCGCAGCGCCGGGCACCGGCTCGGGCACCGCGAGGACGGGGGCGAGGTCGAGGCCCTCGGCCTTCCAGTGGTTGATCGCGGCGCGCGTGTCGAGCAGCTCGACGTGGCCGACGGCCTCCACCAGCGTCCGGAAGCCGAGCTGCGCGAGCAGCTCGCGGACCTCCTGCGCGATGAACTCGAAGAACGCGACGACGAACTCGGGCTTGCCGGAGAACCGGGCGCGCAGCTCGGGGTTCTGCGTCGCGACGCCCACGGGGCAGGTGTCGAGGTGGCAGACGCGCATCATGATGCAGCCCGACACGACGAGCGGCGCGGTCGCGAAGCCGAACTCCTCGGCACCGAGCAGCGCGCCGACGACGACGTCGCGCCCCGTCTTGAGCTGACCGTCGACCTGCACGACCACGCGGTCGCGCAGGTTGTTGAGCACGAGCGTCTGCTGCGTCTCGGCCAGGCCGATCTCCCACGGCGTGCCCGCGTGCTTGAGCGACGTGAGCGGGCTCGCGCCCGTGCCGCCGTCGTGACCCGAGATGAGGACGACGTCCGAGTGCGCCTTGGCCACGCCCGCGGCGATCGTCCCGACGCCGAACTCGCTGACGAGCTTGGTGTGGATCCGCGCCGACGGGTTCGCGTTCTTGGCGTCGTGGATCAGCTGCGCCAGGTCCTCGATCGAGTAGATGTCGTGGTGCGGCGGCGGCGAGATGAGACCCACGCCGGGCGTCGAGTGTCGGGTCTTGGCGACCCACGGGTACACCTTGTGCCCCGGCAGCTGACCACCCTCGCCGGGCTTGGCGCCCTGCGCGAGCTTGATCTGGATGTCGTCCGCGTTGGTGAGGTACTCGCTCGTGACGCCGAACCGCCCCGAGGCGATCTGCTTGATCGCCGAGCGCCGCTGGGGGTCGTGCAGCCGCTCCGGGTCCTCGCCACCCTCACCGGTGTTCGACTTGGCGCCGAGCCGGTTCATGGCGATGGCGAGCGTCTCGTGCGCCTCGGCGGAGATCGAGCCGTAGGACATCGCGCCGGTGCTGAACCGCTTGACGATCTCGCTCACGGGCTCGACCTCGTCGAGCGGCACGGGCTCGCGGACGCCCTCCTTGAAGGCGAGCAGGCCGCGCAGCGTCATGAGCCGCGACGACTGCTCGTCGACCCGGTGCGTGTACTGGCGGAAGACGTCCATCTGCCGCGTGCGCGTCGAGTGCTGCAGGCGGAACACCGTCTCAGGGTCGAAGAGGTGGTCCTCGCCGTCGCGCCGCCACTGGTACTCGCCGCCGACGGCGAGGCGCTGGTGGGGCTGGCGGTTGCCGGACGCGGGGTATGCGTCCTCGTGGCGAGCGGCGACCTCGGCCGCGATGACGTCGAGCCCGATGCCGCCGAGGCGGCTCGTGGTGCCCGTGAAGTAGCGGTCGACGAGCGGCTGGGACAGCCCGATGGCCTCGAACACCTGCGCGCCGCGGTAGGACGCGATCGTCGAGATGCCCATCTTCGACATGACCTTGAGAACGCCCTTGCCGAGCGCCTTGATGAGGTTCTTCACGGCCTTGTCGGGCGAGACGCCCGGCAGGTACCCGTTGCGCGCGAGGTCCTCGACGGACTCCATCGCGAGATACGGGTTGACCGCGGCCGCGCCGTAGCCGATGAGCAGCGCGACGTGGTGCACCTCGCGCACGTCGCCCGCCTCGACGACGAGCGAGATCTGCGTGCGCGTGTGGCGGCGCAGCGTGTGGTGGTGCACGGCCGACAGCAGCAGCAGCGACGGGATCGGCGCGAGCTCGGCGTCGGAGTTGCGGTCGGACAGCACGAGGAAGCTCACGCCGTCGTCGACCGCGCGGTCGACCTCGGCGAAGATCTCCTCGAGCCGCGCCTCGAGCGCCGCTCCCCCGCCGGCGGCCCGGTACAGACCGCGGATCGTCGTCGCCCGGAACCCGAGCGCGGGCTCCTTCTGGACGTGCACGATCTTCGCGAGCTGGTCGTTGTCGAGCACCGGGAACGGCAGCATGAGCTTGCGCGCGTGCCCCGGCCCGTCCTCGAGCAGGTTGGGCTCGGGACCGATCGCGCCGCCGATCGCCGTGACGAGCTCCTCGCGGATCGCGTCGAGCGGCGGGTTCGTCACCTGCGCGAACATCTGCGTGAAGTAGTCGAAGAGCATGCGCGGCCGGCTCGAGAGCACGGCCACGGGCGTGTCGGACCCCATGGCGCCGAGCGGCTCGGCCGCGTTGGCCGCCATCGGCGAGAGGAGGACCTTGAGCTCCTCCTCGGTGTAGCCGAACGTCCGCTGGCGGCGGCGGACCGACGCGGCGGAGTGCGCGACGTGCTCGCGCTCGGGCAGCTGCTCCAGGTAGACCGAGTGGTCACGGACCCACTCGGCGTACGGGCGCTGCGCGGCGAGCTGCGCCTTGATCTCGGCGTCCTCGACGATCCGGCCCTTGCCGGTGTCGACGAGGAACATCCGGCCGGGCTCGAGGCGGCCCTTCGCGACGACGGTCGACGGGTCGATGTCGAGGACACCGGCCTCGGACGCGCACACGACGAGGCCGTCCTCGGTCACCCAGTACCGGCCGGGCCGCAGGCCGTTGCGGTCCTGGACCGACCCGATGAGCGTGCCGTCGGTGAACGTCATGGCGGCGGGGCCGTCCCACGGCTCCATGAGCGTCGAGTGGTACTCGTAGAACGCACGGCGGGCCGGGTCCATCTGGGCGTGGTTCTCCCACGCCTCCGGGATCATCATCATGACCGCGTGCGGCAGGGAGCGGCCCGAGAGGTGGAGCAGCTCGAGCACCTCGTCGAAGCTGCCCGAGTCCGACCCACCGGGGGTACACACGGGCAGCAGCGGCGCGAGGTCGCCCAGCGCCTCGCTCGCGAGCGTGCCCTCGCGCGCCGCCATCCAGTTGCGGTTGCCCCGGACCGTGTTGATCTCGCCGTTGTGCGCGACGAGCCGGAACGGCTGTGCGAGCGGCCAGGACGGGAACGTGTTGGTCGAGAAGCGCGAGTGGACCAGCGCGATCTCGGTCGCGTAGCGCGGGTCGGACAGGTCCGCGAAGAACGGCTCGAGCTGGCCGGTCGTCAGCATGCCCTTGTAGGCGAGCGTGCGGGCCGACAGCGACGCGAAGTACAGCCCGACCTCGCGCTCGGCGCGCTTGCGCAGGCGGTACGCGCGCCGGTCGAGGTCGACGCCCGCGAGCTCGCGGGACGGGTCGGCGACGACGAGCTGGCGGAACACGGGCATCGAGGCGCGCGCCGTCGGGCCGACGAGGTCGGCCGTCACGACGACGTCGCGCCACGCGAGCACGTCGAGCTTCTCCTCCGCGGCGATCGACTCGACCGCGGCGACGACCGTCCGCTGCTCGGCCTCGTCGACGGGCAGGAACGCCATGCCGATCGCGTAGTAGCCGGCGGGCGGGAGGTCGGCGTCGACGACGTCCCGCAGGAACGCGTCGGGGATCTGGGTGAGGATGCCCGCGCCGTCGCCGCTGTCCTCCTCGGCGCCCACGGCGCCACGGTGGTCGAGGTTGAGCAGCGCCGTCAGACCGGCGTCGACGATGTCCCGACCGGGTGTGCCGCGCAGGGTCGCGACGAACGCGAAGCCGCAGGCGTCGTGCTCCGCGGCGGGGTCGTAGAGACCGCGCTGCGCCGCGCCCGACGGCACGGCGAGTGCGTCAGGGCTCACGTGCGACGTCGACATCTGCACCGTCCTCACGATCCCCGGGGACCGGGGTTTGACGAACATGGGGGGAACGCGGGACGTCGTCGGCCCAGACGTGGGGTGACGATACAACCCGGAAACATACCGAGCCGAATCGCCACTTTGTGAGGTGGGTCACTTCCCACCCGCGGTCAGCGGGCGGTCTCGGTCGTGCTCTCCTCGTCGTCCTGCACGGTCGGGGGTTCCCGCAGGAGGGTCGTGTCGCGCCCTGGGTGCCGGCGCCCGACCACCACGAACGCTACCAGCGCTCCGAGGCACACGATGATGGACGTCCAGACGTTGAGGCGCAGCCCCAGGATCGTGTTCGCGGGGTCGATCCGCAGCGCCTCGATCCACAGCCGCCCGAGCGTGTAGACGATGACGTAGAGCCAGAACACGCGCCCGTACCCGAGCTTGAAGCGGCGGTCCGCCCACACCAGCACCGCGGCGCCGGCGAGGTTCCACAGCAGCTCGTACAGGAACGTCGGGTGGAACAGCGTGCCCGACTCGAAGCCCGCGGGCAGGTGCGCGTCGTCGATCCGCAGACCCCACGGCAGCGTCGTCGGACCGCCGAACAGCTCCTGGTTGAACCAGTTGCCGAGCCGGCCGATCGCCTGCGCGACCAGCAGACCCGGCGCGAGCGCGTCGGCGAACGGCGCCAGCCGCACGCCCTGGCGCCGGCAGCCGATCCACGCGCCCACCGCGCCGAACGCGACGGCGCCCCAGATGCCCAGGCCGCCCTCCCAGATGAACAGCGCACGCACGGGGTCGCCGCCCTCGCCGAAGTACGCCTGCGGCGAGCTGATGACGTGGTAGATCCGGCCTCCGACGATGCCGAACGGCACCGCCCAGAACGAGATCTCGAGCACGGTGTCGGGGTCCCCGCCGCGATCCGCCCACCGGCGCCGCGTGATGAGGAGCGCCGCGACGATGCCCAGCAGGATCGCGATGGCGTACGCGCGCACCGGGAACGGGCCGAGGTGCCACACGCCCTGCGGCGGGCTCGGGATCGCGAGGGGAAGGAGCGCGCTCACCGCGGGTCCCGCGCGGCGGACCGCACCCCGGCGGCGAGGTCGGCCGTGACCGTCGCGAGCGCGTCGAGACCGCGCGTCGCGTCACCGGCGTCGTGCGCGTCCATGAGCGGACGGACCAGTGCCGAGCCCACGATGACGCCGTCCGCGTAGCGCGCGACCTCGGCCGCCTGCTCCGGACGGGACACGCCCAGACCCACGCAGACGCGCTCGGCGCCCGCGGCGCGGGTGTCCGCGACCAGCTGCTCGGCCCGGCCGCCGACCGTGGTCCGCTCCCCCGTGACGCCCATCGTCGACGCCGCGTAGACGAAGCCCCGCGACGCCGCGCTCGTCGACGCGAGCCGCTCGGGCGTCGAGCTCGGCGCCACGAGGAAGACCCGGTCGAGGCCGTGCACGTCCGACGACACGAGCCAGTCCCGCGCCTCGTCCGGGATGAGGTCGGGCGTGATCAGCCCGGCACCTCCCGCCGCGGCGAGGTCGCGCGCGAACGCCTCGACGCCGTAACGCAGCACCAGGTTCCAGTACGTCATGACGAGGATCGGCGCGCCCCGACCGGCGACCTGCTCGACCGCGGTGAGCGTGTCGCGGACCCGCACACCGCCCGCGAGCGCGGTGTCGACCGCGCGCTGGATCAGCGGGCCGTCCATCACGGGGTCGGAGTACGGCATGCCGAGCTCGACGACGTCCGCGCCCGCGTCGATCAGCACGCGCGTCGCGTCGACCGAGTCCTGCACGCTCGGGAAGCCCACGGGCAGGTACCCGACGAGCGCGGCACGACCCGGCGCGCCGTCACCGCCCGCACGCAGTCGGTCGAGGTGCTCCCCCGTCGCCGACCGGACGTCCACCGCGCTCACCGCGCCTCCTCGCTCACGTTCACAGCTGCTCGCCCTCGTCGGCCAGCACCACGGGCTCGTCCTCGATGAGGCCGAACCACGCCGCGGCCGTCGCGACGTCCTTGTCCCCCCGGCCCGACAGGTTGACCAGCAGCACCGGGTCGTGGCCGTCGTCGCCGCGCCACGACGCCGCCTCGCGGCCGAGCTGGATCGCGCCCGCCAGACCGTGCGCCGACTCGATCGCGGGGATGATCCCCTCGGTCCGGCACAGCAGGCGGAACGCCTCCATGGCCTCGTCGTCCGTGACCGGCCGGTACTGCGCCCGGCCGATGTCGTGCAGCCACGCGTGCTCGGGGCCGACGCTCGGGTAGTCCAGGCCCGCCGACACCGAGTGGCTCGGCAGCGTCTGGCCGTCCTCGTCCTGCAGCAGGTACGACTTGGCGCCGTGCAGCACGCCCGGCTGGCCGCCGGAGAAGCGCGCGGCGTGCCGGCCCGAGGAGATCCCCGCGCCGCCCGCCTCGAAACCGAACAGCCGCACGTCGGCGTCGTCGAGGAACGCGTTGAAGATGCCCATCGCGTTCGAGCCGCCGCCCACGCACGCAGCCACCGCGTCGGGCAGGCGCCCGATCTCCTCGAGGAGCTGCGCCCGGGCCTCCTCGCCGATGAGCTTGTGGAAGTCGCGCACCATCTCCGGGAACGGGTGCGGGCCCGTGACGGTGCCGAGCAGGTAGTGCGTCGTGTCGACGTTCGCGACCCAGTCGCGCAGCGCCTCGTTGATCGCGTCCTTGAGCGTCCGCGACCCGATCGTCACGGGGACGACCTCGGCGCCGAGGAGCTGCATGCGCGCGACGTTGAGCGCCTGGCGCCGCGTGTCCTCCTCGCCCATGTAGACGACGCACTCGAGGTCGAGCAGCGCCGCGGCCGTCGCGGTCGCGACGCCGTGCTGGCCCGCGCCCGTCTCCGCGATGACGCGCGTCTTGCCCATGCGCTTCACGAGCAGCGCCTGGCCCAGCACGTTGTTGATCTTGTGCGAGCCCGTGTGGTTGAGGTCCTCGCGCTTGAGGAACACCCGCACGCCCTCGCCGACGTGCCGGGCGAACCGCGGCACCTCGGTCAGCGGGCTCGGACGGCCCGTGTACGTGCGGTGCAGGCGCGCGAGCTCACGCCCGAACGCGGGGTCCGTGAGCGCCTTGTGGTACTCGGTGTCGAGCTCGTCCAGCGCGGCGATCAGCGCCTCCGGGACGAACCGGCCGCCGAAGTCGCCGAAGTACGGTCCGGCGTGCGTCGCGAGCGGTCCTGCCGAGTGCGTGGGCTGGAGCGGGGCGCCGGTCGGGCCGGCGCCACGACGTGCCGTCACTGGCGCACCGCCCGCAGCGACGGGTGCGCGCCGGCCGCCACGAGGTCCGCGACGGACTGCCGCGGGGCGTCGTCCGTGACCAGCGCCTCACCCACGAGCACCGTGTCGGCACCGGCACGCGCGTAGTCCATGACGTCGTGCGGACCGCGCACGCCCGACTCGGCGATCTTGACGACGTCCGACGGGATCGACGGCGCGACCCGGGAGAACGTCGTGCGGTCGACGTCGAGCGTCTTGAGGTTGCGCGCGTTGACCCCGATGACCCGCGCACCGGCGTCCACTGCACGCGCGACCTCCTCGGAGTCGTGCACCTCGACGAGCGCCGTCATCCCGAGCGAGTGGACGCGCTCGACGAGCGACTCCAGCACCGTCTGCTCGAGCGCCGCGACGATGAGCAGCACGAGGTCGGCACCGTGGGCGCGCGCCTCCCACACCTGGTACGGCGTCACGACGAAGTCCTTGCGCAGCACCGGGATGTCGACCCGGGCGCGGACGGCGTCGAGGTCGGCGAGCGACCCGTTGAACCGGCGCTGCTCGGTGAGCACCGAGATCGCGGTCGCGCCGCCCTTCTCGTACTCCGCCGCGAGAGCCGCCGGGTCGGTGATCGCCGCGAGGGAGCCCTTGCTCGGGCTCGACCGCTTGACCTCGGCGATCACCGTCACCGCGTCCGCGACGCGCAGCCGACCGACGCAGTCGATCGCCGAGGGTCGCTTCGCGGCCAGCTCCTTGACCGCGGCGAGCGGGGTCGCCGCCTCGCGGACGGCAAGGTCCTCCCTGACGCCCGCGACGATGTCGTCCAGCACGGTCATCGAAGCCTCACCCCTTCCCCCGATCGGCCCAGCCCGCTGCCACCGTCGGCGGCGGGCAGGTCTGTCCCGGCCATGGTACGGGCGTCGCCGGGTGACCCCGACCACAGCCCGTGACGTGGACCGGAACGGCCGTCACGCCCCGGCGGAGCGCGCCTCGGCGGTCAGGTCGTCGTGCCGTCGACGGTCGCGCCCACGACGCCGAGGACCACCACGAAGACGAACCACGCCGCCCAGAACAGCAGCCCGAGCGCCGACAGGCCGATCGCGATCCACCCGAGCACGACGCCCGCGGTCGCCATCCCGGGGTTGTCCGCCTCGCCGCGCTCGACCGCGCGCTTGGCGTTGTTGCCGATGATGACGGCGGGGATCCCCGTGACGAAGAAGCACGACAGGACGAACGAGCAGATGCCGAGCACCAGCGACCAGACGGCCAGGTTGTTCTTCGGCAGCGGCGGACGGTAGCCCGGGTACCCCGGGTAGCCGGGGTACGCCTGGGGGCCCGCGGGGTAGGGCGCGACCGCGCCGTACGGCTGCGCGCTGCCGTAGGCCGGTGCTGCGCCGTACGGCGCGACGGTCGGGTCGGACGGCGCGGACGGGACGACGCCCTCCGGGGCGCCGAGGTACGGCGGGACGGGCGAGGTCGGCTCGTCGGCCTTGCGCCACGGGTCGGCGGGCGGCTGGTCGCGCCCGTCGTCCGGTCCGGTGGCCTGCGGGTCGGTGCTGCTCATCGTCGCTCCAGGTGGGAGGTCGGCCGCACGGCTGTCGTCGCGCGGCGCAGGGGTCCGGTCAGGGCGCGAGCCAGGGCGCGAGGGCCGGGACGTTGCGCAGGACGGCGTAGCCGAGGACGACGGCCAGGACCGCCCAGATCCACGCGGGGTGCGCGAGCCGGCGTCGCGGCACGTCGAGCAGCGCCCGCCGTGTCCACGCGAACCACGCCAGGACCAGGAACGGCAGCACGACCAGGAGCAGCGGGTTCATGCCCCACGCGGCCGCGACGTCGAGGTGGGCGAGGTCGTGCATCGCCCGCAGGGAGCCGCAGCCCGGGCAGTACAGACCCGTGAGCCACAGCAGCGGGCACGTGGGGTAGCGACCCGGGGTGTGCGGGTCGACGGTCGCGACGAGCGCGAGCCCGGCGACCGACACCGCCGCGACGGCGAGCGGGCTCGCCGCGGCGCGCCAGTGCAGGGACCGCGCGCTCCCGAGCGACGGGCGGCCCGACGGGACAGGGAGGGCCGGGTGGCCCGGGTGGGCGGCGGCCGCGGGTGCGTGGTGCTCGCTCAACCGCGGTCGCCGCCCTTCCCTGCCCGAGGTCCGGTCAGTACGTCGTGGTGTCCGGCAGGGCCAGCGCGCCGACGACCAGCAGGATGACGTAGCCCACCGTGGCGACGAGCGCCGCGACGGCCGACCAGATCGCCCACAGCTTCGCGCGGTTCGCCGACGCACGGGCGCCGTCGAAGTCGCCGGCGTTCCACTTGGTGTTGACCTGCGTCGAGAAGACGATCGAGACGACACCGAGCGGCAGGCAGCACAGCACCGTGGAGAGGATCGCCCACACCAGGTAGTTGTTCGGCGGGGCCGAGTAGCCGGCGGCGTCGTACTGCGGCGCGGCCGGGTAGCCCGACGCGGCCGGGTAGCCGGGAGCCGACGGGTACTGCGGCGTCGCCGCGGGGTACTGCGGCGCGTCACCCGACGGGTACTGCGGGGCCGCCGGGTACTGCGGCGTGCCCGGCGTGCCGGACTCGGGCGTGCCGGCCCCGCCCTCCTGGGGCTGGTTCTTCTCGAACGGGTTCTGCGGCTCGTTGGGGGTCGACATCGGGCCTCCTGGGACGCGGACGACCGGGCTCGGCCCGGTCGTGACGGGTGCCCGCGCGCTTCGGCGCGCGGGGTCGAGCAGCCTGCGGCGAGGACGCCTCGGTCAGTGGGCGCCGGCGCGGGAGTCCCGCGCCGTCGTGTGCGACCCACCCTGCCCGTACCCGAGGGACTGCAGGACCTTGCCGAGCACCAGGGCGACGACGACGATGCCCAGCCCCACCCAGGCCAGCCAGACGAGCGCGAACGTCACGCCGAGCGCGGCGACGAGGCCGCCGCCGACCACGCCGTACGTCGTCGTCCAGCCCGCGACCGTCTTGCCGTGGTTCACGGGGGCGACCGTCGGGGGGAGGTGGACCGTCTCGGTCCGGGTGGCGTTCTGTGCGCGGTGCGCCAGGGACTGGTCAGACATCAGGTGCTGCCCTTCGTGCTCGGTTCGCGCCCACCCTATCCGACCTCCGACCTGCGGACACCCGGCGTCACGTCGGGTCGTCCCCCCGGCTCAGCGCGTCCCACGCGCCGCGCTCGTCGACCGGTCCCGCGGGCCCTGCGGGCCCCGACCCGGCGGCCGGCGTCTCGTGGCGGCGCGACGGTCCCTGCCAGCCGCGCGACACCCGCACCAGCCAGCCCGCCGCGACGACGACGAGGACCCCCGCGACGACCGTCAGCCAGGGCCACGCGGTGACGCCCACGTCGCCGACGACCTTCCCGACGCCCGTCTGCTGCGTGACGACCGGGACCACCGCCGCGCGCGGGTCGGCGAGCACGGCGGCCGCGGAGCCGACGACGAGGACGCCCGACAGGGCGGTGACCACGGCCACGAGCCAGCGGCCGACCCGGCCGACGAGGGCCACCGCGGCCGCGCTCGCGAGCAGGACCACCGACGCACCGAGCACCGCGGGGGCGACCTGCGTCCCCGCGACCGCGAGGGTGACCGTGCCGCGCAGGGCCGTCGAGCCCGAGGCGGTCAGCCACGTCGGCACGACGACCAGCGCCGTCACCCCCGCGAGCAGCACGAGCGTGCCCGCGGCGCCGCCCCGTCCGCGCCGGCCCGACCGCGCAGCCGACGACGACGCGGAGGGCGGGGAC
>NZ_BIMR01000204.1 GCF_004306155.1 Cellulomonas biazotea
GGGTCGCGCCGCCCGGCCGCACGACGGTCACGTCGGGCCCGTGCCCGGCGCGCCGTCATCGGCGGCCCCGCCCGACGGGGCGGTCGCCGTGCGCACGGCCCGCGACGACCGGCGCCGCGCGAAGGCGTCGATGTGGGGCAACACCTACGAGCCGCCGCCCGTGCTGACCCGCCCGGCGGGACCGGTCGGGCGCTCCCCGAAGGGCGTCGAGGTCCCGGGGCTGGCGACGGCCGACGGCCACGACGTCGTCCCCGCGCTGCTGCCGCCCGCCGCGAGCGACCTCGACGAGATCCCCGAGCACGTCGTCGACCTGGCCGACCGGTTCCTGCGCCTGCCGCGGCACCTGGGCATCCACTCGGGCGGCATGGTCATGTGCGACCGGCCCGTCATCGAGGTGTGCCCGGTGGAGTGGGCGCGGATGCCCGGCCGCACGGTGCTGCAGTGGGACAAGGAGGACTGCGCCGACGCGGGGCTCGTGAAGTTCGACCTGCTGGGGCTCGGCATGCTGACGGCGCTGCGGATCGCGTTCACGTCGGTCGCGGAGCACGAGGGGCGGACGCTCGACCTGCACGCGCTGCCTGCCGAGGACCCCCGCGTGTACGACCTGCTGAGCGCCGCGGACACCGTCGGGGTGTTCCAGGTGGAGTCGCGCGCCCAGATGGGGACGCTGCCGCGCCTGCAGCCGCGCACGTTCTACGACATCGTCATCGAGGTCGCGCTCATCCGCCCCGGGCCCATCCAGGGCAACTCGGTGCACCCGTACATCGAGCGCGCGCACGGCCGCCAGGCGGTCACGTACCTGCACCCGCTGCTGGAGAAGTCGCTCGCCAAGACCAAGGGCGTGCCGCTGTTCCAGGAGCAGCTCATGCAGATGGCGATCGACGTCGCCGACTTCACGCCCGCGGAGGCCGACCAGCTGCGCCGCGCGATGGGCTCGAAGCGCTCGACGGAACGCATGGAGGCCCTCAAGGGGCGGCTGCTGTCGGGCATGGCGTCGCACGGCATCACCGCGGAGGTGGGGGAGCAGATCTACGACAAGCTGCGCGCGTTCGCGGACTTCGGGTTCCCCGAGTCGCACGCGTACTCGTTCGCGTTCCTCGTCTACGCGAGCGCGTGGCTGAAGGTGTACCACCCGGCGGCCTTCTACGCGGGCCTGCTCGCGGCGCAGCCCATGGGGTTCTACTCGCCGCAGAGCCTCGCCGCGGACGCCCGCCGGCACGGCGTCGAGGTGCTCCGTCCGGACGTGCAGGCGTCCGACGTGCAGGCGTGCGTCGAGCGCACGGGGCCGACGCCGCCGGGCGGCGAGCCGCTGCTCGTCCCCGCGCCCAGCGGCACCGGCCCGGCGGTCGGCGTGGGGGTGCGCACCGGCGCGGCGGCGGACGTGCCGCGCTCGCTGGCGGTCCGGCTCGGGCTCGCGTCGGTCCGGTCGGTGGGGGAGGACGTCGCCCAGCGGCTCGTCGACGAGCGCCGCGCCCACGGGCCGTTCGCCGACCTGCGCGACCTGGTCCGCCGCGTGCGGCTGAGCACGACGCAGCTCGAGGCGCTCGCGACGGCCGGTGCGCTGGACGTCCTGGGCGCGACCCGGCGGGAGGCGCTGTGGGCGGCGGGCGCGCTCGCCCAGGAAGGGCCGGACACGCTGCCCGGGGTGAGCGTCGGGGTGCAGGCGCCGACGCTGCCTGGCCTCAGCGACGTCGAGGCGGCCACCGCGGACGTGTGGGCGACGGGCGTGTCGGTCGACTCCTACCCGACGCAGTTCGTCCGCGACGGCCTGGACGCCGCGGGGGTGCTGCGCGTCGTCGACGCGTTCGCCCACGAGGCCGGTCGACGGGTCGCGGTCGCGGGCGTCGTGACGCACCGGCAGCGTCCCGGCACGGCCGGCGGGGTGACGTTCCTGTCGCTCGAGGACGAGACGGGGCTGCTCAACATCGTGTGCTCGGCGGGCCTGTGGCAGCGGTTCCGGCACGTCGCCCGCACGTCGCGCGCCCTGGTGGTCCGCGGGCGCCTGGAACGCTCGGACGGGGCGACGAACCTCGTCGCCGAGCACCTCGGCGTGCTGTCGCTCAAGGTCCGCTCGACGTCGCGCGACTTCCGCTAGCCGCCCGCGCCGGGGGTGGTGCGGCGGTCGGGCCGGTCAGGCGCGCTGGGCCGCGCTGCCGCGCAGGATCGACGTCATCTTCTTGCCGCGTGCGACCTCGTCGACGAGCTTGTCCATCCAGCGGATCTGCTGCATGAGCGGGTCCTCGATCTCCTCGACGCGGTAGCCGCAGATCAGCCCCGTGATGAGGGTGGCGTCGGGGTTCATCGCGGGCGCCTGGGCGAAGAACGTCTCGAGGTCGACCTCGTCGGCGATCACTCGTGCCAGCCCGGCCTCGTCGTAGCCGGTGAGCCACGTGATGACCTGGTCGACCTCGTCCTTGCCGCGGCCCTTGCGCTCGACCTTCTGCACGTAGAGCGGGTAGATGCTGGCGAAGCTCATGGCGAAGATGCGGTGTCCCGGCATGGTGCGACCTCCGTCGTCCGCGTCCCGTCGCCCGGTGGTCCGGGGCCGACGGGGATCGCTCGTCTCGGACCAGTCTCGCACCGGTGGCCCCGCCCGCCCTCGTGCCCGCTCGTCCGGTGCAGAGATCCGGCGGCGGACGCCCCCCGCACGGACGTCACGGTTCGCTAGCCTGCGACGATGCTCGGACCCCTCGCCGCGTACCTGCCCACCCCGCGCACCCCGGAGGGCGGCGTCGCGCCGGGCGTCCTCGCGGCGCTCGCGGACCGCGCCGTGACGGCCGGGGTCGACGGGATCGCCGTCCTGGGCTCCACGGGCGGGTTCGCCTACCTCGACGGCGGCGACCGGGCGCGCGTCGCGCGGGCCGCGGTCGAGGCGGTCGCCGGGCGGGTGCCCGTGGTGTGCGGCATCGGCGCGCTGACGACCGCGGACGTGCTCGGCCACGCGGCCGCGGCGCGCGCGGCGGGCGTCGACGCGGTCCTGCTGCCGACGACGTCGTACCTGCCGCTCACCGGCGCCGAGGCGTTCGCGCTGTACCGGGACGTCGCGGCGGTCGCCGAGGTGCCCGTGTGGGTCTACCACAACCCCCGCACGACGGGCCTGGAGCTGTCGGTCGACGACCTCGCGGCGATCGCCGCGCTGCCGGGCGTCGGCGGCCTGAAGGACCGTGGCCTGGACGCCGACGACGTCCGCGCCCGGTGCGCGGCGCTCCTCGCGTCCGTGCCCGGGCACGTCGAGGTCGGGTTCAGCGGCGACGCGCTCGGCGCACAGGCGTTGCTCGCCGGCGCGCGCACGTGGCACAGCGGCCTCGCGGGCGTGCTGCCGGGGCCGTGGGTCGCGACCGCCGCGGCGGCCGTGGCCGGGGACGAGGCGGAGGTCGACGCGTGGACGGCCCGCCTCGCGCCGCTGACGGACCTCGGGGCGCGCTGGGGTGCGATGCGGCTCGCGGGTGCCGTTGCCCGGCACGCGGGGCTGGACCTCGGGCCGCTGCCCGCCCCGCTGCTGGAGCCGCCCGCCGACGTGCGGGACGCGGTCGACCGGGCGGTCGCGTCGGTCGTGGCCTGATGCCTGACGCGTGACGCCCGGCGGTCGCGCCCCGACGTCGTGCGGTCGCGCGGGTGCGGACGAGCGCCGTCGGCTGCCTGGCGTCTCAGCCGTGCGCCGGGGCGCTCTCCACCTCGTCCTCGGCGTCGGTCGGCCGGACCTCGTCGTCCGCGTCGTCCTCGTCCATCGGCGGGTCGAGCGTCCGCAGCCGCGAGAAGATCGCCCAGACGACGGCCACGAGCGGCACGGCGATGACGGCGCCGAGGATCCCCGCGGTCAGCGTCCCGGCGGTGACCGCCAAGGCCACGACGACCGGGTGCAGCGACACCTGCTTGCCCATGACGAGCGGCTGCAGGATGTGCCCCTCGAACTGCCCGATGAGCGCGATGCCGATGCCGACGATGGCCGCCGACAGGAGCCCGTTCGCGGCGAGCGCCACGATCATCGCGACCAGCATCGCCGCAGGGGCGCCGACGAGCGGGATGAACGCACCGATCATGACGAGGACCGCGAGCGGCGCCGACAGCGGGACGCGCAGCACGGACAGCAGGATGAACGCGAGGAGCCCGTCGGTCACCGCGATGATGACCGTCCCGCGCGTGTAGCCGGAGAACGTGTACCAGCCGGCGCCGCCCGCGGTCGTCCACGTCTCCCGGAAACGCGTCGGCAGCTGGTTGAGGAACCACGTCCACATCTCCTGGCCGCGCGCCAGGAAGAACACCGTGCAGAAGATCGCCAGCGCGAGCGCCGTGAAGATCTCGACGACCGAGCCGGCACCCGCGGCGGCCTGCGACGCGAGGTCGCCCGCGTGGTCCTGCACCCACTGCTGCGCGTTGCCGATCCACTCGGCGATCTGCTCGTTCGTGATGCTGAACGGCAGCGGCCCGTTCTCCAGGAAGTCCGTGATCTGGCTGATGCCGTCGCTGAACTGCTTGGTCAGGTCGGTCCACTGGTTGGCGATCGAGTAGCCGATGTACGTCAGCAGCCCCAGGAAGAACAGGATCCCGCCGAGGATCGACAGACCGGTCGCCAGGCCGCGCCACATGAACCGCGACAGGAAGTCCACGATCGGGCGCAGCACCGCCGTGAACACGAACGCGAGGAAGACGGCGATGAACAGCAGCTGCACACGGGACGTGGCGTAGAACACCAGCGCGACGGCCGCGAGCACGACCAGCAGCCGCCACGACACGCCCGCCATCACGCGCAGCCAGTGCGGGGCGGTGTGCTCGACGCCGTACGCGCTCGGGTTGCGTCGTGCGCCCGCGACCTTGCGCGCAGCGCCCGACCCCGTCGACAGACCCGGACTCCTGGTCGCGTCGGTCATGGCCCCCCATCCAGGTCGGACACCTCGCCGGAGCCGCTGCCGGGCACCGTGCCGTCAGTCTGCACCCGGGGGCGGATGCATGCCCGACCGCCGCACCGTGCTATCTTTTCTGCCGCACCTGAGGGAGCCTACGGGCCCCCGGACGGTCCACCTGTCCGGGTGGCGGAATGGCAGACGCGCTAGCTTGAGGTGCTAGTGCCCGAAAGGGCGTGGGGGTTCAAGTCCCCCTCCGGACACTCGTTGAGACAGCGACGAAATCGCCTCTGACCTGCGGAAACGCGAGTCAGAGGCGTTTTTCGTCTCCGTGTTCGGTGTGCCCGTGGGCACACCGTGTGCCCACCCGTGTGCCCATAGGGGTCGACAGTGTGGCGTTTGCGCACGTCAGCGTGGTGTCCGGAGGGGGATCTGGACCCCCTGCTCGCTCACGGTATTCGGGAGCCCGCGGGGTACTCACGGTTCGAGTTCGACGCTCCGGCCTCGGGCGCGTGCTGGCGTGAGGACCAGGTTCGCCGCGAGTTGGGCGTAGGGCGAATACCGCGTTGCCGACGGGAGCGTGGTGCGTTCGGGCAAAGCACCGGCACGACGGGACCACGTTCCAAGTGGCCACTCTGCCGCCACGCACTAGAGACGACACGTTGCGACCGTCCGCAGCTCTCGCCGCCCACGACTGCCGATCGACGCGCGCACCGGCGATTGCCTCGACCTTCGAGCCCGGCATGACGGGCTCGAGCGGCTCGTCGTCAGAAGGCCAGACCTGTCGCCTCCATCGCGGGGACGCGCTGCCGGATTGCATCCGTGAACGTCTCTCGTTCCTCAGAACTGAGTACGTCGTGCACCCACACGTCGATAAACGCGTCGCGCACCTTCGATGCCCGCATCGTCCCGGCGAGACGCTCCGCTACGCGTGCAGGCCACGTGTGGTGGTCGTCCAGCCGCATCGCGTCCTCCACAGCGTCCATCAACGTTCCTGCATGAACGCCGAGTCGCTGCCCGATAGCGATGAAGTTCTCCTCCTGCATCGAGGAGAACACAGACCGCTCCGGAGCGAGCCTCGCACCCGGAAGTGCGATGCAGGCCTGACCGGGATCCTCATCGGCATCCAGGACTCCCAGCCCGGCCTCAGGGAACCTCCCGGCGTGCGCGAGTTCTCCCAGGATCCGCACAGTCCCCGCGGGTCCGACCGGAATGATTCGCAGCCTGCCCAGCAGGGCGGGATCCGCCAGCCGAACTACCTGCTCGATGACCTCGACCGCGAACTCGTCCTCGCAGTACAAGGTGAGCTCGGGGTGACGCTCGTCGTCCATCTGCGTCATCGCATACTCCGCAGTGACCCCGTAGACCGGTTCGCGTCGTCCGCCGCGGGCCGTCCTCAAGTAGATCCGTGCGTCAGCAGGAAGTTGTTCGAGGACGTAAGGAGAGTGCGTGGTGACGACGAGCTGGAGGCGACGCGTTGTGGCGATACTGATCAGTTCCGTCATGAGTCTGCGTTGCGCTCGCGGGTGGAGCGAAGCCTCGACCTCATCAATCAGGATCAGGCTGTTCCGTGGTGCATCCTGCAGCAGTGCCATGAGATCCGTGGTCGCGTCCTCGCCGGCCCCTTGATGGAAGTTCGAGTACGTCGTTCCGTCGTGCGAGACGATGCCAACCTGCTTCCCTCGGTCGTCACGCACGATGGAGCCGGAGTCGTACGTCCTACCCAGGACGCGCGAGAGGCTATTGCGATAGTCGTCTGACAGCGCGAGTTCGTTAGTGCTCTGCGCGAGTTCGATGCGGGCGACCTTGCCGTAACCGATGAGACTGTCGATCGGTTGAGTCCGCGAGACATCGAGGAAGAACGTGCGCCGAGACGGGCGCTCGGGCATCCCGCGCCAGCGTGAAGTCGGCTTGCGAACTGCGTGAGTCACGACATCCTGTCCGCGGCGGACTCGGTAGCTCAGGCGGACACCCTTCACTTCTTCCCACGGAGTCGTCGGAAAGAAGTCGTCAGGCGAGTAGTCCTTGATTCACGTCCCCTCCGGACACTCGTTGAGACAGCGAACACGAAGGGCCTCGATCCACGGATCGGGCCCTTCGTGTTGCGGTCGGGTGCCCCGTACCCTCGGCGGTGACCCGGGTCCCCGGGCGCTCGCAGAAGGAGGCCCGTGCCCGTGACCACGTTGAACGCCGGACAGAACGTCCCGCTGCCCGAGGCGACCGTGCGGGTGGAGGTCAGCGGTGCGGTGGACCTCACGGCGCTCGTGCTGAGCGCGTCCGGCAAGGTCGACGGCGACGCGGACATGGTGTTCTTCAACCAGCCGGAGGCGCCCGGCGCGCGGCTCGCGGGCCGCACGCTCGACCTGACGCCCGGAGCACTGCGCAGCGGGGCGGAGCGGGTCGTGCTCGTCGCGTCGCCCGCGGCCGAGGGGCAGACGTTCCGCGAGGTGCCCGGGGTCGGGGTGTCGCTCACGTCGGGGGCGCTGAGCGCGACGTTCACGCCCGGGTCGCTCACCACCGAGACGGCGCTGGTGCTGTGCGAGGTGTACCGGCGGGACGGGGCGTGGAAGGTCCGGGCCGTCGGGCAGGGGTACTCCGACGGGCTCGCCGGGCTCGCGCGCGACTTCGGCGTGGACGTCGAGGAGCCGGCCGCCGCGGCCGCCCCGGCAGCACCGTCCGCGCCGGCGCCGCCGGCGCCGTCCGCCCCGGCGATCTCGCTGACCAAGGGCGAGGAGCGGCTGCCGCCGGACATGCGCAAGCGCCTCAGCCTGCGCAAGGAGCTCGTCACCGTCTCGCTCACCAAGAAGGGCGCGACGGGCCTCAAGGCCCGGGTGATCGGGGTGCTCGACGTCAGCGGGTCGACGTCCGGGCTGTTCCGCAGCGGCGTCTTCGCGCGAGCGGTCGAGCGGATCATGCCCGTGGCGGCCGCGCTCGACGACGACGCCGAGATGCAGATGTTCCTCATGGGTGCCCGCGGCGTGCGGGTGGACGACCTGCAGGTCGGCGACCTGCCGCAGTGGCTCGAGAGGTACACGACCAAGCGGCCGACCGAGGCGGGCGGCTACAACAACGAGCCGGCCGCGATCGAGGAGGTCCTGCGGTACGTCGCGACCCAGTCGACCGACGTCCCGACGCTCGTGCTGTTCTTCCACGACGGCGGCGTGACCGACAACAAGGGCACAGAGGCCGCGATCCGAGCGGCCGTCCCCGCGGCGGTGTTCTGGCAGTTCATCGGTCTCGGCCGGGCGAGCTACGGGATCCTCGCGCGGCTCGACGACCTGCAGGGACGCGCCGTGGACAACACGGGCTTCTTCGCGCTCGACGACATCGACGCCGTTCCGGACGCCGAGCTGTACGACCGGCTCGTGCAGGAGTTCCCCGACTGGGTCCGGGCGTACTACCCGGCGGGGCACCCCGCGCGGGCGTCGCTGGGGCGATGAGCGCGATGACCGCCGGGTCCGGCGGTGCGGCGGTCACGTACGCGTGGCGAGGGACGTTCTCGGACGCCGAGGTCGACGCCCTGCACGCGGAGGCGTTCGGGCACCCGCCGGGCGACGAGCCGTGGCACGACCGGGTGTCGCGCCTCAGCCTCGGGTGGGTGACTGCCCGCGACGACGACGGCCTGGTCGGCTTCGTCAACGTGCCGTGGGACGGGGCGGTGCACGCCTTCGTCGTCGACACGTCCGTGGCGCTGCGGGCCCGCCGGCGGGGGATCGGGGTGCGGCTGGTCGAGGTCGCGCGCGAGCACGCGGCGGCGTCGGGGTGCGAGTGGCTGCACGTCGACCTCGAGGACGGCCTGCGGGACTTCTACCTGGGCGCGTGCGGCTTCGCGCCGACGGGCGCCGGGCTGGTGCGCCTGCGCTGACCCCGGCGCCGGCACGATCTGGGCGGCCGCCCCGCGCCGCGAGGACGCGGTGCGGGCCTCGACGGTCGGTCGGGGCCCGCACCGGGCGGCCGGAGGCGCGAGGCGTCGGTCAGGCCGAGCAGGGTAAGGCGCCGTCGGCGGGCGGGGTGCCCGTCCCGAGGAAGCCGTAGACCGTCGTGCGGCCCGCCGCGAGGGTGCCGTTCCAGTCCTTGCTCGTCACGGTGACGACCTGGCCCGACGTGGTGGCGTCGCCCGACCACAGCTGCGTGAGCGCGCCGCCGGCGGGGAGCGTGAGCGTCGTCGTCCAGCGCCGGATCGCGGTGGTCGCGGTCACCTCGACCGACGCCTGGTAGCCGCCGGGCCACCGTCCACCGACCGTGAGGGCCGCCCGGCACGCGCTGGGCTGGACCGTCGGCGTCGGCGTCGGCGTCGGGGTGGGCGTGGGTGTCGGGGTCACCGTGGGCGTGGGGGTGGGCGTGGGGGTCGGAGTGACGGTGGGTGTCGGGGTCGGCGTCGGGCCGCCGCCGAGGGGGAGCGCGGTGAGGAACGCGGTGAGCTTCCCGGCGATCACCTCGTGGTCGCGCACCGACGGGTGCCAGTGGCAGCCGCCGTAGTCGAGGCCCTCGTTGCCGTAGTACCAGTAGCGGACGCGGTCGTCGCCGTCGGCGCGGCGCTCGTCGACGACGCGCTGCGCGAGGTCGGGCAGGTCGGTGCCGGTGTGCACGTACGTCGCGCTGACCACGAGGAACGCGTCCGGGTACCGCGACCGGAGCGTGTCGAGGAAGCCGTGGTACGCGTCGACCCACGCCTCGCGGAGCGCGGTCGTCGACGCCCACGCCTCGCCGGACCCGAGGGCCGTCGAGAAGTCGTTGATGCCGAGACCGACGACCACGGCGTCGGGCTGCCAGGACGCCGGGCGGTCCCACACGTCGCCCGCGACGCCCGGCAGCGCCCGGTCGTAGTACGTGCGGTAGCTCGTGCCCGGCTCGCCGCCCGCGTAGTTGCGCACCATGCCGCGTCCGGAGAACGCGTTGAGCTGGTAGTCGGCGCCGAGCGCGCGGGCGGTGAGCGCCCCGAAGGACAGGTCGGCGTTGGTCGTGCGGGTGACCTGGTCGCCCGTGCACTCGCGGCTCGTCGAGGTGTTGCCGTAGCCGGCCGTGTAGGAGTCGCCGACGAACTCGAGCTGCAGGTCCCGGTCGGGCGGTGCGGGCAGGATCGTGCTGCCGTCGACGGGGACGAAGCCGCCGAACGTGCTGGTCGCCCACGGGACCTCGCTGCGCTTGACGACCCGCACCGTGTGCTCGCCGGAGGTCAGCCCGGAGACGCGGTGCGTCGTGCTGCCCGGTGTCACGAGGGTCGCGACCGTGCGCCCGTCGACCGCGACGTCGTAGTCGCCCGTGGTGTCGGCGAGCACGATGCCGACGCCGGTCCCGCGGAACCGGCCCTCGACGTACACGCCCGGCCACGCGTGCTGCCACGTGTCGCCGGCGACGGCGACCCGCCCCGCGGTGTGCGCGGTGGCGGCGAGGCCCGACGACGCGGTGGGGACGGACCCCGCGGCGAGGGCGGGGACCGCGATCGCGGCCCCTGGGATCAGCGCGACGCAGGTCGCGATCGAGGTGAGCGCCACGGCGGCCCGCAGTCGTCGCACGCCAGGTCCCTTCGTCGGGGTGGAGCCGGCCGGTCGGCGGCGGCGTCCCCTTGGTACCGCCGGTCGGACGGGCCGCGCACCCGGGTGAAGCGATTCGACGACCAGGCCCGTCGCCCCGCAGGTCGCTGCCCGTGACGACGGGTCGTGCGTCGTGTCCGTCGTCACACTGCGTTCGCGCGCCGGGTAGGACCCAGGTCCCGGTCGCGGCGGCTCCGGCGAGCGCCCGGCGACACGCGTCACCCGTTCGGCGCACGCAGGCGCTTCCGCGCCTCGACCCCGGCACGGGAACGTCGACCCGTTGCGTACGCCCGCGCGACCAGGACCGGGACGGGGATCGCACGTGCGCGCAGGTGTCGTGGTGCCCACGCACGAGGAGACGACGTTCGGCCGCGAGGAGATCATCGTCTCCAAGACCGACCTGCAGGGCCGGATCACGTACGCGAACGACGTGTTCGTGCGCGTCTCGGGGTACTCCCGGCGCGACCTCATCGGCAAGCCCCACGCGCTGATCCGGCACCCGGACATGCCGCGCGCGGTGTTCCGCGCCCTGTGGGAGACCGTCGAGCAGGGCGACGAGATCTTCGCGTACGTGAAGAACCTCGCCGCGGACGGGTCGTTCTACTGGGTGCTCGCCCACGTCACGCCGTCCGCCGACGCGGCAGGCACACCCGTCGGCTACCACTCCAACCGCCGGCTCCCGGAGCCGTCCGCCGTGCGCGCCGTCGAGGAGCTCTACGCCGTGCTGCTCGCCGAGGAGTCCCGGCACGCGACCGGCAACGCGGCCGTCGCGGCGTCGAGCGAGCTGCTCGCGAGCCTGCTGGCGGAGCGCGGCGTCACCTACGAGGAGTGGGTCTGGGACGTCATCAACAGCAACGGAGGCATCCGATGAGGCGTGGCACCGCCGAGGGCGCGACGTCCCGCGCGGCCGCCGCGCGTGCGGGCATGGATCCCACCGCGCTCGCGCCCGTCGTCGCGACGCTGCGCCGCGCTGCGGCCGGTGACCTCGAGGCCCGTGCCCCGGAGCTCGACGACCCGGCGCTCGCGGAGGTGGGCGACGCGATCAACGCCCTGCTCGACGTCGTCGACGCGTTCGTGCGCGAGTCGGGCGCCGCGCTCACCGCGAGCGCGCAGGGGCGCTTTCACCGGACGCTCGTCGAGCGGGGGATGCCGGGCGCGTACCGGGAAGGCGCCCGCCGCATCAACGCGGCCCGGGACGTCATGCGCGAGGCCGACGCGGCCGCGCGCGAGGAGGAGCGGGTCCGCGACGAGATCGGCGCGCAGGCCGTCGAGGTCTCGCAGCACGTCGCTGCCGCCTCGACGGAGCTCGGGGCGTCGGCGGACAGCCTGCGGTACTCGGTGCGCACGGGCGTCGACGAGCTCGACGCCACCGTGGCGCTCGTCGGGCGCCTCGAGGCGGCGTCGTCCACCATCGGGGTCGCCGTGACCCTCATCCAGGACGTCGCGGCCAAGACCCGGCTGCTGGCGCTCAACGCGACGATCGAGGCGGCCCGGGCGGGCGACCGCGGTCGGGCGTTCGGTGTCGTCGCGGGCGAGGTGAAGTCGCTGTCCGATCGCGTCGCGACCTCGTCGGCGGACATCGCGGACCAGGTCGCGCAGGCGCAGTCGGTCGCGCGGGAGGTCGCCGGGTCGATCGGCCGGGTCGCGGGACTCATCGCGGAGATCGACGCCGCGGCGTCGGGTGTCGCGGCGGCAGCAGGTCACGACGAGGGCGGTCTGGCGCGGATGGCGGAGACACTGCGCGCGGACATCGGGCGCTTCGCGAGCTGACGTCGCGCGTGGGTCGGTGCGGCCCTGTGCAGCCACACCGTGGTGCCGCTCGACGTGTCCGCGCGGAGCGGGCGCGCGTCAGGACGCCGGACGGCGGAACAGCGCGACGGTGAGGAAGTCGTGGGCGAACACGGGCTCCGTGACGGCGCCGGGACCCGGCATCGGCCCGGTCCACACGGGCTCGTACGCGGCGAACACCTGCCGCAGCTCGTCCTGCGTGTAGCCGACGCCCTCCCCGAGCGCGCCCTCGCGCAGCAGCGTCGCGTCGTCGTCCGCCGCGCCCATCCGGCCCGCCGCGAACGTGCACAGCCCGAACCAGCCGCCCGGCGCGACCAGCCGGTCCAGCGCCGCGAGGTAGCTGATCCGGCGGTGCGGCGCCAGGTGGTGGAAGCAGCCCGAGTCGTACACGAGGTCGAACGGCGCGCCCGGGACGGGCTCGCGCAGCACGTCGACGTCGCGGTACGTGACCGACGCGGCAGGCTCCGTGGTCGCCGCCCGGGCCAGCGCACCCGGCGCGATGTCGATGCCGGTGACCGCGAGGCCCTGGCGTGCGAGCCAGCGGCTGTTGCGGCCCAGGCCGCAGCCCACGTCGAGCGCCGTCGACAGGCTCCCCAACGGCAGCAGGCCCGCGTCGCGCCACACGGGCAGGACCGCGTCCGGTGCGTCGACCGCGAGGGGGTGCCCGGGCCGGGCCAGCACCTCGTCCCAGTGCGCCGACGCCGCGCGCGACGTCGCGTCGGCGCGACCGTCGAACAGGTCGTCGAGCAGGTCGAGCAGCTGGTCCACGGTCGTGATGCGCACAGGGTCTCCGGTCGCTCGGGAGGGCTCGGGTGAGGGGCACGGGCACGCTAACCCCCTGGTCGGGGCGCCGGCCGGGACCTACGGTGGTGGTCATGGCCCGAGGAGACGCCCCGACGTCCACCGTGGAGGAGTACCTCGCCGCCCTGCCGCCCGACGCCGCCCGGGCGCTCGCGCAGGTGCGGGACGAGATCGTCGCGCTCGTGCCCGACGCGGGCCAGCGGATCTCTTACCAGGTCCCGTGCGTCACGTACCGCGGCAGGCCGCTGGTCAGCCTGTCGCACGCCACGTCCCACCTGAGCCTGCACGTGCAGAGCCCGCCGCTCGCGCGTGTCCTCGCGGACACCGTGACCGAGGGGCGCTGGTCCGGCGCGACGCTGCACTTCACCGCTGACGCGCCCCTGTCCCGCGCCACGCTGGAGCAGGTCGTCCGCGGTCGCATCGCCGAGGTCGACGCCGCGCTCGCCGCCCGCGGACGCTGAGGACGGGGCCGGGCGTGGCGACGTGGGACGACGTCCGGGAGGCCGTCGCCGCGCTGCCCGACACGACCGAGGACCGGCCGCGGCGGTGGCTCGCGCACGGCAAGGGGCTCGCGTGGGAGCGGCCGCTGCGGCGCGCCGACCACGACGCGCTCGGCGCCGACGCGTGGCCGGGTGACGTCCTCGCGCTGCGCACGCCCGACCTGGAGGGCAAGGAGGCGCTGCTCGGCTCCGCGCCGGACGTCTACTTCACGACGCCGCACTTCGACGGCTACCCGATGGTGCTCGCCCGGATCGAGCGGCTCGACGCCGCCGAGCTCGTCGAGGTCGTCACCGACGGCTGGCTCGCGCTCGTGCCGAAGAGGGCCGCGCGGGCGTGGCTCGACACGCACCCCGAGCTGGACACCCCGGGCGACACGTCCCCCGAGGGGCGCGGCTGAGCGGGAGTCGCCGCGCTGGTCACCCGTCCAGCACGTGAGAGGATCGCCCGGCCCGACCGCCCGCGGAGGACCCCACGTGAGAACCAGCCGCCTGCTGCTGCGCCGTGCGCGCGCGCACGCCGGGCTGCTCGGCCTCGTCCTGCTGCTCGGCGTGGTCGTCTCCGCGACCGTCGGCGGCACCCTCGCGGCGACGCTCGGGGCGGCGCGGGACGCCGCGCGCGACAGCCTCGCCGACGCCGGCCCTGTCGGCGGGTCCCTCCAGGTGAGCACCCGCCTCGACGACGACACCGCCGGCCAGACGGCCGCGGCGCAGGAGGCCCTGGACGCCGCGCTCGCGGGCACCCCCGGCGACGCGACGCGCACGCTGCGCTCGCTGTCGCTCGCGGTGCGGACCGACCTGACGGCGGCGCCCGACGACGACGGACCGCACCTCGTGCTCGGCGCCGACCCGGGCCTGACGAGCGCGGCACGGCTCGTCGACGGGGACTGGCCGGACGGCGCGACGGCAGCGGGCACCGTCGACGCACCCGACCCGGCGGCGTTGCACGCCGCGGCCGCGGACGCCCTGGGCGTCACGGTCGGCGACCTGCTCGTGGTCAGCGGCGACGGGGAGACCGAGCGCGTGCTGGCCGTCGTCGGGACGTGGCTGCCCGACGACCCCGCCGACCCGCGCTGGGCGGGGGAGCCGCTCGTCACCGACGGGGTCGACGCCGCGACCGGCGCGTTCGGCCCGGCGATGGTCGACGAGACGGTCCTGGCCGACGTGCCCGGCATCGACCTCGTGCGGTGGACCGTCGTCGCCGACCCGGGGCGTGTCGAGCCGGCTGACCTCGCGCCGCTCGCCGCAGGGCTCGACCGCTTCGTCGTCCTCGCCGAGCAGTCTGTCCAGGCGGGCGGGCTCTCCACGAGCGGCGACCTGCCGGGGACGCTGCGGGCCGCCGACGCCGCTCTGACCGCCGTGGCCGCGGTCACGAGCGCCGCGCTCGCGCTCGTCGCGGTCGTCGCCGTCGTCGCGCTCGCGCAGGTCGCCCGCCTGCTGGGCGCGGTGCGGTCGACCGAGACGACGGTCCTGCGCTCGCGCGGCACCTCGGTCGGGCAGCTCACGGCCGCGGCGGCGCTCGAGACGGCCGCGGTCGTCGCGCCGGCGGCGGCCGTCGGCGCGGTCCTCGCGGGGGTCGTCGTGGGGACGGCGGACGTGCCCGTGCTCGTGCTCGGCGCTGCGGCGGTCGCCGTGGTCGGGACGGCGACGCTCACGCTCGGTGCGCGGGCGGCGGCGGTGCGGGCCGGTGACCGCAGCGACCCGGCCGGGCGGCGCGCGCCGATCGTCACCGGCGGCGTCCTCGTGCTCGTGGTGCTCGCCGCGGCGCTCGCGACCTGGCGGCTCGTCCGCTCCGCGGGCACGGGCGGTGGCGAGGGCGGAGGCGCTCCGGGCGC
>NZ_BIMR01000205.1 GCF_004306155.1 Cellulomonas biazotea
CCCCCCCCCCGCGCGCGCCCGCCGCGGCGAGGACCGCCGCGCACGCCGCGAGCGAGGCCCCCGTGGTGAGCACGTCGTCGACGAGCAGGACGTCGTGCCCGGGGAGCGTCACCGCACGGCCCCGGGCGACGACCACCTGCCCGTCGAGGTTCCGGGCCCGCTCCCGCGCGCCCAGCCCGACCTGGTCCCTGCCTCCCCGGCGTCGCAGCACGGGCGCTCGCGCGGCGGCGTCGCCGGTCGCGGTGAGCCCACGCACTGCACCACGGGCGAGGTCGTCGACGAGCCAGGTGCCGCGGCGTCGTCGCGCGGCCGCGGTGGAGGGCACCGGGACGACGAGCAGCGGACGACGGTGCGGGCGACCCGGGCCGCGCAGCGAGCCGACCGGACCACGCAGCGTGTCGACCGGACCGCGCAGCGTGTCGACCGGACCGCGCAGCGTGTCGACCGGACCGCGCAGCGTGTCGACCGACGGGCCGGCGCGGTGCGCGGCCCGCCCGACGGCCGCGGCGAGCGGTCGCGTGAGGTCGAGGCGTCCGCCGTCCTTCCAGGCGACGACCGCCGCCCGGACCGCGCCGACGTTGTCGCCCAGCGTCCAGACCGGCAGGGGCGGGCGGCCGTCGAGCCGGTCGAGGCGCCCGGCCCGCTCCTCGCAGCGCCACGGCGGGGCGTCGAGCCACGCACGGCACACCGCGCACCAGGGGTCGTCCGGGCGCCCGCAGCCGGCGCACTCGACGGGGAGCACGAGGCCGACGAGGTCGCCGGCGAGGGAAGCGAGGCGGGTGTGGGACGCGGACGGCACGCGGCCAGCGCACCACCCGGCGGCCCCGGTCGGGTCCGGCGCCGCGACCACCGGGGGACGCGACGCCCGCGACGCGGGCCGGGGACGGCTCGGCGTGCGGTCAGCCGGCGAACGACGGGTCGGCGACCCCCGTCACGTCGGGCACCCGCACCCACGTCGAGCCGATGAGCTTGAGCAGCCCGCCGTCCTCGGTCGCGGCGTACGGCGTCCGGCCGCCCGACAGCGACGCGAGGTCCGCGACGGGCGACAGCGCCCGCGTCGCCCCGGCGAGGGGCACCGCGTGCACCCGGTTCTCGTCGCCCTCCGTGGCGACGACGCCCAGGGTCGACTCGTCGAGCCACACGACCGACGTCGGGTCGACGAGCGGCGTCCCGACGCGCACGGCCTCGCCGAAGCCCTGCGGGACGCCGCGGCGGTCGCGGACGACGGCCACGAGGTCGACGGCGACGCCGTCCTCCCCCGCCGACACGACGGCCGCACGGACCCCGTCGCGGGCGACGCGCACCGCGCGCACCGTCCGCCCCTCGAGCCAGTCCGCACCGACGGGCACGGCCGCCGCACCGGCCCGGACCGCGAGCGCGCCGACGCCGACGTCGGACGTCCAGACCCAGCCGAACCGGTCGACGGACGGCGCGGACAGCGACGTCCCGCTGTAGAGCGTGGTGCCGGCGTCGGCGGCGGTCGGCACGGTGACGAGGGAGCGCCCCGCCGACAGGACGACGCGCACGTCGCCGCGCTCGTCCCGGGCGGGGTGGCTCGGCTCGGGCACGTCGAGCGGTCCGACGCCCTCGACGGGTCCCAGACCCTCGGCGCCGAGCTGCACGATCTCGTCGCCCTGCAGCAGCTCGAGCGAGCCGCCCGACGGCGACCCGTGGTTGAGCGTCGCCGCGCCCTCCAGCGCGGCGCTCCCGGCCCTCACGTCGACCGAGCTCACGCCCGACACCTCGAGGAGCGTGCGCTCGATCTGGGCGAGCAGCAGCGGGCGGTCGGCGTCGAGCAGGTCGGCGGCGCGCGCGGACGACAGACCGACGTGCGCGACGCCGTCGTCGTCGACGTCCACGGCGACGGGCTTGAGCTGCACGCCGTCCGGCACCGCGGTGCCCACGGCGTCGCGCAGCCACGGCGACGGTCCCGCGAGCAGCGCGCTGACGGCGTACGTCGTGAGGTTCTTGGCGGGCAGCCAGCGCAGCTCCGGCACGAGGTACGTCTCGTCGGGCGACAGGAAGTAGAGGGCGGTCTGCCGGAAGAACACCGCGAAGTCGTCCGTCGGGACGACGAGGCCGTCGGGCGCCTCGGAGATGCGCCACTGCCCGTCGTCGTCCTGGACGAGCACGTAGGTGAGCATGAGCTCGGCGCCGGTCCCGGCCTCGGCGTAGCGGCCGTCGCTGTCGACGCGGGCGACGACGGGCACGTCGACCTGCACCTGCGCGTCGCCGACCTCGGTGATCTCGAGGTCCCCGGAGACGACGACGCCACCGAGCGGCTCCCACTCGGACCGCGCCTCCCCGGCGAGGAACTGCCGCGCCACGACGAAGTTGTCCCGGAACCCGGCCGAGCCGGCGACGAGGAACCGCTCGACGATCTCGACGGGGTCGGCGTCGGGCCGCGGGCCCTCGGCGAGCACGTCGACGCCCGACGGCGTCTCGACGCGGCCGTCGCCCTGCTGGACGGGCCCGGAGGTGGGCATCGCGGTGCACGCCGCGAGGACGAGCGTCGCGGCTCCGGCGACGGCGGCGAGCACGCGTCGGCGCGAGCGGCGGGCGACGGGGTGCGGCGTCATCGTGCGGCCCCTTCCCGGTCGGGCCGGCTCGCGGGCGGCGGCCCGGGGACCGGCACCGACGCGGGCACGGCGACCGGTCCGGCGG
>NZ_BIMR01000206.1 GCF_004306155.1 Cellulomonas biazotea
TTGGGGGCGGCGGCCGACGCGGGCGCCTCGGCGATCGCGTCGGCGACTGCGGTCGGGACTGCTCGGGCGAGCTCGGCGACCCGGTCGCGCACGCGGCTCGCGGGCCGGCCGACCACGGTCGCGAACCGGTCCCAGTGCGCGCGCTCGACCTCGCCGAACCGACGCTCACCGCCGATCGACATCGCGGCGGACCTGTACCGGAGGCGCCCCGAGGCGTCGGGGATCAACCCCGTCGACACGTCGTACAGCGGGGCCAGGGTCACCGCCCGCCCCGCGAGCAGCACCGAGTAGTTCTTGGCGTGACCGTCAGGCGCACCGAGCAGGTAGCCCGCGATCGTCGCGTCCACGAACCGGTCGACGGAGTCCTCGTCGGCGGCGCCGCGCAACCGGTCGACGATGCGCGCCACACCCGGCCCCCGGTCAGCCTCGTACTTCCGCCGGGGGTCGAGGGCAAACGTCTGCACCAGGTCCTCCTGGTGGATCCGGTCGATGCTCCCGTCCGCCCGTCGTCGTCGGTCGAACCGCTCGACGACGATCGCCCACTGGTCGTCGAACGCGTCGAAGCTCGTCGCGGCCACGCTCAGGCCGACGGTGCGGAGCGCACGCATGCTGACGTGCTCGGCCAGCGCCTGGGCGCGGATCCGCGCGATCCCCGGCTTCACGATGTGCGTGGACGGCGTGCTCTCGCTCGGCAGGCCCCAGCCGTCGGGACCCGTGCGGGTGAGCGTGAACTTGCCCTGACCACCGGCGAGGCTCCAGTGCTCGTCGTCCTCGTGCCACGCCGCGTCGTCCTCGCGGAGCCTGCGCAGCCGGGCGGCGACGTCCGCGGTGGAGAGCGGCTCCACGGCCCCGCCGCGTGCGAGCACGTCGTCCAGCGTCGCGACCGGGGCGAAGACGGCGCCCCCTGCGGTGTCCGCCCCGATCGCGGCAACGAGCCCCAGGGTGTCCCCGGGCGCGACCCGGAACCGGCTCGCCCACCGCTCACGGACGTCGCCGTGGTCAGGGAGCAGCCCTTTGAGGTACGCCTCGACGAACCGCGTCGGGTACGGCGTGTCCGACAAGGGCATCGACAAGGACAGCGGTGTCGACTCCGGGCGAGCCAGGTAGGCGTCGTCGTACGTCAGCGTCGTCCGGCCACGGTCACGCACGATCACGCCCGCCCGGACGCCGTAGAGCGCGAAGGCCAGCTCGCGCACGCTCACCGGCGGGCACCGAGCACGTCGTTCAGCGCGTCCTCGAAGGTGGGGACCTGCTCCGGGACGAGCGCGACGCCAAGGCCGAGCACGCGGGCGACGGCGAGCACGCGACCCAGCTCGGCGCCAGGGCGCTTGCCGCCCTCGAGGTCGACGACGAAGGCACGCGAGACGTGCGCGGCGACGGCGACCTCCGCCTGCGTCAGGCCCTGGCCGCGTCGTGCCGCTCGAAGCTGCGCTCCGATCTCGCCGGTGCTCGTCGAGGCTCGCATGAATGTCATGGTACCGAGACACGCGCAGAAGTCATAGTGTCGTGACACATCGCCATGTCATAGAACCATGACACGCCGACAGGAGTGAGGGCAGGTCGTGACAGAGGGTTGACGGGTCGTGACCCCGGTGCGCTACTGGAGGGCGGCGCGGGCAGCCCGCTCAGGCAACGAGGCCGAGACTTGCCCGTCGTCACGACACGGGGAGGGTTCCGTGCGTACTGCAATCCAGAGGAGGCCGGCCCGTCTGGCGCTGATCGCGATGGTCGGCGTGGCGGGGTTGATCGTCCCGGCGGGAGGAGCGGTCGCCGCAGGCGACGACCCGGACGGCGAGGCGGCCGTCACCGAGCGGCTGCAGCAGGGGCGGTCGCTGCCGACGCAGTGGTGGTGGGACGAGTCCGGCCCGGACACCCGTCGCGCACGTGCGCTGCTGCGCCAGATGACCTTGGACGAGAAGGTCGACATGCTCCACGGGGAGCTGAACAACTACTACGGGTTCTACAACGGCCCGATCGAGCGGCTGGGCATCCCGGCGCTCACCATGGCCGACGGGCCCGCCGGGGTGCGAATCGCGAACCCGGACGTCAACGACCAGGAGTCGACGCAGCTCCCCGCGCCGATCGCGCTCGCGGCGACGTGGGACGTGGCGCTCGCGGAGCAGTACGGGACGGTGGCAGGCGACGAGGCCTTCCGCACCGGCCACAACGTGCTGCTGGCACCGGCGGTCGACATCGCGCGCGTGGCGCAGGCCGGGCGGGCGTTCGAGGCGTTCGGCGAGGACCCGCTGCTGTCCGGCACGCTCGGCGCGGCCGACATCCGCGGCATCCAGTCGCACCCCGTCGTCGCGGACATCAAGCACTACAACGTCTACACGCAGGAGACGAACCGGCTCAGCGGCGGCAACGCGGTGATCGACGAGCGGGCGCTGCAGGAGATCTACACGCGGCCGTACGCGATCGGCATCGAGCAGGGCCGCCCCGGCTCGGCGATGTGCGCGTTCAACAAGGTCAACGGCGTGCAGGCGTGCGAGAGCGACGAGCTGCTCAACCGCATCCTCAAGACGCAGCTCGACTTCCAGGGCTGGGTGATGAGCGACTACGGCGCCACCCACAGCACCGTCCAGTCGATCCTGTCGGGCATGGACCAGGAGATGCCGGGCAACACCACGCCCGAGGTCGGCCCGGGTACGTGCTTCTTCTGCGGCCCGCTGCTCGACGCGGTGCGCGCGGGCCAGGTCCCCGAGTCGCGCGTCGACGACGCGGTCCTGCGGATCCTGCGGCCCATGTTCGCGCTCGGGCTGTTCGACAACCCGCCCGTCGTCACGGACCTCCCCGAGGCCGAGCACGGCGAGTTCGCGCGGCAGGTCGCCGAGCGGGCGATGGTGCTGCTGAAGAACGAGTCGGGCGCGCTGCCGCTCACCGGGTCGGTCGGCTCGGTCGCGGTCATCGGCGCGGACGCGGACACGGTCGTCGCGGGCGGTGGCAGCTCGCTGGTGAAGCCGACCTACACGGTCAGCCCGCTCGAGGGCATCCAGGCGCGCGTCGGCCCCGGGGTCGTGGTCCAGCACGTCGCGGGGGCCGACCCCGTGACGTCGGCCGCGCTGATCCCCGGACCGGACCCGATCCCGTCGGACTTCCTCACGTCGACCGACGGGACGCCCGGTCTGCGCGCCGAGTACTTCTCCACCCAGGACTTCTCCGGCACGCCGATCGCGGACCGGACGGAGCCCTACGCGGCCATCAACGCGGGGTTCTTCCTGTTCGAGGGGTTCAACGCGCAGTCGCCGCACTTCCCGACGCAGACGCGGGACATGGGGCCGTCGATCCGGTGGACCGGCACGCTCACCGCACCGGTCGACGGGACGTACGAGCTGGCGGTCACGACGACCGGCACCGCGCGCGTCTTCCTCGACGACGTCGAGGTCCTGTCGCCCGAGCCCGCGTCGACGCCCACCACGTCGACGTACACCGTCGACCTCGTGGCCGGCACGGCGTACGACCTGCGGGTCGAGTACGTCAACGACGGCCCGGCGGGCACCGACGCGGGTGCCGTCTTCCAGCTCGGCTGGACGCCGCCCGACGGCGTCGTGGCCCCGCAGGCGCTGGCCGCGGCCGACCTCGCGCGGTCGTCGCAGGCGGCGGTCGTCGTCGTCCGCGACTACTCCTCGGAGGGCGGCGACAAGCCCGACCTCGACCTGCCGAACGGCCAGGCCGAGCTCGTCCGGCAGGTCGCGGCGGCGAACCCGCGCACGATCGTGGTCCTCGCGACCGGGGGCGCCGTCCAGACGTCCGACTGGGAGCAGGGCGTCCCCGCGATCGTGCACTCGTGGTTCGGCGGCCAGGAGCAGGGCAACGCGCTCGCGCGCATCCTGTTCGGCGACGTCAACCCGTCCGGCAAGCTGCCGATCACGATGCCCGTCGACGAGGAGAGCACCCCGGTCAGCTCGCCCGCGCAGTTCCCGGGCGACGGCCTCGACCAGCAGTTCTCCGAGGGCATCTACGTCGGCTACCGCGGGTACGAGGAGGAGGGCATCACGCCGCAGTACTCCTTCGGGACCGGGCTGTCGTACACGACGTTCGACTACCGCAACCTGCGGACGACCGTCGCGGGCGGGCTCGGCGCGCAGGGCAACGGGTCGCGGCTGCAGGTGAAGGTCGCCGTCCGGAACACGGGCGCGGTCGCCGGAACCGAGACCGTGCAGGTGTACGTCGGCAACCTGCCGACCCGCCAGGTGCAGAGCGCCAAGAAGGTCCTCGCCGGCTGGGCGACCGTGACCCTGCAGCCCGGTGAGCGGCAGCAGGTGACCGTCGAGCTCAGCCCCGAGTCGGTCTCCTACTGGGACGTCGACCGGGACCGGTGGCGCACGCCGCGCGGCTCGATCCCCGTCTACGTCGGGTCGTCGTCCACGGACGTGCGGCTGACGGGCTCGCTGCGGATCGGGGGGCCGGGCATGCGCTGACCGGCGGTCGTCGGGTCGACGGGGTGGGCGCCACGCGGCGGCCACCCCGTCGAC
>NZ_BIMR01000207.1 GCF_004306155.1 Cellulomonas biazotea
GGGCCGCCCCTCGCCGGCGCGCGCGCCCGGCCGGCCGAGGGCGGCAGGCCACTCGTCGTCCAGCTCGAGCGTGCGCGGCGCCGGTGCGTGGCCCGCGAGGCGCAGCAGCCGCACGACCGGGCCCCGCCGGGCACGCAGCGTCTGCGCGACCGCCTCGTTGTGGAATCGCCTCGCGATCTGCACGCGGTACCAGGCCGAGCCGAGGCTGCCCAGGAGCTCGTCGCCGTCGGGGTCCGCGCGCAGCGCGGCGACGTCGTCGGGGTCGCCCAGCGCCTCGCGCAGCGTCGCCGACAGCTCGCTCTCGACACGGCCACGGTCGTCCGGCCCGGACCCGGCCGTCGGCTCGTCGGTCGCCAGCAGGTCGCGCATGCCGGGCGGCAGGACACCGGCGTCACCGGCCGCCGCCCCCGCCGACAGGGACGCCCACGCCGCCTCGGCGACGAGCACCGAGCTCACCGGGTCGAGCTGCCCGGACGTCGCGAGGCCCGCGGCGACCGTCGCGCGCCGCAGCAGCTGCGCGTCGACGACCGACCGGGACGCCGCGACCTTGCGGTGCAGGCGGTCGAGGCGCGACGCCGCGACCCACACGCACCACAGCCCGAGCGCGACCAGCAGCGCGACGACGAACGCCGTCTCCGACCACCTCATCGTTCGGCCCGCGAACGGCGCAGCTCGAGGAGCCGGGCGCCGCGCACCGAGGACGGGTCCTCGCCGACGGGCGCCTCGTGGCCCGCGACGGCCATCTCGTACACCGCCTGCACCTGGTCGGTGACGACCGACCAGTCGTAGCGACGCACCGACTCGCGCGCGGTCGCGACGACCCGGGCACGCAGGTCCGGGTCGTGCAGCACGCGCACGAGCGTGCGGGCGAGGTCGTCGCTGTCGCCCGTGCGGAACAGGACGCCCGCAGCACCGTCGTCGAGCACCCGCGCGAACGCGCCGAGGTCGCTCGCGACGACCGCGGCGCCCGCGCTCATCGCCTCGACGAGCACGATGCCGAAGCTCTCCCCGCCCGTCTGCGGCGCGCAGTACACGTCGACCGACGCGAGCAGCCGCGCCTTGTCCTCGTCGGAGACGCCCCCGAGGAACTCGACGGCACCCGCCTGGTCGCCCAGGAGCTCACGGGCCTGCTCCGCACCCGTGTCGCCGCGGCCCGCGACGAGGAACCGCGCACCGGGGACGTGGGCGAGGACCTCGCGGACCGCGCCGAGCAGGACCGGCAGGCCCTTGCGCGACTCGTCGAGCCGCCCGAGGAACGCCACGGTCGGCGCGGACGGCGTGCCCGTCCACCGGCTGTCGGGCGTCGCGGCCGCGAACGTGTCCACGTAGACGCCGTTCGGGATGACGACCGCGTCGCCGCCGAGGTGCTCGACGAGCGTGCGGCGCGCGTCCTCCGACACCGCGATCCGTGCGGAGATCTTCTCGAGCGACTGCCGCACCAGCGGGTACGCGACCTGCAGCGACCGCGAGCGCAGCTGCGCGGTGTGGAAGGTCGCGACGACGGGCCCGTCGGCGATCCACAGCGACAGCATGCTGAGGCTGGGCGTGACGGGCTCGTGCAGGTGCAGGACGTCGAACTGGCCCGCGGCGAGCCACTTGCGGACGCGCGCGGCGGTCATGGGCCCGAACGTGAGCCGTGCGACGGACCCGTTGTAGCGGACGGGCACCGCTCGTCCGGCGGCCGTCAAGTAGGGCGGGACGGGGGTGTCGTCGTCGGCGGGGGCGAGGACGGAGACGGTGTGCCCGCGGGCGAGGAGGGCCTCGGCGAGGTCGCGCACGTGGAACTGCACGCCGCCGGGGACGTCGAACGAGTAGGGGCAGACGATGCCGACCCGCAGGGGGCGTCCGTCGGGGCGGACCTGGCCGAGGTTCACGGCGTGGCCGTCCCGGCGGCGACCGTGGCGGCGTACCGCTCCGGGTCGAGGTCGTCGACGAAGACGCGCTGGAGCATGTGCCAGTCCTCGGGGTGGCGGCGGATGCCGTCGGCGAGGTGGTCGACCCACGCCTGGGTGACGACGCGGACCTGCTCGGCGCGGGGCAGCCCGGTCGGGACCTCGACGGCGGGCCCGAAGTCGATGACGACGCCCCAGGGCGAGCGGGCGGCCCGGCGTCGGGCACCGGTGAGCCGCTCGTAGTGCACGATCGTCGGGAACAGGGGTACGCCGGTGGACACGGCGAGCGCGGCGGGACCGGCCGCGACGCGTGCGCGGTGGCCGAAGAAGTCGACCTCGACGCCCTTGGCGGTGAGGTCGCGGTCGGCGAGCAGCGGCACGACGGCGGGGCCGCCGCGGGCGGCGCGCATGAGGTCGCGGAACACGTCGCCGCCGCCGGACAGCGGGATGATCGTCAGGCCGATGCTCTCGCGGAACGCGACGAACTCCTGGAAGAGCTCCTCGGGCTCGAGCCGCTCGGCGACGGTCGTGACGGGGGCGAGGTGGCGGGTCGCCCACGCGCCGGCGAGGTCCCAGTTGCCGACGTGCCCGAGGGCGAGCAGGACGGGCCTGCCCTGGTCGAGGTGGACGCGCAGGCGGTCGTCGTGGGCGCCGCGGACGCGCGTGTCGACCTGGGCCTGCGTCATGGACCCGAGCGCGAACGTCTCGGAGAAGTAGCGCATGTAGGAGCGCATGCCGGCGCGGCTGAGACGACGCAGCCCGCGCCGGTCGAGGTCGGGGCGCACGCGGGACAGGTTCTTCTCGAGCCGTCGTACGCCGTCGCCGCGGCGCAGCCAGGTGACGTCGGCGGCCGCGGCGGCGGCGACGCGCAGCACGGGGCCGGGGATCTTGCCGGCGACGCGCCAGGCGGTCGCGTACGCGCGGGCGACGTCGAGCTTCACTCGGTCACCGCCACGGCCTGACGGTGGACCTTCGCCATGCGCTGGACCACCGTGACGGCGGACGCGAGGGCGAGCAGGCCGAGGACGACGGTGAGGACGACGGTCGGCGCGCCGAGCCCGACGGCGCCGGCCGCGAGGAGCGCGACGAGCAGCCGGTCCGCCCGCTCGGCGATGCCGCCCGACGCGGTCATCCCGAGCCCCTCGGCGCGGGCCCGCGCGTAGGGCACGATCGAGCCGAGCACGAGGCAGGCGAGCGCGAGGACCGCGGTGAGGTGGTCGTCGCCGCCGCCGACGAACCACACGACGAGGCCGGCGAAGATCGCGCCGTCGCCGAACCGGTCGAGCGTCGAGTCGAGGAACGCGCCCCACGGGCCGGAGCGGCCGGACTGGCGGGCCATGACGCCGTCGAGGGAGTCGGTGAGCGCGAAGAGCCCGATGACGAGCGCGCCCGCGAAGAGGTGTCCGGTCGGGAACGCCCACAGGGCGGTGACGACGACCGCGAGCGTCCCGGTGATCGTCACGGCGTCGGGCGACACCCCGGCGCGCAGCAGCGCGGTGGCGAGCGGGGTGAGCACGCGTTGCATCGCTCCCCGCAGTCGGTTCAGCACGTCGCGGTCATCCCTTCGTCCGCTCGTCGGCGGTCCTCTTCGGCGCTGTGGGCGCTGTCGGTGCTGCCTGCGCTGCCTGCGCTGCCGGCCAGGCCGCGGCGAGCCGCGCTCGGGTCTCGCCGAGCAGCTCGGGCAGGGCCCGGCTGCGGCCGACGATCGGCAGGAAGTTGGAGTCGCCGCCCCACCGGGGGACGACGTGCTGGTGCAGGTGCGCGGCGATGCCGGCGCCCGCGACGTCGCCCTGGTTCATGCCGAGGTTGAAGCCGGCCGGCCCGGAGACCGCGCGCAGTACCCGCATGGCGGTGCGCGTGAGCTCCGCGACCTCCGCGACCTCGTCGTCCGTGAGGTCGGTGTAGTCGGCGACGTGCCGGTACGGGCAGACCAGCAGGTGCCCCGAGTTGTAGGGGTACAGGTTCATCACGACGTAGGCGACGCGCCCGCGCCCGACCACGAGCCCCTCGTCGTCGGGGAGCGTCGGGATGCGGCAGAACGGGCAGCCGGGCCCGGCGTGCGCGTCGGACGGCTTGTCCTGCCCGCCGAGGTACGCCATGCGGTGCGGCGTCCAGAGACGCTCGAAGCCGTCGGCAGTGCCGGCGAACGCCGCGGGCGCCTCGGTGACGGGGCGGTCGTGCGCCGCCCCGTCACCGGAGTCGGGTGCTGTCACGGGTCAGACCTGCGTGCGCTCACGGACGGCGGTGACGATCCGCTCGACGGCCTCGGCCACCGGCACGCCGTTGTCCTGACGCCCGTCGCGGTACCGGAACGACACCGCGCCGGCCTCGGCGTCCTCCCCGCCCGCGATGAGCACGAACGGGATCTTCTGCGTGGACGCGTTGCGGATCTTCTTGCCGAACCGGTCGTCCGAGCGGTCGAGCTCGGCGCGGATCCCCTGCGCCCGCAGCTGCGCGACGACGTCGTCGAGGTACCCCTCGAACGGCTCGGCGACGGGCACCGCGAGGACCTGCACGGGCGCGAGCCACGCGGGGAACGCACCGGCGTAGTGCTCGGTGAGGACCGCGAAGAACCGCTCGATCGACCCGAACAGCGCGCGGTGGATCATCACGGGCCGCTGGCGGGACCCGTCGGGCGCGGTGTACTCGAGCTCGAACAGCTCGGGCAGGTTGAAGTCGAGCTGGATCGTCGACATCTGCCAGGTACGCCCGATGGCGTCCTTGGCCTGCACGGAGATCTTCGGCCCGTAGAACGCGGCGCCGCCCGGGTCGGGCACGAGGTCCAGGCCCGACGCCTCCGCGACCTGCCGCAGCGTCTCGGTGGCCTCCTCCCAGACGTCGTCCGACCCGACGAACTTGTCGGGGTTCTTGGTCGACAGCTCCAGGTAGAAGTCGTCGAGGCCGTAGTCCTTGAGCAGGTCGAGGACGAAGGTGAGCAGGCTCGTCAGCTCGTCCTTCATCTGGTCCTTGGTGCAGTAGATGTGGGCGTCGTCCTGCGTGAACCCGCGCGCACGGGTCATGCCGTGGATCACGCCCGACTTCTCGTACCGGTAGACCGTGCCGAACTCGAACAGCCGCAGCGGCAGCTCGCGGTACGAGCGCCCGCGCGAGCGGTAGATCAGGTTGTGCATCGGGCAGTTCATCGGCTTGAGGTAGTAGTTCTGCCCCTGCCGCTTGACGTTGCCCTCGTCGTCGAGCTCCTCGTCGAGGTGCATCGGGGGGTACATGCCGTCCGAGTACCAGTCGAGGTGCCCCGAGAGCTGGAACAGCCGCTCCTTGGTGATGTGCGGGGTGTTGACGAACGAGTACCCCGACTCGACGTGCCGCTTGCGCGAGTACGCCTCCATCTCCATGCGGATGAGCCCGCCCTTGGGGTGGAACACCGCGAGGCCCGAGCCGATCTCGTCCGGGAAGGAGAACAGGTCGAGCTCGTTGCCGAGGCGGCGGTGGTCGCGACGCTCGGCCTCGGCGACGCGCTCGAGGTACGCCTTGAGCTCGTCCTTGGTCGGCCACGCCGTGCCGTACACACGCTGCAGCTGCGGGTTCTTCTCGCTGCCGCGCCAGTACGCGGCGGCCGAACGCGTCAGCTGGAAGCCGTTGCCCAGGACGCGGGTCGTCGGGACGTGCGGGCCGCGACACAGGTCCTGCCAGACGACCTGCTCGCTCTCCCGGCCGGCGCCGCGCACGTTCTGGTAGATGCTCAGACCGCCCAGGCCGACCTCGACCGACGCGCCGTCGGCCGCGCCCGGGTCGCCCTTGAGGCCGATGAGCTCGAGCTTGTACGGCTCGTCCTTCAGCTCCTCGCGGGCCTGCGCCTCGGTGACGTCCCAGCGCCGGAAGGTCTGCCCCTCCTTGACGATGCGCCCCATGACCTTCTCGATGGCGCGCAGGTCCTCGGGGGTGAACGGGGTGTCGACGTCGAAGTCGTAGTAGAAGCCGTCGGTGACCGGCGGGCCGATGCCGAGCTTCGCCTTCGGGTTGATCTCCTGCACCGCCTGCGCGAGCACGTGCGCGGCCGAGTGCCGCAGCACGGCCAGCCCTTCGGGGTCCGCGACGGTGACGCCCTCGACCACCGCGCCGTCGGGCAGCGGCAGGTGCAGGTCGCGGAGCTCGCCGTCCACCCGCGCCACGATCACGTCGCGGCGGTCGGCGTACAGCTGCGTGCCCGTCGTCCCCTGCTCGGCGGTCGTGGTGGTGCCGTCGACGGTGAGGGTGATGAGCTCGGGCACGGGTGCTGCCTCCTTGGGTGGGTGCCGGCCGGGCGGCGGGCCCCTCGATGCTACCGGCGCACCTGCGTCGCCGGTCGCGGCCTTTGCGGGGCCCCGCAGGCCGTGGGACCGCCGGAGCGCTGCTCCGAACGGGTGACACGAAGGACGACGAAGGCCCCGACCGGGACGAAACCGGTCGGGGCCTTCACGTGTGGGCGATACTGGGTTCGAACCAGTGACCTCCTCGGTGTGAACGAGGCGCTCTACCACTGAGCCAATCGCCCGTCGACGGTCACCCGTGGGCGACGTCGAGGAGGATGCTACCCAACCCGGGGCCAGATTCCGAACCGGCCACCGGCGTCAGGGTGTCGGCACCGCCTCGCACCGCGAGGTGTCGCCGAGGGTGACACCACAGGTCCCTCCGGGTGAACTCGCCGGGCGGACCGGTCCAATCGGGCGCCTGTCCTGCCATGATGGGACCTCCAGCCCTTGTGAGACAGGAGGACCCGATGACGCAGTCGTCGTACGACGTCGTCGAGGTCGTCGCCATGCAGCTGATCGGCTCGGACGCCAGTGTGATCCCGGTCAGCACCGAACTGTCCTTCCGGACGTCCGACCCGTACACGGTGCGCGCAGTCTTCACGGGCCCGCACACCATGTCGACGTGGCTCCTCGGCCGCGAGCTGCTGTCCCTCGGGATGCTCGCCTCCGCCGACGCGCCCGCCGGGACCGGCGACGTGCAGGTGTGGCGCGACGAAGACCCCGACTACACGCTCGTCTCGCTCAACGGCGTCGAGGGCAGCGCCCTCCTGGCCGCCCCGACCGAGCCCATCACGCGCTTCCTCGCCGCGACCGAGGCCCTCGTCCCGCTGGGGGCCGAGAGCGCCCGCATGGAGAGCGAGATCACGGCCCTCATCGCCGCCCTGCTCACGGCCTGATCGCAGCACCGCCGACCGGTTCCGCCCCTGGGGGCGGGGCCGGTCGTCCTGTGCCCGGACATGCCCGGACAGGCCCGGCAGTGCCCGACGGTGCCCGGGCTCACGGGTCGAGGTCGCGCCCCACGTGCTCCTGGAACACCCGCTGCGCCTGCAGGCACAGCGGACCCGCGACGACGTCGACGTCGTCGACACGGACCGTGGGCGCGACGTTGCGGATCGAGCCGCTCAGCAGCAGGTGGGCCGTGCCCGCCGTCACCTCGTCGAGCACCGCGTACGGCAGCTCACCGGGCTCGGCCTCGCGCACCGGCAGCCCGTCCTGCGCACCCCACTCCAGGAGCAGCTCGCGCGTGATGCCCGCGAGGCACCCGCTCGACAGCGGCGGCGTCAGGAGCTCTCCCCCGCGCTCGACGAACACGTTCGACCCCGTGCCCTCGCACAGGTCGCCGACGGTGTTCGCGAGGACCGCCTCGTCCGCGCCCTGCCGGTACGCCGCCGCGAGGGCGACCACGTTCTCCGCGTAGGACGTCGTCTTGAGCCCTGCGACCGCGGACCGCTCGTTGCGCACCCACGGCACCCGCACGACGCGTGACACCTCGGCTCGCGTCGCCGGACCCGCGAGGACGACCAGGGTCAGCCGCTGCTCCTCGGGGGCGAACCGGTGCGAGCCGAGCGGGCCCGGACCGCCCGTGAGCGTGATGCGCAGCCGCCCGACGTCCGGACCTGCCGCGTCGAGGACGGCCTTGACCGCCGTGCGCACCTCGGCGTCGTCCGGCTCCCCGAGCCCGAGGCCGGCCGCTGAGCGGCGCAGGCGGCGCAGGTGGCGGGTCAGCGCGAACGCCTGGCCCTCGTACACGGCGCACGTCTCGAAGACGCCGTCGCCCACGGTCAGGCCGTGGTCGATGCCGGTGACGAGCAGGTCGGTGGGCTCGCGCAGCGCACCGTCGGACCAGATCACGACGCTCATCGGGTCAGTCTCGCACCGGCGGGCGGCCCGCGCGGGCAGCTCAGGCCGGGTCGGTCGGCGGCGTCGTGCGCGCGGTGCCGGGTTCGCCCGTCGCGCTGGTCACACCGGGCGCGCCCATCGCTCCGGTCGCGGGGTGCTCGGAGGCCAGGGCGACGAGCCGTGCAGCCTTGAGCTCGGTCTCCGCCCACTCCGCCGCGGCGTCGCTCCCCCACGTGATGCCCGCGCCCGTGCCGAACCGCAGCACGCCGTCGCGCCACCAGAACGTCCGGATGCCCACCGCGAGCTCGGCCCGCAGCGTGCCGTCGGCGCCGACCTCGACCCAGCCGACCGCACCGCAGTAGGGCCCACGAGGCGTCGGCTCGAGCCGGTCGATGAGGTCGAGCGCGGACAGCTTGGGGGCCCCCGACACCGAGCCCGGCGGGTAGGTCGCGTCGAGCAGGCGGCCCCACAGGTCGGCCGCACCCGCGACGTCCGGGGCGAGGGTGCCCTGCACCGTCGAGACCAGGTGCACGAGGCCGGGGTGGACCTCCTCGCCGAGCAGCGTCGTCACCTCGACCGTCCCCGGCACGCACACCCGCTGCAGGTCGTTGCGCACGAGGTCGGTGATCATGACGTTCTCCGCCCGGTCCTTCGCCGTCAGGCCGTCGGACGTCGCCGCGGTGCCCTTGATGGGCGCCGACGTCACGACGTCGCCGTCGACCCGCAGGAACAGCTCGGGCGACGCGCTGACGACCCACACGCCGTCGTCCGCTCCCCCGGGCACGTGCACGCCGCCCGCGTAGGGCGCCGGGTTGCCCGCCTCGAGCACCTGCGCGAGCGCCCGGGCGTCCGGCTCGCCACCGTCGGCGTCGGGCGGCAGGGGCGCCGCCAGGACCCGGCAGAGGTTCGCCTGGTAGACGTCACCCTCGGCGACTGCCGCGCGCACGTCCTCGACTGCCGTCACGTACGCGGCCTCGTCCAGGGACGACGCCCACGCCTCGCTCGACGGCCCCGTCCAGGGGTGCTGGTGCCTCGGAGAGCGTCGGTCGACGTCGGCGAACCGCCAGGCCCGCACCGTGCCTTCGAAGTCCCCCACGACGGCCCACCAGCCCGGCTCCCGCAGACGCTCCGGCTGACGACGGACGTCGACGACCTCGACGACACCGGTCGCCTCGACCTCGCCGAACCAGGCGACGCCGGGGCTCGGAGGACGGGTGGCGGGCACGTGCACACGGTAGCGACGGCGCAGCCCAGGCCCACCACCGGGCCACCGGCGGGCCATCTTCTGGTCACCAGCCGGCCACCAGCCGACCAGCAGCCGAGCAGCATCGAGACGCAGATCCGCGTGATCACGGGCCACGCGGAGCCAGTTGGACTCTTGCCGGATGACTCGGTTAGAGTCTGGGACGCACACGGAACGCCGGTGAGAGCCGGGGGGAAGTGCAGTGCGGACGTGGCTCAGTGGTAGAGCATCACCTTGCCAAGGTGAGGGTCGCGGGTTCGAATCCCGTCGTCCGCTCGGAGGCAGACACTCCTGATCGACTGTTCCTCAGTCGCTGAGGACTGCGGTCTCAGGGTGGAGTGGCCGAGAGGCGAGGCAGCGGCCTGCAAAGCCGTATACGTGGGTTCGAATCCCATCTCCACCTCGCAGCAACTCCCCCATGGGCGATTGGCGCAGCGGTAGCGCGCTTCCCTGACACGGAAGAGGTCACTGGTTCGATCCCAGTATCGCCCACCAGCATCACCGCACGTCAGAGGGCCGTCACCGGGCAACCGGGGCGGCCCTCAGTCGTGCGTGCGCCAACCTCGTTCACGCCGTCGAGTCTCGACGGCCCGCGTCATCCGCCGATCGAGGGCTCTGCGCCGAGCAGGTGCTCCACCTGCTGGGTCAGGTAGAGCGAACGCAGCACGAGGCCGGCGACGTCCCCGTGCGGGTCGGGCTCGACGAAGACGGTCAGGCCGACCGCCCGCAACGCGGTGTGCGCCGCGCCGAGCGCTCGGCGCACGTCGTCGGAGGGCACACCGGAGCAGCCGCGCTGCGCCTGCCGCTCGACGAGCGAGCGCAGGGCGACGAGCGGGGCCGGCAGAGCCCCGCGACGGTGTCGGTCGGGGACGGGGTCGGTCGTGTCGTCGACTCCGGCGGCGAGCAGCGACCGCACCAGGGCGGACGGTCGAGGTGTGCCGTCGGGCTCGTCGAAGTGCAGGCAGTCGACGGACGGCCGGTCCGCGTCCGGCGGGACGAGGCTGACGGGCTCGCCCACGAGCTCGCCGTGCCGTCGGCGGACGCGTGCCACCACGAGGGTCCCCGGCACGAGCGGCTGGGCCAGGCCCTCGAGCCGGCCGATCGCGTGCGCGTGCAGCCGCGACCACGGCACCTCGAGCACCACGGCGTCGCCGGCCGCGTCGAGCAGCGGCCAGTGCAGCGTCTGCGCGGTGGCGTCCCACGACACCGGCGCCGCACCGGTCGGGGCGAGGACCACCCACGTCGCCGGTTCGGCAGGGTGGGTCAGCGACAGCGGGCGCACCGGGGCGACGTCCTGCCAGGACGTGGCCACGGGCAGCAGGGCGCGCAGCGAGGCGGCGTCGAGCGGTGCGACGGCCGCCGTGCACGACTCGACGCCGGAGAGCCGGCCGTCGGCGCTGAGCTGGGGGTGCGTGAGGGTGAGCCGGGCACCGGCCGCGGCGGCGGGCGTCGGCAGGCCGGGCCACGGCGACGGCTGGCGCCAGCGTGCCCGCGGGTCGAACCCGCCGAGCGTGTCGGGACGCGCGTCGGTCCAGGTCAGCATGCGTGCGCGCGACGGGCTCCAGAACACCGACGTGAGGCCGTGGTAGCCGGAGCCGGTGCGCCACGGCACGCCGCCCAGCCCGACGAGGTCGAGCGTGCGCGTCACGTCGTACGTCGAGCGGGCGCGCCCGACCAGGCCGACGGGCTCGCTCCCGGCGGCCGCGGCGGCGTCGAGCGCGCCCACCAGGGCGTGCGCCCGCGCGAGGTCGTCGAGCAGCGCGACGTCGTCAGCGTGCGCCGACCGGACGAGGAGCAGGTCCACGTGGTCGGCCAGGCGGCGCAGCACGCGGGCGAGCCGGTGGTACTCGACGCCCTGCGCCCACACCCCGGCCGTCACGAGCCGGTCGTGCAGCGCCGGAGAGAGGTGGGACACGCCGACCGCGACCGCGTCCCGCAGCAGGGTCGTCGTGGCGGCGCGCAGGCGTGCCCGCGACTCCTGCTGGGACACCGCCGCCTCGGTCGGGAGACGGTCCGCCGTTCGAGGCGCGGGCGGCGGCGGCAGCACGAGGCCGTGCGCGCGCTGCCAGGCGAGCACCGCGGCGACCTGGTACCGCTCGACGGCCGGCACGCGCTGGTCGACGACCAGGCCCCCGGGACCGCCTCCGAGGTAGCGCACGGTGACGCCCTGCGGGAACGTCATCGCGAGGTACGGGCCGCGGGTCAGCACCGGGGGCGCCTCGGCGTCGTCGAGGTGGTGGTGCGCCCAGCGGTAGCCGGCGAGCCCGGCGTGCGCGGTGAGCGTCGCGGTGTCCCACGCCATGAGCTCGTCGTGCAGCAGGTCGGCAGGCTCGGCGGGCCCTACGGGGTCAGCGCGCCCGGCTGGGTCACCCGGGTCGTCGGGCGCGGGCGACGAGGGCTCGACCGACGAGCGGGCTGCCGCCGGTGCGGCCTCGTCGAGGGCGCCTCCCCCCGCGAGCCAGATCCCCGCGGCGACGACGTGCTGGCACGTCACCGGGCTCGGGCACGTGCACGCCGCGTCGGCGGGCCCCGTCGCGCCGAAGCGCACGACGCGGTCCCCCACGGCGACCTCGACCGCGTCGACGTCCTCCCCGGCGGCGGCAGGGCCGACGACCACCGGGTGCAGCGTCTCGAGGTCCTTGCGTGCCCGGCGCAGCAGCCCGCGGTTGGCGATCGCGACCCACGCGTCGTCGTCGTACCGCGCGAGCAGCGCGACGAGGTCGGCGAGCGTCGTCACCGGGCCGTCACCTCGGCGAGCCACTCCGCGAGCCGCGCGGGCGTCAGGGCGGCGACAGGCATGCCGACGTCCGCGAGCTGCTCGGCCATGCGCCGGTCGTAGAACGGGTGCGCCTCGCCGTCGAGCGACGCGAGCCCGATCGTCGTGACGCGGGCCTCCACCAGGCGCCGGACGGCGGCGACGAGCGCGGACGGCGACCCGCCCTCGCAGAAGTCGCTGACCAGGACGACGACGGAGCGCGACGGGTTCTCCACGAGCTGCCCCGCGTACGTGACGGCCTGGGCGATGTCGGTACCGCCGCCCAGCTGGACGGACATGAGCAGCTCGACGGGGTCGCCCGCGACGTCGGTGAGGTCGACGACGCTCGTGTCGAACACGACGAGCCGCAGCCGGTACGCGGGCAGGCCCGCGAGGATCCCGGCCATCACCGCGCTGTGGATCACCGACCCGACCATCGACCCGCTCTGGTCGACGAGCAGCACCACCTCCCACGGGAGGCGGCGGGTGTTGCGCTCGAAGAACAGCGGCCTCTCGACGACGAGCCGCTGACCGTCCGCGTCCCAGTGCCGCAGGTTCGCGCGGACCGTGCCGCGCGCGTCGAAGCTCGTCCCGCGCGCGAGCGGGCTGTGCCGGTGCCGGTTGGTGCGGCCGGTGAACGCGGCGCGGACCTCGCTCTCCAGCCGGCGGCGCAGCTCGTCGACGACGGCGCGCACGATGCGCCGCACCTCGGCCATGACGCGCGGGTCGAGATGGCCCTTGAGCAGCAGCAGCGTGCGCAGCAGGTGCTCGTCGGGCTCGATCCGGGCGAGCGCCTCGGGGTCGCTGACGAGCTCGGTCAGCCCGTACCGCTCGAGCGCGTGCCGCTGGACCACCTCGACGGTCTCGCGCGGGAAGAGCTCGCGGACCTCGCCGAGCCAGTCCACGACGGACGGCGCGGACGGGTCGAGGGTCCCCGGTCCGGTGCCGCCGGACCCGTCGCCGTCCGGCCGACCGCCGCGACCCGCGTACTCGCGCCCGTAGAGGTAGTCGAGCGCGGCCTCCGCACGCAGCGCCGCCGCGTCGGTCGGGGCGGGCAGGTGCCGGTCGGCGTACCGACCCAGCACGAGCCGCCAGCGGTCGGACGTCGTCACGCGACACCTCCCGCGTCCACCCAGGCACCGAGGCCGTCGTCCGCGAGCGCGGCCGCCAGCGCCGCGGACACCTCGGCGTGGCGCTGCACGGTCGCGGCGTCGACGTCGCGCCGCACGGTCAGGTCGGGGCCGGCGCCACCGTGCATGCCCGCGACGATCCCGGCGACGCGGTCGGTCTCGCGCGGGGTGAGGTCGGTGAACGCGAGCCTCAGGTCGGGCAGCGCGGCGAGGAAGGTCGCGTCGTCCCACGCGGCGAGGCGCGCGTCCAGCCCGGCGACGAGCCCGGACTCCTGCCACGTCGTCTCGCGGGCGGTCGCGAGCAGCCCGCGGACGAACGCGACCGACTCGGCGACCGGGACGGAGGCGTCGAGGTGCCCGACGACGTCCCGTGCGAGGTCGTCGGCGTCGAGCCGGCCGGCGGTCGCGGCGATCCCGGCGCTCGCACCGCGCACCAGCGCGTGCTCGTGCTGACGCCGCAGGCTGTCGACGAGCGCCCAGAACGGTGCGGCGTCGAGCGCTGCGCCCGCCGGGGACGCGACCAGCTCGCGCAGGCGGGTCAGCGCGGTCGCGACGGCTTCCTCCGGCTCCTCGGCCCCCCGCAGCCCGGCACCGAGGTACAGGGCCCGCGCGTACGCGGTCGCGACGAGGGCGGGCAGGGCGGTCAGGCGCGCCGCCTCCAGCGGCTCCCGCCCGCCCTCCAGGAGTGCGAGGGCACCGGCTGCCTCGACGGCCGCGGCGAACGACGTCTCCGCGGCGAGCGCGGCCTGCACGACGGCGGACACGTGCACCGCGCGGTCGTGCAGACCGACGACGGCCGCCTGCGCGAGCAGCGCCGCCGCCTCGACGCTCGTCGGGGCGCGACCGTCGGCGGTCGCCGTGTCGAGGAGCAGGCCGAACCGCACGTCGACGGCCTCGGGCAGGGTCGACCCGAGCATCGACTGCTCCGCGAGGAGCCCCTCGGTCGCGGGCGTCCAGAGCGTCGTCCACCGTTCCTGCAGGCGCGCGAGCCCGGTGCCCCGGACGAAGTCCGGCCCGGCGACGTGCTCCGCGAACGGGACGGCGAGCAGGCGCAGGCCGTGCAGCGCGCGGCTCGTGCGCCGGTGCGCGGGGTTGCGGTACAGGTCGAGCGCGACGGTGCGGGGCTCGACGCCGTCGACGTCGAGGCGCAGCGCGCGGAGCCGTTCGAGCGTGTCGCGCACGAGCGGCGGGGTGCCCGCGCCGGGAGGGACGCGGCCGACGGTGTGCCCGGTGAGGACGCCGCGCGTCACCCGGCGCACGAGCCGGCCGTCGGTGTCCGCGTCGCCCTGCACGAGGCAGCTCGTCACGGCGTCGAGCAGGTCGCTGCGCAGCGGCGCGGGACGCTCGCGCAGGTCGGCGAGCAGCAGTGCCTGCCGGTGCGCCGCGGCGAGCGACGGGGTCGCGACGGGGGTGTCGTGGCGGGTCCGCAGCTCGTCGGCGACGTCGAGGAGCACGGTGAGGACGGCGGACGTGCGGGCCTCGACCGCCGTCTCGCCCCGACGGCGGGCGTCCCAGACACGCTGGTGCCAGGCGGGCGACGTCATGCCGCTCGCGTACCCCGAGAGCCGGTCGAGCCGGTCGAACCCGTACCGCACGAGCGCGGAGCCCTGCTCGACGTGCCGCGTGTCGACCTGCGGCCGCGGCGGAGGCGCGTCGAGCAGGTCGGGCACGGCGACCGCGTGGAACCCGCCGACGACCAGCAGCACGGGCCCGTCGCCCGGGGCCCGGGCGACGAGCGCCTCGCGCACGTGCCAGACCATCTCGGCCTCGCGCGCCCGGGTCGCGTCGGCGTCGAGGTCGGCGTCGGTGTGGTCCGCGCGGGCGAGGAGGCAGTACGCGGTGAGCCGTGCGAGGTGCTCGTCGGGTCCGCCGGCGTCGGGGTCCGCCTCGACGAGGAGCTCCCACAGGTCCTCCTCGTCGCGGCAGCCGAGCCGCTCGACGAGCGCGGCGAGCGCGCGGCTGTGCCGGTACGCGTCCTCGCGCAGCAGCGAGCCGTCGCCCGGCAGGACGGTCCCCGCCGCGGCGGCGGCCTGCTCCGCGACCTCCAGGTCGCAGAACGCGACGGGGACGCCCGCGGCCCGGCCCAGGCGTGCCGCGACGAGCTCGGGCGAGTAGTCGCAGAACGGGTAGTAGCCGCCGTGCCGCCCGTCGGTGCCCGCGCCGCGCCCCGTGGGCCGGGACCACGCGTACACCGCGATCGGCATCTCCGCCTCGGGGTGGCACAGCAGGTCCACGACGTCGGTCAGGCTGCGTGGCCCCTCGATGAGGACGCGCGACGGGCGGTGCCGGGCGAACGCGTCCGCGACGGCCCGCGCGCACGCCGGGCTGTGGTGCCGCACCGGCACGACCACGAGCTCGTCCGACACCAGCCGGGCCGCGAGGTCCCGGACGTCGCCGGTCGTCGGGAGCGCTGCCCTCACCGGTCCAGCTCGGCGCGCGTCTCCAGCACCGCCTTCCACCGGCGGTCGCGCCGCGCGCGGGGGGCGACGACGACGTCGTAGTAGTGCCGCAGCTTCGTGCCGTCCTCGGGGTTGTCCTTCAGCACGGTCCCGATGAGCTGCCGCGCGACGTGCTCGCCGCCGACGCGTCCGTCGCCGAAGTAGTGCGCGTCGAGGGCCGCCGCGTACCCCACGGCCACCGCCTCCGCGGAGCTCATCACGGCCGACGGGCGCTCGACGACGACACCGTCCTGCGTCACACCGTCGCGCAGGTCGTGGAACGCGGTGACCAGCAGGTCCACGACGTCCGCGTCGAGGCGCGTGCTCACGTCGGCCCGCTCCAGCAGGCCGGTCGTCTGCTCGACGATGAGGCGCCGCTCGAGGTCGCGGTCACGGATCGGGCGGACCGTCTCGAAGTTGAAGCGGCGCTTGAGCGCGCTGGACATCTCGTGCACGCCGCGGTCGCGCAGGTTCGCGGTCGCGACGACGTTGAACCCGCGCGCCGCGAACACCACGCCGTCCGGCCCGTCGAGCTCGGGGACGTGCAGCACCTTGTCGGACATGATCCCGATGAGCACGTCCTGGATCTCCGGCTGGACGCGCGTCACCTCCTCGAAGCGGCACACCGTGCCGTGCGCGAGCGCCCGGTGCAGCGGCCCGCGGACCAGCGCGCGCGGCGTCGGTCCCTCCGCGAGGAGCAGCGCGTAGTTCCACGAGTAGGTGATCTGGTCGTCGGTCGTGCCGGAGCTGCCCTGGACGGTGCACGTCGAGTCGCCCGACACCGCGGCGGCCAGCAGCTCCGAGAGCATCGACTTCGCCGTCCCGGGCTCGCCCACGAGCAGCAGCCCGCGGTTGCTCATGAGCGTCACGACGCACCGGTCGACGAGCGCGTCGTCGCCGTAGAACTTGCGCGTGACGCCCAGCGCGGGGTCGCCGACGACGAACGCCCGCACCGCGCGCGGCGTGAGCCGCCACCCCGTGGGCCTGTCGCCGCCGTCGGCCGCCGCGAGGGCGGCGAGCTCGTCCGCGTACCCCACCTCCGCCGGTGCGCGCAGGATCTCGCCGGTCACGTCCGTCATGGTCAGTACCCTGCCGTCTTCTTCTCCCAGTCGGGGTCGAACCCCGTGCCCTCCGCCGCGATCACCCTCAGGTCGTGCCAGCACTCGGAGACGAGCACCGCGGGGACCTCACCGAGGGTCAGCCCCACCTCACCCTGCCCGTCGGGACCCGTCCGGTGGAAGGACAGGGTCTGCAGCGCGACCGTCCGGTTCTCCTCCGGCAGCGAGTTCCCGGTGAACTCGATGCGCGCGACGACGCCGAGCGTCGGGAACCGCTTGTCGTAGGTGAGGAACCAGCCGCCGTCGACGGTCCCCCCGCGCGTCCACCCGAGCCGCAGGGCACGGCCGCGTAGCGCGAAGGCCTCCAGCACGTGCCCGGTGAAGTCGTCGAGCTCCCGCCGCCCGGCGGCGTCCGCCGGCAGCGCGTGCACGCCGCGGCCGAGCTGCGGGAACAGGGGCGTCACCTCGTAGTCCGCGAGGTGCTCCACCCAGCGGGCGACCGTGCCGGGGTCGAGCACGCTGTCGTGCGCGAGGCGGACGCGCGCACCCTCCGGCAGCTCGACGGGCTCGTCGTCGACGTCGGTCAAGCTGCCGTCGTCCAGCGGACGGAACACCAGCGGGGCATGGTCCTCACGGTCGTCGACCGTCGCCACCCACACGAGCCGCCGCACCGCGAGCCCGAGGACCGGGTGCCGCAGCAGGTAGCGGTCCCAGTCCTGCACGGACCACGACCGCTCGGTGCACAGCGCCTCGTACAGCCGCCGCTGCTGGAGCGACGCGATCGCCTTGACGTCCTTGCGTGCCGCCGCGAACGCCTTCTTCGCGTCCGCGGCGAGGTCGGCGTCGTCCGTGCGGCGCGGCGCCGGCAGCGCCTTGACCACCGTGCCGTCCGGGTCGCGCAGCTCGACGGTGAGGTCCGGCAGGAGCCGCGCGGTGAAGGTGCGCGGTCCGTACGACAGCTCGAGGACGCCGTCGTCGTCGAAGCCCGCGGTCGGCACGGTCCGGTCGGCGAGCTCGTCGACCGTCCACCCCTTGCGGTCCGCGAGCGCCTGCGCCTGCCGGACGGCCTCCTCCTGGAAGCTCTTCGTCCGGAAGCGCGACCCGACCGACAGCACGAGCTGGACCGCCGCCGGGTCGTCCACCCACGCGAGCATCGCGATGAGCGCCTTGCCCTGGGCCGCCCGCTGCCCGAACCACTCGCGCAGGAACCGCTCCGTGGGGGCGACGACGTCCCGGCCGCCGCACGCGGCGACCACCGCGAGCAGCCCCTTGCTCGCGATCGCCGACCCTGCGGGGGTGCGCAGGGCGGCCGGCAGGAGCCGTGCGAAGAGCTCGTCGACCGACAGGCCCTCGTACTGGCTGCCGGGTGCGGTCAGCCACCGGTGGCTCCCCGCGGCGGTCTGCCGGGCCGACCGCTCCGCCTCGTCCGCCGGGATGGGCCGGACGTCCTCGTTGAGCCACGTCTGCAGCAGGTGGTGCGCGAGCCGTCGCCGGCTCTCGGGCTCGAACGCGGCGGCGTAGTGCCGCAGGATCGCGTTCGGCTCGGGCGACCGCGCCTTCACCGCCGTCCCGCACAGCCACTGCACGACCGCCCGCGGGACGGACTCCCCCGACGACGCCCACCGCACGTCGGGCACCGCGTCCCACGCCACCCAGGCGAGCGGTGCGGGCAGGCCCTTCGCGACGTAGGCCTCCGCGGTCGCCGTCGTGGCGGCGGGGTCGAGGTAGGTCTCCGCGTCCTCCCCGGCGGCGACGAGCGCGTCGAGCAGCGCGCCGCGCACGACGTCCTGCTTCTCCTTGCCCCACGCCGTCCGCAGCGCGGGCACGGCGGCCGGGTCGCCGATCTCGGCGAGCCACTGCGCGGCGACCAGGCGCGTCTCCGACCGCCCGTCGAGGAGCGCCGCCGACGCCCGCTGCGCACGCTGCGGGTCCCCGTCGAGGGCGCGCTGCGCGGGCTCGCGGTCGGTCTTGCGGCCCCGCAGCGCCAGGTCGTAGAGGTGGTCGACGAGGCGCGCCGGGGGTGTCGGCAGCGTCGCGAGCATCCGGAAGTACGTCGCGGTCTGCACAGACGAGCCGTCCGTGCGGCCCTGCTCGAGGATCCAGCCGAGGTTGCGTGCGACGAAGGGCCACACCTGCTCGTCCGGCCAGCCGCGCGCGAGACCGCTGGTCCAGCCGGTGACGCATGCGGTCCACACCGTCTCCCGGCCGTCGAGACCCGCCTCGTCGAGCATCTGCTGCAACGCGAGCAGGTCCGGCTCGCCCGTCCGCGCGTGCACGGTCTGCAGGACCGTGACGAGGGTCGACCGCTGGTCCGCCAGCCCGGCGGCGACGAGCAGGGCGACGGCGCTCGTCGCGTCGACGCCGCCACGCGACGCGGTCGTCGCGAGCGCCTGGCCGATCGACCACGGGTTGTGCGGGCGCAGCCGTGCGCTGCTCGGGACCGGGGGGCGGGTGGACGTCAGGAGCTTCGCGAGCACCGCGACCTCCGCCTCCCCCGGGACCGGCGCCTGGTGCGGCTTGCCGCCCTGCCCGCGCGCGTACGCCACCGAGCGCCGGTTCGCCTCCTTCACGTCGGCGGCCAGCGCCTCGACGACCGCCCGCGCCGTCGCCTCGGCGTTCGCGCGGGGCAGGCCCCACCGGGTCGGTGGTGGCGCGTCGGGCAGCACGTCGGGGACGCCGGCCGCCGCCGCGGCGCGGTCCGCCTCCCACCGTGCGGGCATCGACCGGACGCTCTCGGCGCGGTCGGCCTCGGCCGTCGCGACCGCCCAGTCGTACTCGTCGGGGAGCTCGGCGAGCAGGTCCAGGGCGCGTGCCCGCGCGTCGGGCCGGCCGCTGCGGGCGATCGCACGCAGCGGCGGCACGGCCGCGGTCCCGGTCCGGTCGAGCACCGCCTGCGCGGCGCCGCGCACCTGCGCGCTCGAGGCCGTCGCCCCCACCGCGAGCGGCTCGACGAGGTCGACCAGCGCCTCGTCCGTGAGCGTCAGGCCGACGAGGTCCAGTGCGGCGAGCCTGCCGTCGACGTCGCGCACGGTGAGCGCCGCCGACACGAGCTCGCGGTGCGCCGTCAGGGCATCGCCGAAGCCCGGCATCCGGACGAGCGCCGCACGGGACCGGCCGTGCACGTGCCCCTGGGGGACCTGGACCGTGAGCACGGCGGTCAGCAGGTCGGCGGGCGTCGCGCCGTCCACGGCCGCGATGCGCACGAGGTCGTCGAACGTGAGCGGCAGCGGCGAGCTCGCGCGCGTCGACGCGTCCGCCTGCACGAGCATGAGCTCGTGCCACCGGCACCCGGCGACCGGGCCCAGCACGAGCCCCCACTGGGCGGCGCCGTGCACCCGGTCGAGGACCTGCCCCCACCGGCGCAGCACCGCCGCGTCGACGTCGCGCGCACCGGCGTAGAGCGTGCGCAGCGCCGCGGCCTGCGGATGGCTCTCGCGCGAGCCCATGCTGTACCAGCTCTGCACGGGGACCCGCCGCAGCGCCGCCGGGTCCTGCCCGGTCAGCACGTAGTCGACGACGGCCTCGTCACCGTCGAGGTGCGCGACGACCTTCCGCAACGCGCCGACCCACTCCCGGCGCGGCCCACCGTCCTGCTCCCGCCGCACCCACCCGAACAGGGCCACCCCGCACGCTCCTCACCGTCGACGACGCGGCGAGACTAGCCGCCGACGCCGACACCGGGACCGACCGCGCGGGCCCGTCCCCCGTTCGCGAGGAACGGCCGTCGCGGTCGCCCCGGTGGCGACGCGCGGGCGCGATGATGGGGGCGTGAATCAGGTGGACCTCAGGAGCGCGCGTGCGGACGACGCCGAGCCCCTCGCGCGGTTCTGGTCGGTCGCCGCGGAGAACGACGCGAGACCGCCGGACCGCCCGGAGCTGATCCTGCGGCTCGTCCGGCACGACCCGGACGCGATCATCGTCGCCGAGGTCGAGGGTCGCATCGTCGGGACGATCGTCGCGGGGTGGGACGGCTGGCGCGCGAGCCTCTACCGCCTCGCCGTGCACCCCGACCACCGCCGGCAGGGCCTCGGTCGCCTGCTCCTGACGGCAGCGGAGGACCGACTGCGCGCGCTGGGAGCCGAGCGCTTCCACGCGATGGTCCTCGACGGCAACGACCAAGGACGGGCGGTCTGGCAGCGAGCCGGCTACGTCGCGCAGGACGAGTGGTCCCGGTGGGTCAGGTCCGCGGACCTCGCGCGCGACTGAGGCGACCCGCCGCGTCCGCCGCGTGCGAGATCCGCAGCCCGCGCCGATCCGGACGACGGGCCGCGCTCGCGCCGCTGTCGTCCCCCTGCACGCGCACGAGAGATCCGGGGAGGTACCCGTGACACACGACGAGGTCGAGCCCGGTGCGCCTGGGCCGGAACCGGTAGGCCCGCCCCGCGAGGGCGAGTCGGCCGACGAGTACGAGCGTCGCATCGAGCTGGCCGTCGCCGCGCTCGAGGACCACGCGTGGCGGCAGCTGCTGCGCTCGGCAGCCGAGGAGCCCGGGCCGAGCGACCCGGCAGTCGAGCCGTAGCGCTCCGGACGGACGCTCGCTCGAACCCGCGCTCGCCTGGATGGGTCCCGGCGGCCGCGCCGTCCGGGACTTCCCACCCGGACGGCGGTGCGTCTTCGACCGTGTGTGAGCGTGAACACGCCTAGTCTGCGGTGGACGTCCGCGCGACGGAAGGAGCCGCCTGTGTCCGAGAGCACGCTCGCGGCGCTCGGCGGGAACGCCGCACGCCCCGCGCAGTACGGGCACGACGCGCTCGTCGTGTGCGACAACCTCGTGCGGATCTACCAGTCCGGCAGCGTCGAGGTGCAGGCGCTGCAAGGGCTCGACCTGCTCGTCGACGAGGGGGAGATGGTCGCGGTCGTCGGGGCGAGCGGCTCGGGCAAGTCGACGCTCCTCGGGGTGCTGTCGGGGATGGACGCGCCGACCGCGGGCCGCGTGCGCGTCGGGCGCTGGGACCTCATGGCGATGCCCGCGCGCGAGCGGGTCGCGTACCGGCGGCAGACGGTCGGGTTCGTGTGGCAGCAGACGTCGCGCAACCTGCTCCCCTACCTGACCGCGCGGCAGAACGTCGCGCTGCCGATCACGTCGGTCCCCCGCCGGCAGCGGCGACGGCGGGCCGACGAGCTGCTCGACCTCGTCGGCGTCGGGCACGTCGCCGACCGGCGGCCGCAGGAGATGTCGGGCGGTGAGCAGCAGCGGGTCGCGATCGCGACGGCGCTCGCCAACGCGCCGCAGCTGCTCCTCGCGGACGAGCCGACGGGCGAGCTCGACACCACCACGACGCACGAGGTGTTCGAGACGCTGCGCACCGTGAACCGGGAGGCCGGCACGACCGTCGTCGTCGTGACGCACGACCCCGCGGTCAGCTCCCTCGTCGAGCGGACCGTCGCGATCCGGGACGGACGCACCAGCAGCGAGGTGCTGCGCCGCGAGTCCGACGGCGACGTCGTCCACGAGGAGTACGCCGTGATGGACCGGGCGGGACGGCTGCAGGTGCCGCGCGAGTACCGGGACGCGCTCGCGCTGACCAGCCGGGTGCGCCTGGTGCTGGAGGCCGACCACCTCGCGGTCTGGCGCGACGGCGGTCCCCGGTGAGCCCCGAGCCCGGGGCGGCGGTGCAGGTCCGCGGCGTGCACCGCACGTTCGGGTCCGGCCGGTCCGCCGTGCGCGCCCTGCGGGGCGTCGACCTCGACGTCGAGCCCGGGGAGCTCGTCGCGCTCGTCGGGCGCTCCGGCTCGGGCAAGACGACCCTGCTCAACCTCGTCGGCGGGCTCGACCGCCCCGACGAGGGCAGCGTGCACGTCGACGGCGTCGACGTCGCGGCCCTCGACGACGACGGCCAGGCGACCCTGCGCCGCGACCGCGTCGCGTTCGTCTTCCAGACGTTCGGCCTGATGCCCGCGCTCACGGCCGCCGAGAACGTCGGCGTGCCCCTGAGGCTGCACGAGGCACCCGTCGACGTGCGGGAGCGTCGTGTCGAGATGCTCCTCGAGCTCGTGGGCCTCACCGCGCACGCGCAGCAGCGACCCGACGAGCTGTCCGGCGGCCAGCAGCAGCGGGTCGCGATCGCCCGCGCGCTCGCGTCCTCACCGCGGCTCCTGGTCGCCGACGAGCCGACCGGTCAGCTCGACAGCGAGACCGGGCTGGCCGTGATGGCGCTCCTGCGCGGGGTCGTCGAGGCCGAGGGCATGACCGCGATCGTCTCGACGCACGACCCCGTGATGATCGCGCTCGCGGACCGCGCGCTGCACCTCGTCGACGGCCGGGTGGTCGAGGCAGCTGCGCGTGGGTGAGCACGTCTGGCGGCGCAGCCGTGCGCAGGTCGGCGTGCTGGCCGCGGTCCTGGCGGTCATGGTCGCGGGCTCCGCGCTGGTCGGCGTGTGCGTGCTCCTCACGACGGCCGCGCCGCAGCGCGCGCTGCAGCTCGCGATGGCCGGGGAGCCCGCTGCCGACGTGCAGGTCGGGGTCGCGCTCGGGTTCCCCGAGGACCCGGACGACGCCGACGTCGACCCTCTCGTCGCCGCGACCGCGCGGGACGCGTCGCAGGCCGTCGCCACCGCGTCGGCGCTGCTCACCGAGCCGTTCGGCGACCTCCCGACGACGCTGACCGCGTGGACGTCGAGCGTCATGCGGTACCTGCCGGGTGGCGGCGGCCCGGTGCGGCTCGGCTACCTCGCGGAGCTGGACGACCCCGACGCGCGCGCGACGCTGGTTGCGGGCCGGTGGCCCACCACGGCGGGTGAGGTCGCGGTGCCGGTGTCGGCCGCGGGTGCGCTGGGGCTCGACGTCGGCGGCACGACCTCGCTCTCCGCGGACGCGGGTGGCACGGGTGCGGGCCTCACCGTCGTGGGGACGTTCGCACCGCGGCCCGGGGCCGCGTGGCAGGAGGACCCGCTGCGCGGGACGGGCATCGGCCCGGACTACCGCGGCCACCTCGCGGCCTACGGCCCGTTCGTCGTGCCGCCCGGCGGCGTCGCCTCCAGCGCGATCCCGTTGCGCCGCGTCACGCTGGTCGTGCAGCCGTCCCTGACGGGGGCGGACGCGGCCGACCTGACCGCGGCGGGCGCTCGTGTCGACGCACTGCCCGGCGCGCTCGACGGCGCCCTGCACGACCGCACCCAGAACGTCGTCGTGGACCGGCCGTTCGCGCGCACCCTCGAGGCCGCGCGGGAGCAGAGCCGCGTCACCGCGTCGGGCGTGCTCGCGGTGGCGCTGCTCGGCGGGGCGCTCGCCGCGACGACCGTGACGCTGGCCGCACGGCTGGTCGCGGGTCGCCGCGCTCCCGAGGCGGCGCTGCTGGCCGCCCGCGGGATGGGCCGCGGTCGCCTCGTCGCGCAGGCCGCCGCCGAGGCGACGGTGCTCGGCCTGCTGGCCGTCGTCCCTGCGACGGTCCTCGCCCTCGTCCTGTACCGCGCGCTCGCGGACGCGGTCGGCCTGGGTCCGGCCGCCGTCCCGGAGGGCGGGCTCCTCCCGCTCGCCGCGAGCGTCACCGCCGTCACGCTGGTGCTCGGCACCCTGCTCGTGCTGCCGTGGCTGCGCACCGCGTCGCCACGCGCCGGGCGCGAGGACCGCGTCGGCGTCGTGGCCCGCTCGGGTGCCGACCTGCTGCTCGTGGCGCTCGCCGTCCTCGCCTACCTGCAGCTGCGCGCGCACCGCGTCGCCACCGGCTCCCTGGTCGACCCCGTCCTCGTCGCGGCGCCCGTGGTGTGCCTGCTGGCCGGGGCGGCCCTCGCGCTGCGCCCGCTCGCGCTCGTCGCGCGCCGGGTCGACGCACGCGCCGGGTCCAGCCGCAGGCTGACGCTGCCGCTCGCAGCCTGGGGCGTCGCGCGGCGCCGTCAGGGTGCCGCCGCGGCGTTCCTGCTGGTGCTCGCGACGGCG
>NZ_BIMR01000208.1 GCF_004306155.1 Cellulomonas biazotea
CCCGGCGGGTCACTCGTACGCGACCGCGTCCAGCACCTTCATCCGGGCCGCGCGGGTCCCGGGCCAGAGCGCCGCGAGCACCCCGACGACGACCGCGAGGACGAGCATCCCCGCGAGGCTGCCCCACGGGATCACGAGGGTCGACAGGCCCTCGTCCGCGAAGAGCGTCGGCAGCGTCGAGGCGAGCGCGACGCCCACCACGAGCCCGAGGACCGTGCCGAACACGGCCGTCAGGACCGACTCGACGGTCACCGTGCCCGCGAGCTGCAGGCGGCCCAGGCCGACGGCCCGCAGCAGCCCGATCTCCCGGGTCCGCTCGATGACGGACAGCGCGAGGGTGTTGACGATGCCGAGGACCGCGATGACGACCGACAGGCCGAGCAGCGCGTACAGGATGACGAGCACCTGGTTGACCTGGTCGGCGAGGCTCGACACGAACTCGTCGCGCGTGAGGACCGACACGACGACGTACGGCGCGACGGTGTCCGCGACGGCCTCCTGCAGCTCGGCGGTGCTCGTCCCGGCGGCGGCGGACACGAGGATCGTGTCGACCTGCTGCTGCTCGGGCGGCACGAGCGTGTCGAGGACCTGCTGGTCGACGACGAGCGGCGAGCCGAGGACGTTCGTCGTGAAGACGGCCACGACGGTCAGGTCCTGCGGGCCGTCGGTGCCGCCGACCGTGACCGTGTCCCCGACGCCCCATCCGTGCTCGTCGGACGCGGCCTCCAGGACCGCGACCTGCCCGGCGCCGAGCGAGTCGAGCGACCCGTCGACGACGTCGACCTCGACGGACCCGCCGAGCGTGCCGTCGTCCAGTCCGATGACGTACTGGACGGCGGGCGCCTCGTCGCCGGAGGACACGGCGAGCGGGGCGAACGCGATCGCGTCGGACCGCCCCGCCTCGGGGAGCGCCGCGACGTCCTCGACCGCACCGGCGGGGATGACGTTCGTCGCGGACCGCACGACCACGTCGGCGTTCGTCTGGGCCTCGACGACCCCGGCGACGGACTGCTGCGCGGTGACGGCGATGACGGACACCGCACCGACGAGCGCCATCCCGATCATGAGCGCGCCCGCGGTGTTCGCGGTCCGGCGCGGGTTGCGCACGACGTTGCCGCGCGCGAGCCGCCCGACGGGCCGCAGGAGCTGCACGAACGGCCAGGCGAGGACGCCGACGGCCGCACGCGCCACGGTCGGCGACAGCATGAGGACGCCCACGAGCACCCCGGCGGCGCCGACGCCGAGCAGCTGCTCCGCGTTGTCCGCCTCGGGCCGCAGCATCGCGACGGCGAGCGCCGCACCGCCGAGCACCGTGACGGCGAGCCCGCCGACGGCCCGCCAGCGCAGCGACCGCTCGGGGGTCGCGACGTCGTCGCGCATGGCCTCGACGGGCGGGACGAGCGCCGCACGCCGGGCGGGCAGGGCCGCCGCGAGCACGCTCACGACCGTGCCGACGACGAGCGACACGACGATCGTCGTCGCGTCGACGGGGATGTCGCCCACGAGGTCCATCCCCGCGGCGCCGAGCCCGACGCGCAGCACCGAGACGAGCCCGAGGCCGCCCGCGACGCCGAGCGCCGACCCGACCAGGCCGACGACGGCCGCCTGCACGAGGACCGACGAGAAGACCTGCACCGGCGACGCCCCCACGGCGCGCAGCAGCGCGAGCTCACGCATCCGCTGCCGCACGGACATCGCGAACGTGTTCGAGATGATGAACGCACCGACGAACAGCGCGATCCCCGCGAAGACCAGCAGGAACGTCGTGACGAACCCGAGCTGGCTGGCGATCTCCTCCTTGTTCTCCGCCCGCAGCGCGTCACCCGTGACGACCTCCAGGCCGTCCCCGGCGAGGGGCTCCAGACGGTCGACGAGCTGCGCGGCCGACGTGCCCTCCGCGGCGTACACGGCGATGTCGCCGACGCCGCCCTCGGGCGCGAGGACGTCCAGCCCGGTCTGCTCGTCGACCAGCACGATCGTCGCGCCGGCCATCGGACCGCCCAGGTCCACGCGACCGACGACCTCGACCTGCGTGACCTCGCCGCCGAGCACCGCGTCCGTCGTGTCGCCCACGGACAGGCCCGACGACTCGAGCGTCGCCGACTCCAGCGCGACCTCGCCGGCCCGCTGCGGGCCACGGCCCTCGACCACGTCGAGCGACGGGTCGTCAGGCACGTACATGACGGCGAACGACGGGGCCTGCGTGCTCTGCACGGCCGTCCCGTCGGCGCCGACCAGCACGATCGGCCCCTGCACGCCCGCGACGGCGTGCGCGACGCCGTCGACGGCGGCGACCTCCTCGACCAGGTCCCGGGGCACGCTCTCGCCCTTGGCGGTCGCCGTGCCGGTGCCGACCGACGAGCCGTCCGCCTGCTGCACGCGCACGTACGCGTCGGCGGGAGCCGCGGCGTCGACGATCCCGTCGAACGTCGACGACATCATCGTCCGCAGCGCGAACGTGCCCGCGACGAACGCGACGCCGAGCGCGACGGCCAGCAGGGACAGCAGGAACCGCACCATGTGCGCGCGGATGCCGCGCAGCGCGACGCGGCCCATCAGAGGACCGCGGGCTGGGCCGCCGGCAGCACCGGCGAGCCGTTCGACGCCGCACGCGCCGGGCGCAGGGCCGCGAGCGCGGCGAGGACCGAGTCGGGCGTCGGGTCGACGAGCTCGCCGACCAGGCGGCCGTCGGCCAGGAACAGGACCCGGTGCGCGTACGACGCGGCCGTCGGGTCGTGCGTGACCATGACGACGGACTGGCCGAGCTCGTCCACGGACCGGCGCAGGAAGCCCAGCACCTCCGCGGACGACGTCGAGTCGAGGTTGCCCGTCGGCTCGTCCGCGAACACGACCGCGGGCCGCGTCACCAGGGCACGCGCGCACGCGACACGCTGCTGCTGGCCGCCCGACAGCTCCGACGGCTTGTGGTCGAGGCGGTCCGCGAGCCCGACGGCCTGCACGACCGTGTCGAGGTGCGCCTTGTCGACGGGGCGGCGCGCGATGTCGAGCGGGAGCGTGATGTTCTCCAGCGCCGTCAGGGTCGGCACCAGGTTGAACGCCTGGAACACGAACCCGAGGCGGTCGCGGCGCAGCTTCGTCAGCCGCCGCTCGTTCATGCCGCTGACCTCGAGGCCGTCGACGACGACCGTCCCGGCGTCCGTGCGGTCCAGGCCCGCCATGCAGTGCATCAGGGTCGACTTGCCCGACCCCGACGGCCCCATGATCGCCGTGAGCTCACCGCGGCCGAAGTCGACGTCCACCCCCGCGAGGGCGTGCACCGCCGTGTCGCCCTTGCCGTACGTCTTGACCAGGCCCCTCGCACTCGCGATCGGGGTCTTCTGCTGGCTCGTCATGGTCCTCCACCTCACTGCACGTCCGACGTCCGGTCCCGTGACGATCGTCCCGTCACCCGGTTGCGCGCGACATCGGTGACGTCCCTGGTCAGCCCCTGGTCCGACCCTGAGCGTCGGGGTCCGCCGACCCCGGTCGCTGGGCCGGTCGGTACGGCTCCTCACGCACAGCGTGCGCCACGACGAGCTTGAGCACCATGACCGGGCCGAACCACGCCAGCCCTTCCGGGGTGTCCACGAGCGGGGCGGCGACGAGCGCGACCGCCGCGACCCCGAGCGCCACGGGCCGCTGCAGGTACACCGGCACCGACCGGACCAGCACGACCCCGCCGAGCGGCACCAGGTACCACCACAGCGCCCACACCCACGACGCGTCCGGCACCGCGACCGCCAGCACGAACGGGTGAACATGCATCGCCGTGAACGCCAGGTGGTCGTGCAGCACCCGGTCGAGGCGCGTCACCGGCGGGTCGAGCGGCGCGTGGTACAGCCGCTTCGCCGACCCGAGCGCGTTCGCCGCGACCCCGCCCGTCACGTCGAGCGTCACGAGCAGGACGACGAGCCACGTCAGCCACGACCACGACGCCGGTGCCGTGACGACCAGCGCCGCGACGCACAGCGCCGTCGTCGCCCACACGACCACCCGCTCGCCGCGCGTCGCGCCCGTGCCGAGCAGCCAGTCGCGCGGCCCGGGCGGCACGACCCAGTCGACCGGCACCGCGGCCGGTCCGGGTCCTCCCCTGCGGGTCTCCTCCATGTGCGGCCCTCCCCCTGTCCCGTCCACCCTCCCCCGGCGGGCCTGCGGGTGCGCGGCGGACGACGACCGGCGTGTCGGGCCGGTCAGCCGGCGGGGCGGGTGGCGGAGGTCAGGGCATCGTCCACGCCCGACTCGCGCGGGCCGCCGTGCACGGGGGCACGCCCGGTCACCGCGTCGAGCGCCGCCCGCAGGGACGCCGGCACCTCCCGCACCCGGTAGACGACGGCCTTCGCGGGCTCGACGCTCGCCGCCGACACCCCGACGCCCGTGACGTCGATGCCCGCCGCCCGGCACGAGAACAGCATCCGGCGCAGGTGGTACGACTGCGTGACGACGACCGCCCGGTCGACGCCGAACACGTCGTGCGCCCGGACGCACGTGTCGTGCGTGTCCAGCCCGGCGTAGTCCCGGACGACGTGGTCCGCCGGGACGCCCTGCTCGACGAGCCAGTCGCGCATCGCGGTCGGCTCGTCGTGCCACGGGGTGCGGTTGTCGCCGCTGACCAGCACCACCCGGACGGTCCCGTTCGCGTACAGGTCGGCGGCGGCGTCGAGGCGGCGGCGCAGGTAGGTCGAGGGGGTGCCGTCGGGCCGCAGCCCTGCCCCCGGCACGATGACGACGGGCGTGTCGGGCACCGCGTCGAGCGACCCGCGCACGAGCGTCTGCCCGCCGCCCTGCACGACGACGACCGTCGCGACGAGCACCCAGGTCAGCGCCACGGCGGCGGCCAGCACGACTCGTCGCCCCCGCACCCGCGCGTCCCTCACGGCGGCGATGCTAGACGCCCCGCGCCCCGGCCGGACGTCGATCCGCCGGACGCGCCCTCCACGCCCCCCCCCGACGTCGCCGAGGTCGTCACTTCCGGCCGAGGTCGTCACCTGTAGCTCACGAGCTCGGCCGGAAGTGACGAACTGGCCGGCGATCGGCGGGGGCGAGTGGGTCAGGTGAGGGGGGACGTCCAGAGCGTCGTGCGGGTGAGGGCGGCCGCGTCGAGCGCAGCGAGGGGGCCGTCGACCGAGCGGCGGCGGTCGGCCGCGTCGGCGGGGAGCCAGACGGCCGCGTCGCGGTGCAGGGGCAGGACGCGCAGCGTGACGCGGTCGTCCTGTGCGCCGGGCAGGACGTCGAGGTCGACGTGCCACGGCGTGCCGTCCCAGAACCGGTCGGCGACGACGACGCCGTCGACCAGGAGCTGTGCGACGTCCCCCGCCCACGCGACGTGCAGGTGCCGGACGGTGCCGTCGACGGGCCGCCCGACGTCCACCAGGCGGTGCTCGGCGGCGAGGTCCGCGACGGTCGCGGCCGACGGCGCCGACGCCCGACCCTCGTGCGACCCGTAGGACGCCTGCGGCGCACCCCCGGCCCGCACCGCCACGACGGTGACGGCCCAGGCGCCAGGCTCGTCCGTCCCACGACCTGTCGATCGCAACGCGACCGGGCCAGCACCCGCGGGCACGTCCTGCGCGGTCGGCGCGTCCTGCGCGGCGCGCAGCCGTGCGGCGTCGATCGCGGCACTCCCGTCGTCCGACGGGGTCGGTGGCAGGGGAGCGGCGGTGAACGTCAGGCGCTGCCAGCCGGTGGTCGTCCAGCGGTGCACGACCGGGGTGGCCGACGCCCGCACGACGACGTCCGTGCCGTCGACCCACAGCGGGTCGACGCTGCGCAGCAGGACCCGGCCGCCGGGGCCGTCGACGACCCACACGCGGTCGGCGTCGGCGGCGCCGACGACGAGCACCCGGCCGACGGCGGTGCCGTCGGGGCCCTCGGGACCGTCGGTGAGCGTGACGAGCCCGCCGGTCCGGTCGTCGAGGACGTGCACGCCGGGCGCGTCCGACCAGGCGCCGCCGGTCACCGTGACGGCCGGGTCGACGGCCACCTCGACGGGCACCCCGGCGGAGGCGAGCAGGACGAGGGTGCCGTCGGGCAGGGTCGTGAGCGCGGACGCGGTGGCCCAGCGCAGCCGCACCCCGCCGACGTCGAGCCCGAAGGGCCAGCGCGTCAGGGTGCCGGGCGGCACGTCGACGGGGCGCGACGGGAGCACGAGCGGGCCGTCGGGCAGGTCGACCTGCACCTGGACGCCGCGCAGGGTCGGCAGGGCGACGTGCGGCTGGTGCCACGCGAGCATGACGAACCCCGTGCCGCCTGCGGACCGGACGGCCCAGCGCAGGGTCGCGGAGTCGTCGACGCCCGACGGTCGGACGTCGGGCAGCGTGGACGGCATGGCCGCGAGCGCCGGGCCGAACGCGGCGAGGAACGCGTGCTGGGTGCGCAGGGCCGCGTGCGACGGCGCGAGCAGCCCGGCCGCGCCGACGGGCGCGTGGAAGTCGTAGTCGAACGTCGGCAGGTCGTTCGGGTAGCCGGTCGCGTGGGACTCCTGCAGGTCGGGCCCGGGGTTCGTGCCGCCCGCGTACATGTAGTAGCCCTGCCAGGCGGAGCCCGCGGCGATCTTGGTGTGCGCGACGGTCGCGACGTCGAGCGCGGAGGGCACGGGACGCCGGTGGTAGGTCGTCGCCATGCCGCCGCCGAGCTCGCACGTCGCGGGCGGGAAGGCGGTGTCACGGTCGACCGTCGCCGCGGACGGCTCGTCGTCGCCGCGCACGTCGGCGCCGATCCCGGGGTCGTTCCACGTGTGCGACACCTGGTAGTGCGCGCGGAACGTCGCATGCCAGCCCTCGTCGGCGTCGACCCAGAACCCGTCGCCGTACCCGCCGTACAGCGGCAGGACCTCGCCGGCCGGCAGGTCGGCGCCGCCCCACGCGGTGGCGGTCCACAGCGGCGCGTGCAGCCCCGCGTCGCGTGCGAGGCGCTTGAGCGTCACCAGGTGGCCGGGCTGGTCGTAGAGCTCGTTGTCGAGCTGGATGCCGATGACCGGGCCGTCGGGCCCGCACAGGTCCGCGAGCTGCGCGCCCAGCCGCCCGAACCACTCGCGCACGAGGTCCAGGTAGGCGGGGTCGTCGGTGCGGTGCGCGACGGGCGCGTCCTGCACCCAGTCCGGGAAGCCGCCGTTGCGGACCTCCCCGTGGCACCACGGCCCGAGGCGCAGCACGACGCTCAGCCCGAGCTCCGCACAGGTCCGCACGAACGCGGCGACGTCGAGCCCGTCGTCGAACCGCGCCTCGCCGCGCACGGGCTCGTGGTGGATCCAGACGACGTACGTCGCGACGACGTCGACCCCGCCCGACCGCGCGAGCAGCAGGCGCTCGCGCCACCGCGACCGCGGCACGCGGGAGTAGTGCACCTCCCCCGACACGGGCACCCACGGCACACCGTCGCGCTCGACGGACCGCGACGTCAGGGCGAACCCCGGCCGGCGGTCGACGTCGTTCGCCATCGCGGGACGCGTCGGCGGCTCCGCCCAGCCGGTGGGGCGGACGCGCAGCGGGTCGGGCACGGCGGGGCTCCTCGGGGGCGGGCCGCTGTCGGCGGCTGCTCGGGCGGTGCGGGCAGCACGCCGTCGGCAACCTTCGCACGGCGCGCCCGCGCGCGACCGTCAGTCGGCGTGCGCGGCCGCCAGGGCGTCGTCGAGGTCCGCGAGGATCTGGCCGGCTCTCTCGACGTCCCACGGTGTCCCCGCGAGCTCGAACTCGAAGAGCACCGGGCGGTGCGAGCGCTCCGCGATCTCCCGGCACGCCATCTGGTAGTGCGTGCCGAAGTTCCGGTTCCCCGACCCCATGACCCCGACCATCGAGCGCCGGTTCACGGGCGACCGCAGGAACCGCCGGACCGCCTCCGGGATCGTGTCGTTCGCCGGGTTGCCCGTCTTGTACGACGGCGTGAGCAGCACCCACGGACCGTCGACCTCGGACAGCCGGTGCGCGCGCTCGGCCAGGTTGTACGCGGGCCGGCCGAGCCGCTCCGCGAACGACCGGACCAGCCCCGACGTGGACGAGTAGTAGTAGATCGGCGTCTGTCGCGGCACACGCCATGCTCACCCGTCGCGGCGGCCGACGCCTGGGACTCCCGACCCGCGACGACCCCACCGACCGCGGTGCGGGACACCGCCCAATTCGATGGCGACCGGGACGACCCGGGCGCACCATGCGGGGATGCTGACCCTGCCGGAGATCCGCGACGTGCGCGGCGCCGTCGACGACGCGTGGCGCTCGCCCACCGCCGACGCGGTCGCGGCCGCGTGGGGTCTGCCACCCGGGTCGGCCCTGTTCTGGCGGTCGTCCGCCGCGCACGTGGCCGTCGTCCCCGAGGGCGTCGACCGGCGGGGCGTGCTGTACGTCCGGTGGGTGCCCGAGCACGCCGCGGGGGCGCGCCGGTTCGCGCACGGGACCCTCCTGCACGCGCGGCTGTCCGCCGACCACGCCGACGTCGCCGCGCTCGTGCCGTCCCGCTCCGGCCGGCTGCTGGAACGGCTCGACACGCCCGTCGGCCCGGCCCTCGCCGCCGTCGTCCGCCGCGTCGACGGGGACGACCTCGACGTCGACGACCTCAACGACGAGGTCGCGTCCACCTGGGGACGGGCGCTGGCCCGCTTCCACGCCGACGCCGCCCGGCACACGGACGTCGCGCAGCCCGCGGCGGCGCCCCCGTTCACGGTCCTCACGGCGTCGGCGGACGCCGAGGTCGCCGCCGCGGCACGCGCGCTCGCCGCGTCGCAGCCGGGCGGGTCGGACGGGCACGACGGGTACGACGGGTACGACGGGTTCCGCGCGACCGCCGCCCGCACGGTCGTCGGGCACGGCGACCTCGAGCTCGACAACCTGCGCTGGCGCGGGCTGCGGCCGACGTGCTTCGACCTCGACGAGGCAGGGCTGCGACCCGCCGCCGCCGACGTCGCGTCCGCCGTGCGGGACCTGCTCGGCCCCGACCCCGCACGGCCCGCGCACCCCGCACTGCTCGACGCGTTCCTCGACGGGTACGGCCGCGCGTCGGGCGACGTCGTCACGCCGCACGCGCTGCTGCCGCACGTCGCCGCGATCGCGGCCGAGCAGCTCGTCGACCTGGAGCGCGTCCTCGCGCGCGGACCCGACCCGGCCGGCAGCGGCGGCGCCCCCGACGCCCCCGACGAGGCGTGGCTCGTCGACCTCGCCGCCCACCTGCGGGAGCACGCGACCGGGCAGCGAGCCGTGCTGCTCTCGGCGGCGAGCGCGCTGGCCTAGCGTCCGGACGTGGGCCGCGCGGCGCGCCGACGACCGCTCTGACGGGCAGGTCGGCGATCGAGCCCCCGGGTCAGCAGGTCTCCCAGGTGAGGCACCCGGCCATCTCGATCGTCGGCTCGAGCGGGATCTCCTGCGTCGCGTGCTGCTCGACGTAGACCGTGCGCCCGCTCGGCTCGTCCCGCTCCAGCAGCAGTCCCGTCGACGGGTCGCCGACCCACCGGACGTCCCCCTCGTGCGCCCGGTACTCGAGCACGCGGCCGCTGCGCCCGGTGGAGTCCTCGCCGTCGGCGACCGCCGCACCGGGCAGGCCCGCGGCGACGTCCCACAGGGCCAGGCGCAGGTCGGCCGGCAGCGTCCCTCCGCTCATGAGCAGGTCGTGCACGCGGGTGAAGACCTTCTGGTCGTCGGTCCCCTGGGCACGGTCGGGCTCGATGCTCGCGTAGAGCACCGCAGCGAGCGCGGCGGGGGACGTGGGGAGGACGGCGGGGTCGCGCAGCATCTCGACCCACTGCCCGTCGATGCGGAACCGGCCGAGGACGTCTCTCGGGCCGAACGCGCCGGGCGCGGTCAGGTCACCGTCGTCGATCCACAGGCCCGCCCGCTCGGTGCTCGACCACGTCTCCCGCACGTGCGTCCCGTCGGAGGTGGTCGTCTCCGTCCGCGCGTACCAGTAGGTCGGCACAGTGGGTGTCGTCGGGGCGGTCGGTCCGGCGCTCGTGGTGCTCGTCGCGTGCGGCGTCGGCGCCGCACCGTCGGTCCACGACGCCGCACCGGTCCACGCCGGTCCGCGCCGGGGGAACGGGTCCCAGCCGAGGCCCGGCGCAGCCCATGCCCCGGCGACGACGACGACCGCGGCGGTCACGGTCAGCGCCACGGAGCGGGAGACGGCGCGTCGGGTGCGGGCCCGCCGGACGACCCGCTCGGGGTCGACGTCGAAGGCCGGGACGACCAGGTCGGCGCGGGCGCGCAGCCGGTCGGCGAAGGTCTCGTCGCTCATCGTCCGCTCCTCGTCGCTCGGGTCCCGCCGGTGGCGTCGTCGAGGTCGCCCATGACGTCACGCAGCCGCGCGAGGCTGCGCGAGGCGGTGGACTTCACCGTCCCGACGGAGATGCCGAGGTCGTCGGCGACCTCGCGCTCGCTGAGGCCCTCGAAGTGCCGCAGCACCACGACCCGCCGCTGCCGGGCGCTGAGGGTCGCGAGCGCCCGGACGAGCTGGTCGCGCTGCGCGACCCTCTCGGCGTCGGACGGCCGCCCGGAGTCCGGCACGTCCGGTGGGGCGACGAGGACCTCCCGGCGTCGTCGTCGCCACGTCTCGATGCGCTGGTTGGCGAGGGCGCGCCGCGCGTACGCGAGGGGGTCGCGCTCACGCGCGCGCGGCCAGGCCAGGTACGTCCGGACCAGTGCGCTCTGGACGAGCTCGTCGGCCTGGTGGACGTCGCCGCACAGCAGCCAGGCCGTGCGGGTCAGGGCCGGTGTGGCCGACCGGACGAACGCGGTGAACTCCGTGTCGCGACCGGCGGGGGTCACGAGGACGAGCTCCTCGCGGGCGCCGGTGGCGTCCGGCTGCCCGGCGGCCCCGGCGACGATCGACATGCTCATGCTCTCTACACGCTCGGGGACGGCGGAAGGTTGTCCGCCCGGCGGGTCCGTCAGCGTGCCGGCGGCTGGATGAGGTCCCACGCCCCGCCGTACAGGTCCTCGAAGACCGCGACGGTCCCGTAGGGCTCGTGCCGCGGCTCCTCGCGGAACCGCACGCCGTGCCCGAGCATGCGGGCGTGCTGCGCGGCGAAGTCGTCGGTCTCCAGGAAGAACGCGACGTCGTCGCCGGCCTGCCGTCCGACCGTGCCGTCCCCGCCGAGCGCGAGGACGAGCCCCGTGCCGCCGTCGGCCGGCCCGACGACGACGCGCCGCCAGCCGCCGTCGAACGTCTCGTCCTGGCGGACGACGAACCCGAGGGCGTCGACGAAGAACGCGAGCGCCTCGTCGTGGTCGCGGACGAGGAAGGTGACGTCACGGAGCCGGATCATGCGGCGAGCCTAGGACCGCCCGGTCGCCCTCACGCCGCCCCGAAGACCAGCCCCAGCGCGGCCGCCCCGAGGCTCGCGACGAGCATCCCGGCCGCGTGCACGACGGCCGCACCGGTACGCCCGGCGAGGACCAGGCGCGCCGCCTCGACGCTCGCGGTGCTGAACGTCGAGTAGCCGCCCAGGAAGCCGACGCCGAGCACCGTGCCGAGCGAGCCGTCGCCGGTCCGGGTCGAGAGCCAGCCGGTGAGCAGCCCGAGCAGGAAGCACGCGGTGAGGTTGACGAGGGCCGTGCCGAGCGGGACCGACAGGCGGTTGTGCCGCGAGACGAGCGTGTCGAGCAGGAACCGGGCGGACGCGCCCGCACCCCCGGCGACGGCGACGAGCAGCAGCGTCATGCCGTCACCCGCCCGACCCGGTCACCGCGGTCGTCGCGGTCGTCGCGGTCGTCGCGGTCACCCGGCCCGACCCGGCGGGGCCGGCGCACCTGGGTGGCAGCGCGGACCCCGAGGACCGCGAGCGCGATCCCCGCGACGACGCTCACGACCGCGTACAGCAGCCCGACGGCGGCCTGCCCGTCGCGCAGCAGCCGGTCCACCTCGAGCACGAAGGTGCTGTACGTCGTGAAGCCTCCCAGGATCCCGGTGCCGCACCCGACCCGGACGTCGCGACGCCACCCCGTGTCCTGCCCGGCGCGTGCGAGCACGTGCAGCAGGACGCCCAGCACGAACGAGCCGGCGAGGTTGATCGCGAACGTGACCCACGGCCACGCGGGCGCCTCCGGGGCGAACGCCTGCTCCAGGAGGGCGCGGGCGCTCGTGCCGACGGCCCCGCCGACGAAGACGAGCGCGGTCAGGCGGACGAGCGGGATCCTCGACGCCGGTACCGGCGACGCGGGCGTCCCGGCGGGTCCGGGCGCTGGCGGCGTGGGCGGCGTCACCGCCTCCACGGGCCACCGCCCTCGGCCCAGTCGACGACGTCGAGCGGCACGACGAGCACGGGCCGGTGCTGGTGGTGGGTGAGGTGCGCGGCGACGGATCCCTCGACGAGCTCGCGGAGGTGGGCGCCCGCGCCGTGGGTCCGGGTCCCGACGACGAGGACGGCCGCGTCGACGGCGCGCGCGAGGTGCGTGAGGGCCCGATCGGGGCGGCCGGCGAGGTAGTGCAGGTCCCACGGGACGTCGGCGTCCTGGAGCACGGCGCCGAGCTCGGCGCGCAGGGCGTCCTCGGTGGTGCGCCAGCGGTCGTCGGCGGTGTCGGGGTCGACGGGCGCGTGCTGGACGGTGCCGTCGGGGTGCTCCTCGACGACGTAGCGGGTGGGGTCGACGTAGGCGAGGTGCAGCCGGGCGCCGGCGGCCCGGGCCCACGACGCGGCGGTGAGCACGACGAGGGGGTGCTGGTGCGGGACGACGCCGACGACGGCGGGGCGGCCGGCGAACGGGGTCATGCGCTCGACGGCGGGCTGCGGCACCGACGGGGGTCGTGGTGGTCGCGTCACGGTCCGGCACCTCCTGCGGGCGTGCTCCTGCCCGCCGTCCGACGAGTCAGGAACCATCAGCCGCTGCGGCGGTTCGGGCGCTCGCGTCCCGGCGGGATCCATCGCCGTCGTCCAGCGTACCGGCCGTGACTGCAGCGGCCGGGGGACTGTCGGCGACGTGAATTAATCTGATAGCGTTTTGATATCCCAGCGACGTCGAAGGAGCCCCACATGACCGACAGCCCCGTCCCACCGCAGGAGTCGACCGGCGGCGAGCCCACGGGCCGTCCCGTCGGCCACAGCGGGACCCGCGTCGAGGTCGCCGAGCGCGAGGCGTGGTCCGGCGGGCCCGGTCTCGCGCTGCTCGTGCTGCTGCTCGCGTTCGCGATCCTCGCCGGCGGCATCGCGTGCTTCGTGGTCGCCGCCTCGGACGAGTCGACCGCGGGCCTCTTCGCGACCCTCGGGATCCTGCTGAGCATCCTCTGGTTCGTCCCGCTGGGTGCGCTGTCGGTCATCAGCCCTGGGCAGACGCGCGTCGTCCAGCTCTTCGGCCGCTACGTCGGCACGATCCGCCGGACCGGCCTCGTCGTCGCGATGCCCCTCACCTCGCGCAAGAAGGTGTCGGTCCGCGTCCGCAACTTCGAGACCAACGAGCTCAAGGTCAACGACGCCGACGGCAACCCCGTGAACATCGCCGCGATCGTCGTCTGGCAGGTCGCCGACACCGCCCGCGCGACGTTCGCCGTCGAGGACTACACCGACTTCGTGCGCGTCCAGTCGGAGTCCGCGCTGCGGCACGTCGCGATGTCGCACCCCTACGACCACGCCGACGCGGGCGAGAACAGCCTGCGCGGCGCGACCGACGTCGTGTCCGCGGAGATCGCGACCGAGGTCGCGGCGCGCGTCGTCATCGCCGGCGTCGAGGTCGTCGAGGCCCGCATCTCCAACCTCGCGTACGCCCCGGAGATCGCCCAGGCCATGCTGCAGCGCCAGCAGGCGGGCGCGATCATCGCGGCCCGCGAGCGCATCGTCGACGGCGCCGTCGGGATGGTCGAGCAGGCGCTCGGCCGCCTCGAGTCCGAGGGCCTGGTCGTCCTCGACGACGAGCGCAAGGCCGCGATGGTGTCCAACCTGCTGGTGGTGCTGTGCAGCGACAGCCGCGCGACGCCCGTCGTGAACACGGGCTCCCTGTACACGTGAGCGTGGCGTCGTGAGCCCGTCGGACGAGGAGCGGACCGCAGCAGCACCCGAGCGCCGTGCGGTGCTGCTGCGGCTCGACCCCGCCGTCCACGCCGCGCTCGCCCGCTGGGCGGCGGACGACCTGCGCAGCGTCAACGCGCAGATCGACCTGCTGCTGCGACAGGCCCTCAAGGGAGCGGGACGACTGCCGTCGGACGCCGCCCCCACCCGGCCGCGCGGGCGACCGCGCAAGCGCCCGGACGACGACTGACCAGCTCCGCGGTCCGGGTCGCGCCCGGCTCGCCGGACCGCGCCCGCGTGCTCACGATGGGACGCAGACCCGCACCCGCAGGAGGTCCCATGCCCGCCCTAATCGCCGTCACCGGTGCGACCGGTCACCTGGGCGGGCTCGTCGCCCGCCACCTCGACGCGGCGGGGCGGCCGCTGCGCCTGCTCGTGCGCGACCCCACGAGCCCGCGCATCCCCGCCCTGGGCTCCGTCACCGATGTCGCGGTCGCCGACTACGCCGACCCGGACGCCGCCCGTGCCGCGCTGGAGGGCGTCGACGTCCTGCTCATGGTGTCGGCGCACGAGAGCCCGGACCGGGCGCGCGACCACGCGACGTTCGTCGACGCGGCCGCCGCGGCGGGCGTCCGCCACGTCGTCTACACGTCGTTCGCGGCGGCCGCGCCGGACGCGACGTTCACGCTCGCGCGCGACCACTTCGCGACGGAGCAGCGGATCAGGGCGTCGGGGATGGCGTGGACGTTCCTGCGCGACACGTTCTACCTGGACTTCGTGCCCGACCTCGTCGGTGCCGACGGCGTCATCCGCGGGCCGGCGGGCGACGGCCGGTGCGCGTTCGTCGCGCGGGCGGACGTGGCCCGGGTTGCGGCCGCGGTGCTGCTCGACCCCGCGGCGCACGCGGGCCGGACCGAGGACCTCACCGGCCCGGAGGGGCTGTCACTGGCCGACGCCGCGCGCATCGTCGGGCGGGCGCGCGGCACCGAGGTGACGTTCCACGACGAGACGCTCGACGAGGCCTACGCGTCCCGCGCGGTCTACGGCGCGCCCGACTGGCAGGTCGACGCGTGGGTGTCGACGTACACGGCGATCGCGAGCGACGTCATGGCCCGCCCGACCGACGCCGTCGAGCGGATCACCGGCACGCCCCCGCTGAGCCTGGACCGCCTCCTGCGGGCGTGACGTCACCCGTCCGCGCGAGGCCCTGGCGAATCCTTTAGCACTCAAGTATGTTCGCGGTCGTGAGCGACGACGCGAACGCACCCCTGACCGCCCAGGAGGAGGACCTCCTGCGTGCGCTCGCGCGGCTCGTCGCGTTCGTCCCCCGCGCGTTCGAGGCCGACCTCGGCCGGGCCGAGCACCTGTCGTGGACCGAGTACCTCACGCTCATGCACCTGTCGGACGCCCCCGGGCACGCGCTGCGCATGGGCGAGCTCGCCGCCGCCACCGCCCTCACCGTCGGGCGCATGACCCAGGTCGTCACCCGGCTGGAGTCCCAGGACCTGGTCCGGCGCCGCCCCGCCGAGACGGACCGCCGCGGGCAGGTCGCCGTGCTCACCCCGACCGGCGTCCGACGGCTGGAGGCCGCCCGGCCCGCGCACGTCGCGAGCGTCCGGCGGCGCCTGCTCGACAAGCTCGACGGCATGGACCTCGCGACCTGCACCGAGGCGCTCACCCGCCTCGGCACCGACACCTGACCCCGGACGGAGACCGATGACGACCACCGAGGCCGGCACGAGCGAGTACGACCGCTTCGGCCCCTGGATCGACGAGGTGCGCACCCCGCAGGACGTGCCGCGCCTCTACCGCGACCACCCGCTCGACCTCGACACCGCCCGCCTGGTGCTCAAGGTCCCCCGCAACATCGCGCGCCGCGACGCGACCGCCGACATGGACCTCTACGACCACCTGCTCGTCCTCGACGACGTCGGCCTCACCGCCCTGTCGCGCCGCACCGGCGGGCCCGGGACGTCCGCCAAGGACGCCGAAGGGTACGACGTGCGGGTCGCGCCCTACCGGTCCGTCGTCGCGCTGCTCGACGTCGTGAGCCTGCTCGACGCCACCCTGACGATCGTCACGACCGACGGCTCGACCCTCGCGGTCCGCTACAACGGCTCCGCCCGCGACAACGTCCGCCGCCTCGTCGACGAGATCCGCGCCGCCACCACCGCCGCCGCCCCCAGCCCCGTCGGCCGGGCGCTCCTCGACGCGGGCCGCACCGCCGCCGCGCACAGTGCCGCCCTCACGCTCGGGAACGACGACGTCGCCCTCGTCAGCGACGTCCGCGAGGTGCGCCGCCGCCTGCCCGACCTCACCCCGTGGACCTGGCACGGGCGCCGCCGCGTCCACCCGCAGGGCGGGGGCGCTGCGGGCGTCGTCCGGGCCGCCTGGCACGCACTGTCCCCCGCGACCCTGCACGCCGCCGTCCTCGCCGGCGACGACCACGCCCTCGAGATCGTCGCCCGGCACGCCTGGCTGGTCCGCGGCCGCGCACCCGTGCACTCCCTGTCGCGCCTCGTCGTACCCCTCGCGGTCATCGACGACGTGCGAGTCGTCGCGCACCCCGCCTACCGGGACGTCGTCGTCGCGACCCTGCACGTCGGCGGCACGACCCTCGACCTCGCCGTCCCGGACGGGTCGGGCGCACACCACCTGCTCGCGGGCGTCGCCGACAGGCCGGCAACCCCGCGCACGTCATGAGCCTCTCCGACGCGCTCGCTGCTTCGGCCCCGCCAGGACCGGCCGCTCCCACCGCTCCGGGGGCTTGACTCGCGCCCTGACGTGGCCCGCCACGACGACGGCCC